>NZ_JBEPAP010000011.1:125731-175864 GCF_040298665.1 Streptomyces sp. NPDC001508
GAAGCCGAAGCCGAAGCCGAAGCCGAAGCCGAAGCCGAAGCCGAAGCCGAAGCCGAAGCCGAAGCCGAAGCCGAAGCCGAAGCCGAAGCCGAAGCCGAAGCCGGGGGCCTGGCGGCACCGAACCTGATCACGGACGTGTTCACCACCGACGCCACCGTGCCCGACGTGAAGGCAACCGCACCTGTCCAACAGCGCCTGGCCGCACACGGGGTGACACCCGGCGAGCACTATCTCGACTCCGGCTACCCCTCCGCCGATCTCATCACCGCCGCGCTGAAGCAGGGCACCCGTATGGTCACCCCCGTCCTGCTGGACCACTCCGCACAGGCCAAGGCCCACGCCGGCTTCGACAAGAACGCCTTCACCATCGACTGGAAGGCGCGCCAGGTCCGCTGTCCCGCCGGCAAGAGCAGCGCGCACTGGAACCCGGTGAAACAGCACGGCGCGGACGCGATCGTCATCACCTTCAGTGTCCGCACCTGCCGCCCCTGTCCCTTCCAGGAGCAATGCACCACTTCCGCGCTGGGCCGGCGCATGCTCACCCTGCGGCCCAGGGAACCGCACGAGGCCCTCGTCCGGGCCCGCGCCGAGCAGAAGACCGAGACCTGGAAAGCCAAGTACGCCCTGCGCGCGGGAGTGGAGGGCACCATCAACCAGGCCCTGGACATCACCGGCATACGCCGGGCCCGCTACCGCGGACTGCCGAAAGTCCGCCTCCAGCACGCCTTCTCCGCCACCGCACTGAACGTGATCCGACTCGACGCGTACTGGACCGGACACGACCGGCACCACACCCGCAGCAGCCGCCTGGAACACCTCGCCTACCAGCTCACGGCCTGACCCAGGAATTGCGCAGCAGAGTCACCGACCCAACCAAAACAGCAAATGCGCCGGTGAAAAGGGTGCGGTCGGACCCTCGGCCGGTGTGGAACCCCGAATGGTGGTGCAGGCTTCACCCCGGTTCGGGTGCGCGGTGTACTGCCCGGAACACCGTCAGCAGGCAGCATGGAGGAGGCCGCGTGACGCGACGAGCACGGAGTGGAGTAGGAGTTCTCATGGCACGTTCGACCGACTACGACGAGGATCGCGCTTCCCGGAGGGCTAGGGGAGGGTGGTACGTGCTGCCACTGCTGGTGTTCTTCGTGGGCGCCATGCTCACGTCCGTGGTCTCGCATGGTGTGGACGGCGGCACGCACACCGCTGTGATGAGCGCGGGGTTCGGCCTGGACGCTCTCGCGGTGATCTGGGCGATCGTCCGGTGGCGGCGGTCCGCGAGTTGAGAAGGCACTCAGAGGGGGATGCTGAATGAAGTCGTCACTGGGCATGCGGACGCGCTTACCGGAAAGGCGCCGGAGGTTCGCTGTGCTCCTGGCTGGCGGAATCGTCGCCGTCCCGGCTGCCCTCGGCCTGACTGCCTGTGATTCCGCGCAGCACGCGCTGGATCGGGGCGATATATGCCTCGACATTATGGACGTCGCGCTTTTCGACCCCAATCCGTCGAGTGCGGATGAGGCCCGCAAGGACGTCCGCGAACGCGCCGACAAGATTGACGAGATCGCCGAAAAGGCCTCCGACGACAAACTGCGCGATGCCGCGGCGAAGACCGCGAAGGAGCTGCGAGACGCTGCCGACGGCGATCTGTCCGCAGGATCGGTCTCGGACTACGTGTCCCAGCAGAACGATCGGCTGAAGGCGCTGCGCGAGACGTGCACCGACCTCGGCGACTTCGGCTAACACACACCGCCGCAGAGCTGGGAGTCGGGCATCACGGGAGACATCCCCCCGCACCGTTGAGTTCAGATGCCCTTCCTCCTTTCTACCGGCGATGGCATTGAGGTTTTCTCGGCGAAATGATCTCCGCGAAGCAGGCTGATCGGCGCATGTCCGGATAGATCGGTCCGGGCGGCCCCAGCTCTGGACAGACGTAAAGCCCCTGGTAGGACAGGTCTCACCACAAGAGCGTGTCCGTAACCACCAGAGGCTTCACGTTGGTCACCTATGCTGCCACGCTCGACGTCCCGCGCCATGTCGTGGAGTACCTGTCCCGCCTGCTCGCAGCGCACCGGACCACCGCGGAACAGGGTCTGCGGGCGCCGGACCTGTCCCGCCTGCTCGCAGCGCACCGACGGCACATCGGCACCCCACGCGGCAGCCGGGCACTGGGCCCGTTCCGGCAGGCCGTGCTGATCCTGCGCTGGTTCCGCGAGCGCGGCTGCGTGCACTGCCTGGCCCGCGACGCCGGCGTCTCCCAGGCCACTGGCTACCGCTACCTGCACGAAGGCATCGACGTTCTCGCCGAGAAGGCCCCGGACCTGCACCAGGTCCTGGGCCGCTGCCAACGCGAAGGCATGACGCACGTAATCCTGGACGGGACTCTCATCGAGTGCGACCGCGTGGCCGGGATCCGAGAGAACGGCAACGACCTGTGGTTCAGCCAGAAGCACAAGTCATTCGGCGGCAACATCCCTGCTGCTGGACGGGGAACCGGCCACCGCCGAGCCGAAGAAGCTCCGCTACCGGCTGCTGCACGTCGCCGCCCGCCTCACCCGCGGCGCTCGGCGTCTGCGCTTGCGGATATCGGCGACCTGGCCCTGGAGACACGAACTGGCCATGGCCTTCCAACGCCTCGCCGCACTGCCCCGCCCCGCCGACTGACCGCCAAATCCCCGACCGCCCACGACTCGAAAGACCTTGGAGAACCCGACCACGCGCCGGGACTCCGCCATGCCCAGGCAACAAAATCACCCCGCCCACGCGACACCAGACGAACAGCGACGTCTGATCAACCCAAGCGAAACGGCGAGGTTAACGCTCTGAAGTGGGGTCTGGCCCAAGTTGTGGTGAGCCGACTACTCGTTGTAGCTGTTGATCTTCGTGACTGAGGTTCGGAAGTCGCCTTGAATTCGCTCCTCGTATGGCTGATGTGCTCGACATTCGGTCGCAGTGAACGAAGACCCGTCTCTGGTACAAGAGCTGTTGTTCCCGTCGAACACGAACGTCGTGATCACGTCCGCCGAGACGGACGGTGAGGTGATCCGCATCGAGGCGCGGTGCTCCGCGAGCAACGCCTGTTGCCCGGCCTGCGGGGATTGGTCTGCTCAGATCCACGGTTCCTACCTGCGCTTTCCCGCGGACCTGGCCTGTGCCGGACGGCCGTGCGTACTGGCACTGCGGGTCCGCCGGTTCGTATGCGCGACCCGGGAGTGCCCGCGGCGCACGTTCGTCGAGCAGGTGCCGGGACTCACCCGGCGCCACGGCCGGACCACCGAGCGTCTGCGGTCGGCAATGAGCAAGGTCGGGCTGGCACTGGCCGGGCGGGCCGGCGCCCGCCTCGCCAGACACCTGGGCATCACGACCAGCCGCAACACGCTGCTGCGGAGGGTGATGGACCTGCCCGACCCGGCAGCGACGCAGCCCCGCGCCGTCGGCGTGGACGACTTCGCGCTCCGGCGTGGCCACGTCTACGGAACGGTCGTGATCGACGCCGAGACCCACCAGGTCCTCGACCTGCTGCCCGAGCGCGACGCCGCCACCCTCGTCCCATGGCTCGCGGCCCGTCCCGGAATCGAGGTCATCTGCCGCGACCGCGCCAGCGCCTACGCCGAGGCGGCCGACACCGCCGCGCCCCAGGCCCTCCAGGTCGCCGACCGGTTCCACCTCTGGCAGAACCTCGCCTCGGCCGTCGAGAAGACCGTGGCCGCCCACCGCTCCAGCCTGCACGACCTGCCGCTGCCGGACCCAGAGCCGGAACCGGCCTGGGAGACGCCGATCAGGGCGGCCCCCGGCCAGACCGACGAAACGGACGCACCGACAGGCAAGTTCGCCGAGCGGGACCGTGTCCACCACGCTCTCGTCCACGAACTCCTCGCCCAGGGCATGAGCCTGCGGGGAGTCGCACAGCATCTGGGCTGGGGTCGGCACACAGTGCAGCGGTACGCACGCGCGGTCCGCTGGCAGGACATGGTCAAGGGCCGCAAACGGCAGCTCCCGAGCAAGCTCGACCCGTTCAAGCCCTACCTGGCCGAACGCTGGGCCGAGACCGGCGGGAAAGTGACCGTCCTCGACCTCTACCGGGAGATCACCGCCCGGGGCTTCCGCGGTCACTACACCATCGTCTGCGACTGGATCCGGCGCGACCTGCCCCAGCGGGAAGGCTTCACACCGCCTCCGGCCCCGCTGTCGGTACGGCAGGTGACCGGCTGGCTCACCCGGCACCCGGCCACCCTGACCGAAGAGGAGAAACTGCACCGCAAGGCCGTGCTTGACCGCTGCCCGGAACTGGCCTCCGCTGCCGACCTGACCAGCTCGTTCGCGGAAATGCTCACCACACTCGACGGACTGCGCCTCCCCGAGTGGATCACTGAGGCGGTGACATCGGGCCTGCCCGGAATCAGCACCTTCGCCACCGGGCTGGAAAGCGACTTCGACGCGGTGACCGCCGGACTGACCACCGACTGGAACTCCGGCCCGGTCGAAGGAGCAGTCAACCGGATCAAGATGCTCAAACGGCAGATGTTCGGCCGCGCCGGATTCCCGCTCCTCCGGAAACGCGTTCTCCTCGCGTGACACTCCGTCACCAACCCACACAACTTGGGCCAGGCCCCACTTCAGAGCGTTAATGCCACGGCGAGGACCGCCGGCACTCTGCGGCGTAGGTCTGTTCGAATTCCTGCGACTTCCATCACGGTTTCACTGCCGAATGGCCGGGCCGGTGTGTCCACCTCCCCTGGGGGTGGGGGTGCCGGTAAGAACGCTGTCACCAGCCGCAAACGGCGGGTGTCACGTGCGGCGACGTGCGGCGGGGTCGCGTTCCGCGACGTGTCGGGCGACCGCGTCGACGCCGGGACGGGCGTACCGCTCCAGGGAGCGGACGGAGGCGTGGCGAGAGCGGGCCAGCAGCATTGGGGTGGACGTACCGTCCTCGGCGTCATGCGTGAGGGCGCTGTGGCGGAGCCGGTGGAGGGTCCAGCCATCCAGGTCCTCGATGTCTGCGGGTGAGGCGAGCGGGTTGGCCAGCAGCCGGGTGTTCTCCTCGAAGATCTCCTCGGCCCGGCGGTAGGAGAGCCGGGCGCGTCCGGTCTCTGGACACACGTCGAGCGTCGGCGTTCCAGCCGGGGCCTTGCGGTCGGTGAGGAGCAGCGGGCCTAGGGTGCGGCGGGTGGTGAGTCGGGGCAGGAGCTGGGCGGTGCCGGACTGCCAGTGAATCCACTCGGTCGCCCCGCCCTTGGCGGTGATCCTGCCGCGCTTGTCCTGCGGGTACAGGTCTTCCACGTTCAGGCACAGCACCTCGTCGGCGCGGGCCGCCGACTCGTAGAGCATCTTCCAGAACGTCTTCTCCCGTAGGGCGACGTCCAGGCGCCACAGGGCGGCGATCTGGTTCTCGGCCAGGGCCTTGGTGCGGTCCGGCGGTGCAGGCCGCCGCTCGATGCCGATCGTCGGGTCGCCTTCGATCCAGCCCTGGCGCTGCCACCAGCCGATCGCCTTGCGCGCGATGGACAGTTCACGGTTGACGGTGTCGGCGTCCATCTCGTCCGCCCGCACCGCCGCCAGCTCGGCCAGCACTTCCGGCAGCGCCGGGTCGTCGATCGCGGTGACGGGGAAGACGGGCGGCTTCGCGCCCCGGCGGGCGGGTCCGGTCGGTGCCGGTTTGCCGGCGAGTATCCACCCCCACGTCGTGAGCGAGATCCGGTAGATCCGCGCGGAGGACTTCGCGATGCCCGCGCCGGTGAGGTACCGCTCGACCGCCGCGGTGTACGAGAAAGGCGGGGCGGACAGGGGTACGACCCGGGCGCGCGGCAGCCGGAGCGCGCCCCCGTTTCCGAGTTCGGTCACTGGCCCGATCGCCATGCCGGCTCCGCCCATCCCTGGCTCTGCCGCAGTAAATGCGTACACCTCGCCCCAACGGCCGGGTCACCCCACCGCAGGTCGCGTTGATCACGGGAGAGGCCCTGCCGCAGTAAATCCGGTATTTACTGCGGCAGTCGAGCTTGCGAGTGGATCAAACTGCAACTACTGTGGTTGCAGTTAACCGGCGACGGCAAGGAGTAGGAGATGGCGGGGCTCAGCAGTAGGAGCGCGGTCGCGATTCACGCGCTGGCGATGCTGGCGCACCGGCGTGGGGG
The DNA here is from genome assembly GCF_040298665.1 of Streptomyces sp. NPDC001508. NCBI lineage: Bacteria > Bacillati > Actinomycetota > Actinomycetes > Kitasatosporales > Streptomycetaceae > Streptomyces > Streptomyces sp. NPDC001508. Next base: position 131,854 of record NZ_JBEPAP010000011.1, read on the forward strand.
CTCGTTGACTTCCGCGGAGATCGCGGACAGCCTTGAGAGCAATCCAGTCCTCGTGCGGCGTGTCCTCGGCCGCTTGCGAGACGCTGACCTGGTTTGGTCCGCCGAGGGCCGGGGGGGCGGCTGGTCCCTTGCTCGCGCCCCGCGGGATATCACGCTCTATGACGCGTACGCCGCCGTCGAGGAAGGGCAGATCTTCTCGCGGTACACCCATCCGCCCAGCGGGGCGTGCGAGGTCGGACGCAACATCGGCGACCTGCTTGACGTCGAGTTCCAGAGCGCGGAACGAGCTCTGGAGGAACAGCTCGGCAGGACGACGATCGCCGACCTGCTGCATCAGATACTGGCCTCCGACAACGAACCGAGGAATCACTGATCAGGCGCTGACGCGCACCCACCCTGCGTCATGAGGTACGCCTTAACTGTAACTAGTTTGGTTACAGTTTTTCCAGCCCGGGCACTCCGGGCCCTCCTGACTCTCGATGCCAGCGGCCCCGCATGATCCGTCCGCGTGTACCGCGGCCCGAACACCTACTCAGAACGCACCAGGAGTGAGAGCGATGCACCAGGAATCCGAAGCACTTGCGAGCACCGAAGCTCGCGGCCCTGCGACCTATGACCTCGTGATCAGTCGCGCACATGTCTTCGACGGCCGCCAGGCGCTCGCCGGTCTGTACGACGTCGCCATCAACGGCGGAGAGATCGCTTCCGTCTCGGCCGAGCCGCTCAGGGGCAGACAGGAGGTGGATGCGGCCGAAGGATGGGTCATGCCGGGCCTGATCGACACTCATATCCACTTCTACGACGTGCGCGCGGTCTCCGATCCGGATTCGATGCGGGCCTTCGAGGAGAACGAGCTTCCCGGAAGGCTCGGGCTGTTCCTCGACCACGGGATTACCACCATCAAGTCGGTGGGCGATCCGACGGGCGGAATTCTGGACACGCGGGCGAAAATCGCCGCGGGCGCGCTGCGGGGCCCGCGACTGCTTGCGACCGGTTGCGGTATCACCGGACGCGACGGGCATCCCGCCGCCACTGTCTTCAGCGGCAACCCCTGGGCGCGCGAGCGCTTCACGGGAGAGGTCGACAGCGTGCAGCAGATCCGCGACCTGGTGCACCACCTCGCTGACCGAAAGGTGGACGCGGTCAAACTCCTGTCGGAAGGCGCGTGTGCGCACGCTGGCGGGCCGAAGTACCTCTGGCAGAATCCTGCCTTTCCTGGTGGTGTCGAGTTGGAACGGCTTCCCCTCGATGTCCTTCTGGCGGGTATCGAGACCGGGCACGAGCGGGGCCTTCGGGTTACCGTCCACACCACCCAGCAAGCCGCGGCACGTGAGGCGATCGAGGCTGGAGCGGACGGCCTGGAGCACGGTGTCACCGTCGAGCCCCTCACCGACCACTCGCTCATCGACCTGATGCTCGAACACGGCATCACCTACACGCCCACGCTCTGGATCGACGATGCTCACCCGGACGCCCGTGGCAATCTCAAGAAGGTCGCTGAGGCCGGCGTGCACATCGCGCTGGGCAGCGACACCTTCAGCGGTCGGGGCCTGTTCGGAGCCAACACCCTGGACGAGGCCGAACTCATGGTGGCGGCCGGGATGACGCCCACCCAGGTGCTGGCCGCAGGCACCAGCGGCGCGTCGCGGCAGTGTGTCCGCCCCGACCTCGGCGCGGTGGCCCCCGGCAAGCGCGCCGACCTGCTCGTGCTGAACGCTGATCCCACTGCGGACATCGGCAACCTTCGCGACCTCAGCATAGTGATCCTGAACGGCGGGCTCGTCGTCGACAAGCGCTAGCTAGGCGCGCGCGTGGCGGGACGTCCTCCCGCCGCTTCACCGCAGCAGGGAGGAAACCACCCATGAGAACCTGGTTCATCACCGGCATCAGCAGCGGCTTCGGCCGCCTGATGACGGAAGAGCTGCTCGCTACCGGCGATCGCGTCGCCGGCACACTTCGGGACCTCTCAGCCGCCGACGACCTCAAGGCGCAATACGGCGACCGGCTGTGGCTCGCCGCTCTCGACCTGACACATGCCGGCGAGATCCGGCCGACGGCCGACGCCGCCTGGGCCGCGATGGGCCACATCGACGTGGTCGTCAGCAACGCCGGCTACGGGCTGCTGGGCGCCGCCGAGGAGGTAACCGACGAGCAGGTCCGCCACCAGATCGACACCAATTTGATCGGATCAATCCAGCTCGTTCGCGCGGTCCTTCCCCACATGCGCGAGCAGGGTCACGGCCGCATCCTCCAGGTCTCCAGCCTCGGAGGCCAGGTGACGATTCCCGGCAGCTCGCTCTATCACGCAACGAAGTGGGGCATCGAAGGGTTCATGGAGACGGTTGCGCAGGAGGTGGCCGTGTTCGGGATCGGCTGCACGATCGTCGAACCCGGCAGTGCGCGCACCGGCTTCCGTAACAGGAGCGCGAGAGTCGGGCCCCGTATCCCCGCCTATGACGCCTCACCCTCCCGCAGGATCAATGACATCCTTGACGACACCTCGCTCCACTCGCCGGGCGACCCAGGCAAGATGGTCGACGCAATGATCGCCAGCGTCGTTGAGGAACCCGCTCCGCTGCGCCTCGCTCTGGGCAGCGACAGCTACAAGCACATCACCCGCACGCTGAGCACTCGCCTGGCCCAGCTCCAGGCACAACGCGACCTGGCCTGCTCGACCGACTGCGCAGACCGGGGAAACGGCCCGCGCTTCTTCCAATCGGACGAAAGCTGACTCGCAGGCAGGGCTGAGAATGCTCACGCCTATGTCGGTCGCATGAGCAAGGCGCTGATCGACGAGAAAGCGGTGGCAGCAACGCAGAACGCGTTCGAATGCGGCCGCGACGCCGCACTCGCCGCCGCGACCACTTCATCCAACGGACAGCCGACGGGCTGATGATCCCCGTCGCCCAAATCGAGTTCGTCAGGTTCGATCTCAAGCACGCCGAGACCGAGCCGACCACCTGACGCGACAGCGCACCACGAATAAGCAGCGTCCGAAGCCACAAGAGGTGACTTCGGGCGCCGCTTCGACTGTACAGGCGCATGTTCACACCGCGTTCTCCGCGACGGATCGCTCGGCCTGGTCGGCCTGGGCACGGGGGCCCGGTACGGAGGTCGCGGCGAGGTGGAGGCGGGCGCCCATATCGAGGTTCACCTCACCGTAGGGCCGAACGTGGGACCAGAACAGCGGGGTCAGGCCGCGCCGGTCGGCGGGTGTGAGGAGATCCGCCCACGCCGGTTCGCCGAGGATGTCTTGGAGCATCAGGGTGTTCACGTACACCAGGGCCGATTGCAGAATCCGCAGGCACAGCACGAACATCTCCTGCTCGTCGCGCCGGTTGGAAGCGATCTCTCCGCCCTTGCCGTAGGCGATCACGCTGTTGGCGCCGTTGGAGGACTCCATGACGTTCAGGCCCTCCTCGATCTCCTGCTGAAGGTCACGCAGCCGCAGGTAGCGGGCCACGAAGATGGTCTTCTGGGCGCGGCCGACCTCCAGCATGGCCGCGTAGGTGGGGTGGGAGGCATTGCGGGTGAAGCGGCGCAGGATCACCTCGGTGGACGCGGTCCGCGTACGGATGGCGGTCGCGTACTTGATCATCTGGTCGTACTGCTGAGTGATGAGTTCCCAGCGGATCGGGCGGGTCAGCGCCGGGGTGAGCTGCGGGTAGGCGTCCGGGTCGCCGGCCGTCGGCCGGTACAGCTTGACCTTGTTGATCCGCTTGATGCGCGGCAGCAGGTCGAAGTTCAGCAGCCTCGTGATGCCGAATCCGATTTCCGACTGGCCGTGCGAATCGGTGTAGTTGGCCTCGACGTCCATGGTGGTGCCGTGCCGCATCGCGCCCTCGACCATCGCGGCGACCTCGGAGGCGGTGCAGTTGATCAGCTGGGAGTGGATGGCCAGTGACTTCTTCTCCACGTGCCAGTAGATGAGCACCCCGCGGCCGCCGTAGCGCGAGTGCCACTCGGTGAACAGGTTCTGGTCGTAGGCGCGCACGTGAGTGGAGTCGGAGGCGACCGCGGTCGAGCCCTGGCCCCACAGCTCGGTGCTGCGGGCGGCGAAAGTGGCGTCCGCTATCTGGATCGCGATGGCGCGGGCGGCCTCCGCCGAGAGGTAGCGGCGCCGGACGTAGCGCAGCTCGTCCTCGGTGTGGCCGTGGCCGCCGGAGGCGACGGCCTTGATCCCGGCGTTCGTGCCGTAGGCGTAGATCACCAGCAGCAGGCGCTCGGCCAGGACCTCCGCCGAGAGGGAGCCGCCGCCGGAGACCGAGGTGACCGCGTCCAGGCAACCCGTGCGCAGGACGGCCTCTTTGAGCATGTCGATGAGCGGCACGATGCCCCACCGGCGCTGTACCTCGCCCTTGATCCTGCGCAGGTTGCGCGGCTCGGGCTGGGCCTCGGCTGGGGTCAGCCGGATGGCCCCGGACTTCCGCTCGGCGATGTCCAGCCAGCTCAAGCGCGGCATCCCATCGTTCAGCAGCGTCAGCTCGGTGGTCATCTGCTCGCGCAGCTCGTCGACGAAGACGGCCGCGTCCAGTGGCTTGCGCAGCTCGCGGTAGTTCTCCTCGCGCCGCTCGGCGAAGTCCTGGGGCAGGTCCTCATCGGGGTTGCGCCACTTGTCGGCGCCGACCACCCAGATCTCCTTGCACTTGAGCTGGTCGCGAAGGGCCTGGAAGGCGACGACCTCGTAGACCATGCGCACCACCCGGCGCCGGCCACGCTTGTCGGTGCGGTGGACGACCTCGGCCCAGTCCCCGCCCATCGCCTTGTGCACCGGCACGGTCTCGCCCAGCGGGTAGTACGTGGTGTTGCCCGCCGCCGCGTAGCGGGCGACCAGCGCCAACGCCTCGACCACCGGCCGGTGGGTGTGGTTGGACGAGCGGAACTCCAGCATGTCCAGCAGCTTGATCAGCCCGCGCCGGTAGTGGTTGGTGTACGACGCCTTCAAGGTGGTCTGCACCGTGCGCCGGTAGACCGGACCGCGGGTCTTGAACTCGTGCACCAGCTCCCGCAGCGTCTGCTCACCGCCGGAGACCGCCGGGTAGACGACCTCGCGGACCGTACCCTCCGGCTCGCCGATCGACGCCTCAGCGAGCTTGAAGAGGATGTTCTCCTTGCCCGACACCTTCTTGAACGCGTTGACCAGCTGCTCGGTGACCTTCTTCTCCGCCCGCGCCCCGATCCGGTGCACCGTGGAGATCAGCAGCTCCACCAGCGTGTCCGTGATCTCCCGCTCCCGCTCGTGCAGCAGCGCGGCCAGCAGCGTCACCCGCAACGGCAGCGGATGCGTGCGCAGATGGGAAGGAGACTCCACCGCGGCCCGCGCCCGCCATGAGGCCACCACCTTCGGCGCGACATCGGCGAACAGGTCCATCGGCAGCCCGACGGCCCTCACCGCGAGCAGCTTGTCGATCTCGGTGAGCATCGTCTCCAGGCTCACATTGCCCGGAGCCTCCTTGATCTTCCCCAGGGCCGACGGCCCATCCTCGCCCTCACCGGTACCTGCTTCACCGGGTACAGCGTCGTCCTCCCGGTCGGCGCCAGCGACCAGGGCGACGATCCGCTCCGTGCCCTCCACCGTCAGCCGCGCCGAGATCCTCGCCGTCAGCGTCTCCTCGGCCACTCGCAGCGCGGCACCCACGATCCGGTCGCACCGCCCCGGAGTCGGCGGCTCGATGCTCTCCGCGCGGCAGCGAGCCAGCAGTTCCACCCGTACCTGCTCCGGCCGCCTCTCGTTGCACGCGACATGCTCGGCGAGCCAGGCCGTCAGCTTGTCCGCATCCGCGACGCTGCACTCACGAAAGCCCAGGTGCCCGCGGATCTGCGCGCGGTGGTACTCGACCGTTCGGCCGCTCCACTCGTACGCGTCCAGCTCGGAGGCGGGTACCTGTACCTGCCGGGCGACGAACTCCACCGCCTCGCCCGGCAACTCGAACCGGCCCCGGGGAAACCGACCGTACTGCGTATAGAACTTCAGCAACACGGCGAAGCCCAGGCGCGTCGCACCGCGCTTGCCGGACACGAGCCCCTGCTCGTCCTTCAACAGCGTCCAGTGTTCGACCAGCTCGTCCAGGTCCAAAGGGGTACGGGCCACGGTCGTCGATCGTCCTCTTGGGGCTTCACCCCGCGCAGCTGTACGACCCCGGACTCACCCACATGGGTGACACCCTCACAAGATCACCGCCGTTTGCGGCTGGTGACAGCGTTCTTACCGGCACCCCGGGTGGTGGCGCTGGCTGAACCGTGAAACGGGTGGGTGCTCCATCGTGCGGCGACGGGGGCGCTTCTAGATTCACCAGCAATGGGAAAACCCTGCTCAGCGGCTGCCGGGCGGGGTGCATGACGAAGGGCGCGGTCGGTGACGACCACCCGGAGGGCGGACCATGGCAAGGCTTCGGACGGGGAAAGACGCCCTGGTGCTCACCGCAGAGCACCCGGGGGACCGTGGCACCGCGGGTGCTCCGGCGCTCACACTGGAGTCGGTCACCAGGCGTTACCGGCGCGGAGGGAAGCAATTCCACGCACTGGAGGACGTCAGTCTGGAAGTCCCTCAGGGCCGGTTCCTCGCTGTCATGGGCCGCTCCGGTTCCGGCAAGACGACGTTCCTGCAGTGCGCGGCCGGACTCGACCAGCCCACCGCAGGCACGGTGTGGATCGGAGACACCGACTTGTCCCGGCTGTCCGAGGCGGCTCTGACCCGGCTGCGCAGGGACCGGATCGGCTTCGTCTTCCAGTCTCTGAATCTCGTACCGTCGCTCAGCGTTCAGGAGAACGTCGCGCTCCCGCTGCTACTGAGGGGCATGAGCCCCGGCGACCCAGGGGTGCGGGAACGCTCCCTGAAGGTCCTGGAGGCCGTCGGTCTCGCCGACCGGGCGGACGACACCCCGCTGCGGATGTCGGGCGGCCAGCAGCAGCGCGTGGCCATCGCCCGGGCCTTGGTCACCGACCCTGCGGTGATCTTCGCTGACGAGCCGACAGGTGCGTTGGACCCGGTCACGGCGCGCGAGGTGCTGAGCCTGTTGCGTGAGGCCGTCGACAGAGCGGGCCACACCGTCGTCATGGTGAGCCACGCTCCGGAGGCCGCCTCGTGGACCGACGAGGTGATCTTCATCGAGGCCGGGCGGGTGGTCGCCCGGCTGGACCGCCCCGCGGCGGATACCGTCGCTCGCGAATTCGCTCAGCTCACGGAGCGGTGACCATGGCCGTCGACACCCGCACGCGCCCCGACCGGCACGGTGAGTCGGTGGGCAACGTCCAGCGCACCGCCCGGTTCCTCGCCTCGCACTCCGTACGCCGGCATCGCAAGGCATGGGCCGCGGTGTTCGCGGCTCTCACGCTCACCTCGCTCCTCCTGGGCAGCTTCGCGCTGGCCACACTGTCGGCGTTCGTGGGCCACGCCCACGTGGAGCGCTATGCGGCGACCACCGCGGTGATCACCGCCGACCAGAACACGAGCTACCGCGCCAAGCCGTGGGGCAGCAAGCCGAAGACCGTGACGCAGTCGCTCACCGAGCGGGTCGGCGTCCCGTCCGACGTGGTCGCGCGGCTGTCGGACGTCCCCGGTGTGCGCACCGCGATCCCCGACCGCAGTTTTCCCGTGACGCTCGCCGACGGCGACCGCACACCGGTACGCGGACCGAGTACCGATTCGGGAACGGTGCCGGTGTATGGGCACGGTTGGTCGGCGGCTGCGCTTGCCCCGTTCACGCTGCGAGACGGGAAGGCGCCCGTGGGAGCGGGGCAAGTGGTCCTGGACGGTGATCTGGCTGACCGGGCCGGCGTGCGGCCGGGCGACCGGATCCGGATCCAGACGCTGGACACACCGGCCGAGTACGTGGTCTCCGGCATCGCCGCTCCAAAAGGCCGGGCCGCCACCGCCGGCCTGCCCCACCAGGGCGCCGTGTTCTTCACGGACGACGAGGCCGCCCGGCTGTCGGGCCATCCGGACACCGTGGACGCCATCGGTGTGCTGGCTGCGGACGGTATCACCGTGCATCAGCTCTACCCTGAGCTGCGCGAGGAACTGGATGGCGGGACTCCGGCCCGGGACGCCGCCGCGGGCACCCGGGCCCCGCAGGACTCGTCGCTGCTGCGCGTGCTCACCGGCAACGGGCGCGGTCAGGCGGAATTCATCGAGGCGGCGCCGAGCCGGGCAGGTCTGCTGAACCTGCTGGCGACGCTGTGTGCGACGGTCATCATGATCGCGGTGCTCGTCGTCGCCACCACCATCAGCCAGGCCGTCCACCAACGGGCCAGGGAACTGGCGCTGCTGCGCGCCGTCGGAGCGACGCCCTGGCAACTTCGGACGACGGTGGGCCGCGAGGTGACCGGCGTCTCGCTCACCGCCGCCGCGCTTGGGGCCGTGGGCGCTGTCCCTGTCTTCCTGGTGCTCAAGTCGATGCTCCGGTCCCGCGGAGCCGTCCCCGTCGGATTGGAACTGCCGGTCCTGTCCTGGATGCTCGCCATCCCCCTTGTCACGGCGATCCTGACCCTGCTCGTCGCGCGGGTCTCTGCGGCCCTCGCCTGCGCGCGCATCGCCAAGATCCGGCCTGCTCAGGCACTGGGGGAGTCCCACAGCGAACCGGCGCAGCCGGGCAAGGGGCGCACCGTCACCGGGCTGGTCGTCCTCTTCGCCGGCCTGAGTTCCTCAGGAACCGCGGCCCTGCAGTCGGGTGAGCTGGCGGCCATGGCAGCCGGCAGCGGGGCGCTGGCCTTGGTGATCGCCTGCGCCCTGCTCGGCCCGTGGATCGCGCGAGAGGCCATGCACCTGCTGGCCCCGACGGTCCGCAGGCTGGGCGGTGCCGGGGGCTACCTCGCCGCCGCGTCGGCCAGGGCGAACTCGCGTCGGCTCGGCGCGGCCATCACCCCCGTTGCTCTGATGGTGGCCTTCGTGGGCGTACAGCTGGCCGCGGGCGCGACCACGGAACATGAAGGCAGCGCGCAGGCCCGGCAGGCGCTGCGGGCGGATCTGGCCGTCACCACGCGGGGTGCGGGATTGCCCGCCGAAGCCGCGCGCCAGGTGGCCCAGGTGCCCGGGGTCGAGGCGGCCACCGGTGTGCTCCACAGCACGGTCGTCCTGGCCCACCGCTCGGCAGGTGAACCTGTGCTCGATCGACTCCCCGTGGTGGGTGTGACGCCGGACGCCCTGCCCGCGACGCTGGACCTGGACGTCACCTCCGGGACCCTGCGCGACCTGCGGCGGGGCACGGTGGCGGTCGGCACCGACCAGGCCGAGTCACTGGGCCTCAAGGTCGGATCCACGGTCAAGCTCCGCTACGGAGACGGTGTGGTGGGCTCGCTGCGGGTGGTGGCGGTGTACGAGCGGTCTCTCGCGCTCGGCGGCTATCTGTTCGCCCGGGAGGTGCTCGTCCCCCACGTGTCCGTGCCCTTGGACACTCGCGTCCTGGCCAGCCTCGCACCGGGCGCCGACCGCGACGAGGTGCGGCGCGAGGCGGCTGCCACGCTCGCGAGCACCGCGCTGGACGTCCGCGTCGAAAAGGCGCCTGATGCCGAGCACCTCCGGCCCGACGACCGTGGGGTGAGCGAGGTGCTCATCACAGTGGCGGTCATGGTCGTCGGCGGCTTCACCGTCATCGCCATACTGAGCACCCTCGTACTGATCCTTGTCGGGCGTCGCGAGGAGCTCGTCCTGCTGCGGCTGGTGGGCGCGGGGCGTCGGCAGGTGCGGTCGATGCTACGGATGGAAGCGGCGATCGTCATCGTGGCCGGACTGACGGTCGGAGTGCTGGCCGCGGTGATCCCGCTCACCGCGTTCAGCCTGTCCGTCACCGGCTCCCTGCCCTACCTTCCGCCGGCCCAGGCGGGTCTGATCGTCCTGGTGGTCGTCACGACCGTGGCCATCGGCTTCCTAGTCCCGGCGCGGACGGCGCTGCGCAGGCGTCGCCCCGCGGCGCTGGCGCGCTTCTGACGGCGTCGGCGCAGCTGGCCGCACCCCTTGCCGCAGCTTCGAGAGCACCAGAAGAGCCCCCGGGGGACCGGGGCTCTTCTGGTGGTGTCATCCGCCGCTGCTCACGGCTCGATCCTGCCAGGGGCCAGGGAGCGCGGTGTGTAGCGAGCCCGGATCTGCTGCTCGAAGGCGTGGGCCAGCCCCAGCAGCCGCGGCTCGCTTCAGGCGCGGCCCGTGAAGGTGACACCCAGGGGAAGCTGGAAGACCTGCCCGGCGGGCACAGCGATGGCGGGATAACCGGCCAGAGCCGAGGGCATGGAGCCCTCGCCCAGGTAGAAGTCCCCGTTCAGCAGGTCGATCTTCCAGGCTGGATTCCACGTCGGCATCACCAGAGCGTCGAGACGGTGCTGGTCGAGCACGGAGTCGAGTTCCCGTCGGTGCGCCAGATCACGTGTCTCGTCGAGCGCCTTGCGGTATCGGTCGGCGTTCAGGTCACCGTCGCTGAATGATTGAACCAGCTTCAGCGGTGCCTGACTGAAGTACCTCAGTTCGGTGTCGGCGTGCTGGCTTTATCGATGACTCACGTGAACAGAGCCAGCGTGTGACTACGGGGAGAACGACATGGCCGTTGACAAGCGTGCTGCCGGTTGAACTCGACCAGTTCGCTCAGACTGCGCGGGTGGGTCCCGGGGGTGTTCTGCAGATAGGTGTCGAAACTGTGCTTCGACTCGTACAGCGCGACGATTCCCGGCGCTTCCGAGCAGGCCATCTCCTCGACCGTGGGGATGTCCGCTGGATAGACCACCACGGCGCCGGCCGCCCGCAGTGCGTCCAGGGCCGCCTCGGCGACGGCATCCGCGTGTTCGCTGTATCCGAAGAACACCTGACGCGGCACGCCGATACGTGCTCCCCGCAGGGCATCCCGGTCGAGGAAGCGGGCGTACTCCGGGTGCGCGTGCCCTCCGGCGGCACGCGTGGCCGGATCGCGGCTGTCGGGGCCGGAGATCACTCCGAGCACCGCGGCGGCGTCGGCGACGGTGCGACACAGGGGCCCGACCGAGTCCTGGGACACGGAGGCGGGAATGATGCCCGCGCGGCTTGTCAGCCCGACTGTCGGTTTCATCCCCACCACGCCGCACACCGCGGCGGGACTGAGGAACGACCCGTTCGTCTCCACACCCAGGGCCACGGCGCACAGGTTCGCCGTGACGCCGACCGCTGGCCCGGAACTGGATCCGCTGGGCGAGCGGCCCAGCTGGTAGGGGTTGCGGCACTGCCCGCCGCGTGCGCTCCATCCATTGGTATGCGTCACCTCCCCGCCCGCCCACTCGGTCATGTTGGCCTTGCCGAGCAGGACTGCTCCGGCCCGGCGCATGCGGGCGGCGACCGTCGCGTCCTGCCGCGGGCGGGCACCGAGCAGGGCTGAGGAGCCCGCTGTGGTGTGCATCCGGTCCCGGGTCTCCACGACATCCTTCAGCAGGACGGGAATCCCGTGCAGGAGGGGATGCCGTACGCGGTGCCGGCTTCGCTCCCTGTCGAGTTCCTCCGCTGTGCGAAGGGCGTCGGGATTCGTCTCCAGAACGGCCCGTAGAGCAGGTCCGCTGGTGTTCATACGCTCGATGCGTGACAGGTAGTGCCGCGTCAACTCGACACTGCTGAGGGGCACCGACGAAACACTCGTCGTACGGGGACGAGTTGACGGACGCTCTGACCAGGTCGCGAGCGAGGGGCGCCTCGTCCGGCGGGAAAAGATCTCCGGCAGCGTGGGAGACGATCTCCGCGCAAGGGTGCATCGTCCCTGGTCAGAGAGTTCCGTCGGTGCGCCGCTGAGCTGTCCGCCGGCCATGAGGCGCTGCAAGTCCGCCAGTGTGGGCCTCGTCGAGTTCCGAGGACTGCCCGTCCGTCCGCCCGGCGCCGGGGTGCGGGGCGGGGGACCGGACCGGCACGCCGATGCAGGAGGCCGCGCCGGCACTGAGCGCGGCCCGGCGGGTGATCCAACGAAGCCCGCCGACCGTCGGACGTTCCCTGTCATCGTCGCCCACCACAAGACTCCTTCTCTGTCACCGCTGACAACTGCAGGAGCCTTCCATTGCGTAAGTGGGGCAGACATGCCTTTAAGCAGCGGACGAACCTGGCACGTGGAGACGGGTGCCAGGCTCACGTCCGGCGGTGCGCGGCTGCCGGTCGGCGGCTACCAGGAGGCTTCCCCGCTGGAGATGTCGTTGCCCAGGTAGGCCAGGACCGCCCGCACCCGGCGGTGGACGCTGGTGCCCTCCGCGGGCAGGTTTAGCTTGTCGAAGATGCCTCGGATGTGCTTGCTGACGGCCCGCTCCGTGATGAAGAGCCGTTCGGCGATGGCGGCGTTGGCCAGTCCCTGGGCCATCAGCTCCAGCACCTCGTGCTCGCGCGCCGTCAGCCCCTCCAGCGAACGCGACGACGCCTTCTGCTGGATGATCTCGTTGACCACTTCGGGATCGAGGGCGGTGCCGCCCTCGCTGATCCGCTCCAGGGCCTCCAGGAACTGTTCCACCCGGCCGACCCGGTCCTTGAGGAGATAGCCGATCCCGCACGCGCCCAGCGCCAGCAGTTCCGTGGCGTAGGCTTGTTCGACGTACTGCGACAGGACCAGGATGGGCAGCTCGGGGAACTCCTGGCGGGCCGCGACGGCCGCGCGCAGGCCCTCATCGCGGAAGCTCGGTGGCAGCCGCACGTCCAGCACCGACGCGTTCGGCTCGGTGCGGCGCATGGCCGGCAGGATCTCGGGTCCCGACGCGCAGGTGGCCACGACCTCGTGACCGTTGCGGGTCAGCAGCAGTGTCATGCCCTCCCGGAGCAACGCGTTGTCCTCCGCGATCAAGATCCGCACGGCAGCTCCACCTTCATCCTCGTCGGCCCCCCGGGAGGGCTCGTGATCTCGGTCGTGCCGTCGAGCGCCGCGACCCGGCGGCGAATGCCGAGCAGCCCGCTTCCGCCGTGCTCCTCAGCCCCACCGCGCCCGTTGTCCGTCACGACGATCTGCAGCATCCCGTCGGCCCTGGTGAAGCGTACTGAGACACGGTCGGCCCCGCTGTGCTTGCGGATGTTCGTCAGACATTCTGCGATCACGAAGTAGACTGCGGCCTCCACCGACGCCGGCAGCCGGTGACCACTCTCCACGGCCGCCAGGTTCATCTCGACCGGGATGTCCATGGAGACCGCCAGTGCGCGCACCGCACCGGCCAACCCTCGGTCGGTCAGGACCGGCGGGTGCACCGTACGGACGATGCCGCGCAGGGCCGCGAGCGTGCCGTCGATCTCCTCCTGGGCCTCGGCGAGCCACTGCGCCGCGGCATCAGGGTCGCTCTTGACTTGCTGTCGGGCGAGCCCTACGCGCATGGACAGCGCGACCAACTGCGCCTGGACACCATCGTGCAGATCACGCTCGATGCGGCGAAGCTCGGCGCTGTGGGCCTCCATCGCACCGGCCCGGGACTCGGCCAGCTCAGCGACACGTTGGCCGAGTTTCGCCGACGGGGACGGCTTCAACAGCGCCGCGGTCCACCGGGCCTGGGTGTCCGCCAGCGCCTCGTGCAGCGGCAGCAGCCGCGTACGGGCGGGCTCTTGAGCGGAGTCGTACGGCCGGACGCTCCTGCGGTCCAGCGCCCGGCGTATCCCGGCCGCGGCGCCGTCCACGAGCAGGGCCGGGGGCCACAGCACGAGCGCCAGTACGCCGAAGACGAGGATGGTGAAGGTCGCGACTGGCAGCCAGAGCGCGTCGCGCCAGGTGCCTGGATCGGTGAGCGCCAGCCGTACGCGGTCGCTGGGCGAGCCGTCCAGCGGCAGATACAGCTCCGGGATCGGCTTGCCCAGCCAGTCCCCGGCGCGGACCCGCTCGCTTCCGGCGAACCGGCGCAGTACTCGCACGATCTCCGGCCAGGCCGGCGCCCCGATGACGAACGCTGTGAAGAAGACGCCGATCGGGACCGCGAAGCAGCCCAGGAAGGCGGCCATGGCCACAGGCAGGCCGAAGGACAGGTAGCAGGATGCCTGCCAGGACCGCCGTAACTGGGAGGAGAAGGAGGACATGGGACCACGGTAGTTGGCTGCCGGGCCCCGGGAGGTGTGCCCATCTCCCCAGGACGGGTGGCGCTGGCTGAACCCCCGAACGGAAGGGCACTCCATCGTCCTGCCTCGGGTGCGGACATAGAGTCGGGCGAGGGATGAAGAGGGCACCCTCGCACCTCACAGGCACGAGCGGGACAGGACCGTCCATGCCTCGCCGCACGCGCAAGAAGACACACGCGCAGGAAGAAGCAAGGAGACGCACCCATGGCCCGTATCGCAGCAGTCGTGCTGACCCTGGTCGGCGCGGCGGCGCTGATGCTCAGCGCCTTCCAGCCCTGGTACGAGGGGCGGGAGGCGCGGGAGGTACCGCTGAAGGACCTCTTCACGGGGCTGGAGTCCGGTGCGGCCGACGGCGCCGCCACCTCCGTGCTGCTGCCACTGGCCGCCGGAGCCGTCCTCGCCCTGCTTGCCCTGCTTGTCCGGTCCCGGGCCGTGATGGCCGGGGCCTGCCTCATGGGCCTGGCGACGGGAGTCCTGTGGACGGTGCAGCAGGCCCGTGCGGTGGCCCCCGTCGCCTTCGAGGTGACCGATCTGCAACGCGGGCTGTGGAACGCCGGGGGCGGGATCCTGGCCCTGGTCATCGCTACCACGGTGTTGACACCGCGGACCTCCTGACCCCCGCTCCGTCGCCGTAGCGGCTCCCGCCCTGCCCCGCGGCGCCAGGCACACACTACCCAAGCTCTCGGCTTCGCCCGGGCAGCGGGGACCCCATGACACCGCGAGGTCTCAGCCTGGATCCACCGCGTGAATTCTGACCATCGCCTTCGGGCGGGTTCGAGGTGATCTTTCGGGGTCTGGGCAGCGCGGGGTGCCGGGTGGCCGTCCGGTGCGGGGTCTCCGAGGGTCTTCCTGGTCGTGGGTGGGCAGCCGCATCACCTGATTCAGGTGAGCATGCGCTGGCCGGTTGCGGTCCACAGGTCGGTGAAGTCGGCTTCCCAGCACCAGCGTTCGGGCAGGTGGAGGGTGAGGCGGCGGGCTCCGGTGGCGATCCGGGCGGGGATGTTGATCAGGTGGCGGCGGATGGTTCCGGTCCGTGCCCTGGCATGGAAGACAGAGGCGAGGTGTCCGGCCGCGCGGGTGAGGTTGTAGGTGAAGTTCCCCCACTGAAGTGGACAGCCTGATACTGGGGCGGATCGTCCCGGAGGAAGCAGTCCAGGTTGAATGGCAAGAGCAACATGAGCAAGCGGTACACGGCCGAGTTCAAGCGCGCCGCGATCGCGCTCGTCCGTTCGTCGCCGCATCGGAACATCACCGAGATCGCCCGGGAACTGGGGGTCAGCCCTGAAGGGCTCCGTGGCTGGGTGAAGCAGGCGAAGATCGACCAGGGCGAAGGACCCGCGGGTGCGTTGACCAGCGATGAACGCGACGAGCTTCGGCGCCTGCGCCGCGAGTTGGCCGAGGTCAAGAAGGCGAATGAGATCTTGGTAAAAGCCGCGGCCTTCTTCGCGAAGGAGATCGTGAAGTAGGCGCTGTGTGCCGCTTCATCGGTGCGGAGAAGGCCACCGAGGAGAACCCCGATGGCTACAGTTGTGTTAGCCGCTGTTACAGCAGTTCTGAACTCATCCAGACGCGGCGACTACGGAACATCAGCTGAAGGAGCGGTACGGTGGGCCTCGACTGCTTCAACGAATATTTGCGGCGGCCTGTAGGAATGCTTTGCTACGTAGTGGTAGATCAAATCTGGAGCGATAAGCCAGTCACCTGATTCTGCGATCACGCGGATCTCTGCTCCGCCCACGAACTGCATGTTCCCTCGAATGTCGATCGCTATGGGGTACTCGCAGGGTGCGCCTTCATGTGAGAGCGTACAGCTATGCAATCCTCTCGTCTGCATCTGCCTCTCATAACAGACAAGGTGACCCAGACTTTGCAGAAACTCCTCCGTGACTGCGCCTGTGGGGAACCTTCGATTGCCTTCCAGCCATCCCACCGACAGGGCCTTGGTCCCATCGGGTACAGAATCAGGGAAGTACACATACGGTGACAAGTCCGCATAGTATGTCATTTCAACACACCACTCCCCTGCATGCGGCCCAGTGAACGTCGCCCATATTGGGGCGGAGAAGGTCTGAAAGCCGCGTCTCTTTCTGGACGGTTATGTTTCGCGGCGAGCCAAGTATCTTCAACCCGTGAGGTGGAAAGAGTGAGTAATCGGGGAGCTTTTCACCCGGACCGTAGCTTTCTTCAGCAAGGGCCTTTCCCCATTTCCCTGTTTCGATGTGATTCCCGAGCCGGTCACCGATGACCTCGCCATGTTCGCTGTACATGTGGAGGGTCGTTCCCTTAGGTACGGTTACTGCAGCACCGTCGCCAGCGCGAATCGCACCGTGTCCGCTCAAGACTAGCTGGTTGTCGTGACGTCCGATACCTCGCACGTCAACGACACCGTCGCTGCTCCCTGCCACAAACCCTGGTGCAGAGCGGCTAGCGTTGACGGCTGTCTTACCCACGAGTCCCTTCAGCCAGTTGAAAGCCGGGCCAAGGAGACTGCCACCAGCACCGGTGAGTGCTCCCACCAAGAGGTCGGTGGGCGTGGTGGGCTGGCATTGGGCGGTGTTGATCGCCCAAGTCAGCCCCATGCCGATGACGCCGTCGGTTACAGCCGCGACGGCGAGTGCCCGCCCGCCCTGCAGGCCAAGCTGCGTCGCGAGGGCGCCGCCCGCTGGGGCGAGGAAGCCTCCGACTGCGCCAACGACCGCGCCTTGTGCGGTGGCGGCGGCGAAGTCGCCCCAGTCGAAGTCATCCTGGTGGGCGAGGGCGTAGACGCCGCCGCTGAACGGCTCCGATGGCTGCGCCGATACACATTGGGCACTGGCCGGTCGGGTCCGACAAGTTCCCGGGGTCGTTGTCGGCGTAGTTGTACGCGGACTGGTTCGGGTTGTCCGCTGCGGCGCTGATCGGGTCCTGGGTGGTGAAGCGGCGCTGGGTGGTGTCGTAGGAGCGGGCACGCAGTTGGAGGCGGTCGGGGAGGTACTGGTCTTTGTACTGGCCGGTGTAGCCGTATGGGCTTGTCTGGCCGCCCGTGATGGTGGCGGTGCCTGTGGGGGTTCCCCAGTCGCTGTATGTGTAGCGGTAGTTGTCGGTGCCGGCGGCGTCGTAGACGGCGCTGGTGGAGTTCTGGCGGTCCTGGGTGAAGTAGTAGGTGCCGGCGGTGCGGTCCATGGAGCGGGCCGTGCCGTCGGGGTCGTAGTGGTAGTCCGCGAGGAGGGCGCCGGTGGCGTTGGTGTCGGTGGCTATCTGGGGCAGGGCGTTGTTGATGTCCCAGAGGGATGTGCCGGCGAGTGTGTTGTTGTTCTTGACGTTGGCGCGGTTGCCGTCTGCGTCGTGGGTGAACGCGTAGTTGTTGCTGCCGATCGTCGCCGATTTGATCCGGCCGGCGGGGTCGTAGGTGTAGGTGCCGTCGTTGTCTTTGGTCTGGTTGCCGTCGGCGTCGTAGGTGTAGCTGGTGGTCGTCGTGCCGTTCGTCGTCGA
This sequence comes from Streptomyces sp. NPDC001508, assembly GCF_040298665.1. Classification (NCBI taxonomy): domain Bacteria; kingdom Bacillati; phylum Actinomycetota; class Actinomycetes; order Kitasatosporales; family Streptomycetaceae; genus Streptomyces; species Streptomyces sp. NPDC001508. The sequence goes on from NZ_JBEPAP010000011.1 coordinate 149,333, forward strand.
CAGGAGCTGGTCGCCGGCGTCGTATGCATAGGTTGCCGTCGAGGCAGAGGTGGCGGCGGTTTTGAGGTTGCCGACCTTGTCGTAGGTGTATGCGGTGCCTGCTGTGCCGGTCAGGCAGGACGTGGACGAGGTGTCGGTGCAGGTGCGGGTGATGCGGCCTGCGTCGTCGTAGGTGTAGCGGGTCGGGTATCCGGTGCCGGGTTTGTCGGCGACGATTCGGTTGTTGTTGTCGTAGGTGTAGGTGTTGTTGACGGTCGGCGTTGTCAGTGTCGCCAGGCGGCCGGCTTCGTCGTAGGTGCGGGTCTCGGTGCGGGCGGTGGTGGTGGGCAGGGTGACCGTGGTGGGGTTGCCTGCCTTGTCGTAGCCGTAGGTGATGGCTTTGCTGTTGGTGGTCTGGGTCTTGGTCCGTCCGGCCTTGTCGTAGGTGTAGCTGGTGGCGCGGCCGTCGGGGTAGGTGCGGGACTTGAGGGTGTCGTCGGTGTTCCAGGTGTAGGTGAACGGCTTGGTGGCGCCCGGTGATGTGATCGAGAGGATCTTGTCGTCGTTGTCGTAGGTCAGGGTGCGGGTGCCGGTGGAGTCGGTGGCGTCTTTAAGGCGACTGGCGTCGTCGTAGACGTAGGTCTGTGTCGGGGTGCCGTCGGAGTAGGTGATCTTGGTGGGCAGGTTGCGGGCGTCGACCGTGGTGATGACGGTCTGGGCGCGGGCGTTGGTGTATTTGGTGCGGTTGCCGTCGAGGTCGTATTCGTACGAGACGGTCTTGTTGAGGGGGTTTTTGACCGAGGACAGCTGGCCTTCGGTGTTGTAGCCATAGGTGGTTGTGTGGGTGTTGGCGTCGGTGCTGGTTTCCGGCAGCCCGGCCGTGTTGTACGTGAAGGTGGTGGTACCGGTGTCCGGGGCGGTGACCTTCTTCGGCCGGTTGAGTTCGTCGTACTCGTAGACCGTCCGTTTGTCGGCCGCGTCGGTGAACGAGGCGATGTTGCCGGCCGGGTCGTAGCCGACGGATTGCTGGTGGCCGAGCGGGTCGGTGACGGAGGTGGGCTGGCCGGCCTCGTCGTAGCCGTAGGTCCAGGTGTACTTCGCCGGGTCGACGCCGGTGACGTTGCCGCGCGGGTCGACGGCCGTGGCGAGCTGTCCGTCGTCGTCGTAGCCGTAGGTGGTGCGTTCGGTCTCCGGCGAGACTTCGGCGGACAGGTGGCTGTCGTCGTCGTACTCGTAGGAGGTGGTGTAGCCGGCCCAGGTCTTGGATGTGAGCAGCCGGTTGTTGTCGTCGTAGGTCAGCGTCATGCCGTGGCCGAGGCCGTCGGTGGTCTTGACGACGCTGCCATTGTCGTCGTAGGTGACACTGCGGGTGTGGTTGAGGGGGTCGGTCACCGACAGTGGCCGGTTGTCGGCATCCCAGGTGAAGGCCGTGGTCTTGCCCAGTGGATCGGTGACGGTCTTGCGGTTGCCGACCTTGTCGTAGCCGATCGTCCAGGTGTACTGCTTGGGATCCGCGCTGGTTGCGTTGCCACGGGCGGTGATCACCTGGATCTGGTTGCCGGCCTTGTCGTAGCGGTAGGTGACAGTCGCGCCCCGGCGGTTGGTCTCCTTGTTCAAGCGGCCTGCCGGGTCGTAGCCCAGCACAGGTCTGCTTCTGTGCCGGGTCGGTGATCGTGGTCAGGCGACCGGCATCGTTGTAGCCGTATGTCGTGGTGCGCTGGGCAGCGTCCGTCACCGTGATCAGGTTGCCCGCGTCGTCGTACTCGAAGACAGTGCTGTTCCCGCGGGCATCGGTAAGCGACTTGATACGGTCGGCGGCGTCATAGGTATAGGAGGTCGTGTACTTCGCCGGGTCCGCGCCGCTGGCGTTGCCGCGTGGGTCAACGACCGTCTTCACCTGCCCCGACGGGAAGTAGGTGTAAGTGGTCTCGTTGCCCTTCGGGGTCTTGACCGACTTCAGGTTGCCGACCGCGTCGTATCCGTACGTCGTGGTCTTCCCACGGGGCGGGGTAACCGTCTCCAGGAGCCCGGTGCTGGGGTTGTAGCCGTAGGTCGTCGTCTTGCCCAGCGGATCCCTGACGGTGGTGAGCTGGTTGGCCGTGTTGTAGCCGAAGACGGTCTTGTTCGACTCGCCGTCCGTGTAGGTGACGACGTTCCCGTCGCTGTCATACGTCCACGACTCGTCGGATGCCGAGTTGGACCGGGCGGTCAGGCGACCCGAAGTGTCGAACGTCCACTGGGTCTCGCGGATCTCCGCGTCGATCTCGCTGGTGCGGTTGAAGAACTCGTCGTACCGGTAGTAGCTCTTGTTGTTCAGCGGATCGATCTGGGTGAACAGGACGTTCTTGTAGTAAACGTCCGTCCACACACCCTGGTCCGGCACGGTGACGTCGACCTGGTCGAAGACTCCGTTCTTGGAGTACGTGAAGATCGTCTTATGGCCCAGCGCGTCCGTCTGGGTCGCGACCCGTCCCTGCGTGTCGTACTCGTTGAACGTAACGGTCTTGCTGAGGGGATTTGTGATCTTGTTGAGGTGGCCGGATGTGTCGTAACCGTACGTCTCGGTCTTACCGTCCAGCGCCGTCACACCGGTCAGCTGGTCGCCGGTGTAGCTGTAGGAGACCACCCGGCCGTCCGCCAAGGCGACCTTGTCGAGCCGGTCACCGACATACGAGAGACTCGCCGACCTCCCGACGGCATCCGTGATCGTCGTCGGCTTGCCGCCGGAGTAAGTGACCTGGCAGCTCACCGACGTCGAGGGCCCGGGCGACTTCATCCTGTTCCTCAACGGCAGCTTCGGCACGCCCGGCATCGTCTTCGACGGACGCAAGAAGCTCCCACGGGAGACGGGCATCGAGGTCAACAGCCACGTCCACGGCAACTGGGCCTTCACCCGACCCGGCACCTACCTCCTGCGGGTCCGGATGAGCGCGAAGACCAAGGACGGCACCGGCCACACCGACACCCGAACCCTCAGGTTCTCCGTCGGCCCGCAGGACCCGCGCAAGGCGTTCGCCGCCAAGATCCCCACCACCGCTGCGGCAGCGCCGGCATCACCGCCCACCCAAGCCTCCTCCGCACCCCTGTGGTGGGGACTCGGTGCCGTGGCGGCCGTGGCCTGTCTGGCCGCCGTCCTGATCCGGCGCCGCGGCCCCCACCGGAAGCACACCGCGCCCGCCGCGGAAGGGGACATGAAAAGAGCAACACTCCCGTGCTGGACGTGCGGTCCCTCTCGGTGGAACTGGGCGGGCGCCTGGCCCTGAGCGGTGTCGACCTGACCGTGCGCACCGGCGAACTGGTCGGCCTGATCGGACCCAACGGGGCCGGCAAGACCACGCTGCTGCGCACGATCCTGGGCCTGCTCACCCCGCACAGCGGCGTCATCCGCCTCCAGGGGCAGCCCGCCGACCGTGTCCGCGGCACCATCGGCTACGTCCCCCAACGCCACGAGTTCGCCTGGGACTTCCCCCTCTCGGTCGAGAAAGCCGTCCTCACCGGCCGTACCCACACGATCGGCTGGCTCCGCCGTCCCAGCGGCACCGATCGTGAAGCGGTGCACGACGCACTCGAACGGGTCGCCATGACCGACCTGCGGCACCGCCCCATCGGAGAACTGTCCGGCGGCCAGCGACAGCGCGTCCTGGTCGCCCGCGCCCTGGCCCTGCGCCCGCAACTGCTGTTGCTGGACGAACCGTTCACCGGACTCGACGTCCCTACCCAGGAACTGCTCACCGCCCTGTTCCGGCGACTCCGGCAAGAGGACAAGGCGCTGCTGATGACGACCCACGATCTGCCGGCGGCCGCGGACACGGCCGGCAGGCTGTGCCTGCTGAACAAGACCGTGATCGCCGACGGCCCCCCGGAGAGTCTGCGGGACCCGGCCGTGTGGCTGCGCGCGTTCGGCGTGGCCAAGTCCGACCAGTTGCTGACGTCCCTGGGGGTGACCCGATGAGCGCGATCCTGGACTTCCTGGGCGCCCCCTGGGAACACCTGTTCATGCGGCGGGCCTTCGCGGTCGCCGTCATGTGCGGCATCGTCTCCGGGGTGATCGGCGCGCATGTCGTCCTGCGCGGCATGGCCTTCATCGGCGACGCGGTCTCCCACTCGGTCTTCCCCGGCGTGGCCGTCGCCTTCGTCCTCCACTTCAACCTGGTCCTCGGCGGTGCGATCGCCGGCCTGCTCACCGCGCTGGCGGTCGCGGTCTTCGCACAGAACCGGCGCCTGAAGGAAGACAGCGTCATCGGGGCGTTCTTCGCCGGGGCCTTCGGGTTGGGCATCGTCATCCTCAGTACCGCGCCCGGCTACAGCGGATCCCTGGAATCCTTCCTGTTCGGGCAGATCCTGGGCATCAGCGACGGGGATGTCGTCACGGTCGCGGTCATGGGCCTGGTCCTGCTGCTGGTGGCCGCGGCCGTGCACAAGGAACTGGTCACCGTCAGCCTGGACCGTGAGACCGCCCGGGCCGCGGGACTGCCCGTCTTCGCCCTGGACATCGTGCTGTACGCGCTCGTCACCGTGACGGTGGTGATCTCCCTGCAGGCGGTCGGGAACATCCTCGTGCTGGCCCTCCTGATCACCCCCGCGGCCTGCGCGCGACTGCTGACCGATCGCATCGGCGCCATGATGCTCCTCGCCCCCGCGATCGGCGCGGGCTCGGCGGTGGTGGGCCTGTACCTGTCCTACGCCTACAACCTCGCCGCCGGGGGCCTGATCGTCCTGGTCGTCACGGCCGTGTTCATCCTGTGCTGGCTCCTCGCCCCACGCCACGGACTCCTCGCGGCCAGGCGCGGCCGCCGCGCCCCGGACCTCACCCAGGACCAAGTGCCCGAGCCCCGGCCCACGCCCGACGGGGTGCGGACCGAAGAGCCCACGGCGCCGTGACGGCAGCCCACTGAGCATGGCTGAGCGGGCCCGCCGCCGAGGCCGGCGGCGCCGTACCGGTGACGGAGTGTCAGGGCACAGGTAAGCGCCCCCGACCTGTGGTTGCCCGAGGCCCGGCAAGCCCTGCTCGGCGACACCCGGCACTGGCCTCACCCTCGCGAGACACCAGCCGAACTCAGGTCGTTCCTCCGTGCCTTCGGGCGCCTGCGCACCCGGATTGGTCACCGGATCGGCGGCCACGCCGTGCCCGTCAGGGCCCGGTGGAGTACGACATCGCGAACGCGGCGCTCGGCGGCATACATGCGTGGGGCGACGAGGGCACCCTCTACTGGCTCATTCGCCCCGAGGACCTGACCGCCCGCCGCTTCGACCAGTCCCGGCTCACTGTGCGGTGCCAGCCGGCTCCCCTCGCGCGGCCTCAGAGGGTGTCGTAGAGGCGTACGTCGGGCTCTGCCCGCAGCAGGGGGGCGAGTTCTCCCACGACGTCCTTGGTGAACAGTTCGCTGTCCAGGTACGCCCGCGCGTCCGTCGCGGACCGGAAACCGTGGAGCACCTGCACGTCTTCGTCCCGGACGAGGAGTTCCTTACCGGTGGCACCGTCGACGGTGGCGAGGAACGGCTGCTTGTACTTTTCGTAGACGGCCGCCGCCGCGGGGCGGTCGGCCGCGTCCACGCGCAGGGTGATCTGGAGATAGGCCATGGCTATGGGTGCCTTTCCGGCTGGTCGGATGCGCTGCTTTCATCGCCGCAACGATGCGCCCAAGTTAGGCAGCCGTCCGCGGAGCCGGTAGGGGCGACCGTTGAATCCGAGCATAAGCACAGGTTATGTGCTGCTGGTGGCCCCGAGTGAACGGGCCAGGAGGGCGAGGTCCGCGCGCAGTGCGGTGTCCGGGTTCCACACGGCCTCGAAGGAGATCTGCACCTGCCGGCCTTCGTTCAGCAGCGGGCGGTGGGGGACGTCGGGTGAGGTCAGTCTGGACCGCGGGATCAGCGCCGAGCCCAGGCCGAGACCCGCCCATTCCTCAAGTACGCGGTAGCTGGCCGCCTCCCCTGGGTAGGCGCGCAACGGCACCTCGTTCGCGCGGAAGAGCTGAGTGGTGAACGTCGTCAGTCCGCACGCGTCCGGTACGAGGATGAACTGCTCGTCCGCGGCCTCGGCCAGTTCCAGCGTGGCGTCGCGCTCCGCCGCGGTGCCGACCACGACGACGGGCTCGACGTCGATGACCCGGTGTTCGAGGCGCGGCATCGCCGCCACGGCCGGGATCAGGATCAGGTCCAGTTCCCCGGCCCGCAGAGCGTCCCGCAGGTCTTGCGTGTTCGCCTCGCGCAGGACGAGATCGCGGGGCGTGGGCAGGTCGCAGACGGCGCTGAACGCCCGCGCCGCCACGTGTGAGCCGATGAGCGGTGAGAGCCCCATACGGATCTTCCGTTCACCGGGTTCGGTCAGCCTCTGCGAGCGATCGTCGCGCTGAACATGCTGGGCCACCTGCCGCCGGGCCGCTGTGCGTCAACCCGCCCCAGCGGACAGGTGCATCCGCTCCTGCCCGCCCCCGTGCCGATCCGTCCCGGAGCGCCGGAACCCACCAACCCGAAGGGAAACCCTCATGCTCCCAAGCGGTCGGCATGACGTCATCGTGATCGGCGCCGGCGCCGCGGGTCTGGCCGCGGCGACCGCGCTGCACACGGCCGGACGCGGTGGCAACCTGCACGTAGGGCCGTGTTCCTGGAACCCAATCTCAGGTCCCGCTCCTGTGAGTTGACCCAGTTCGCGACCGAACGGCACATCCAGGTCTGCCCCATCTACGGCGACACCCTCGACTCCCGCGCTCCCAGCTACGTGCGGATGATGCGTTTCAACGCTGACTCCCGACTCACATGCCTCGGCCCCCGGCCAGCCCGGTAACCGCCCATCGACGCCCTGACCGACCGAACGACACCGTGATGCGCGACGCCCTCACCCCACATCGCAGACCCCCGCGCCGGCCAGCAGGCGGTGGCCGAGGCCCCTTGCACCGGCGCGCATGCCGGAAACCGCCCGGTGCCGGATTTCCGGTCACTGACGTCGTACGGCCTCGCCGCACGACCACGAGCGGCCCCCGTCCGGTGGGACGCGGAACTGGTGCTTGGCTCGCGGTGGTGTGCGGGCGTGATCGTTCAGGCGGGTTGCGGAGGCGTCTTCCGGGTTCCCCACTGTCGGGTCCGGTAGGAGCCCGCGAACCTGCAGGCGACGTAGATGGTGAACGAGATGGTGGTGACATAGGGGCTGATGGGGATGCTGCTGCCCAGGGCGAGAAGTATGCCGCCCTCGATGGACACCACGGCGAAGGCGACGCTGAGCAGCGGGAGCAGAACCGGTGACGCGGTGACGCGGGCGGCGGCAGCGGCGGGGGTGACGACGAGAGTGAGGACCAGCAGGGCGCCGACGATCTGCACCGACAGAGCGACCGTGAGCCCGAGGACGAGCATGAAGGCGAAGGACAGTCCCCGTACCGGCACACCGCGTGCCTGGGCGACGTCGGGGTCGGCGCTGGCGAAGGCCAGCGGGCGCCAGATGACCGCGAGGACGACCAGGACGAATGCGGAGGTGCCCAGCAGCCAGGTCATCTGCGGGGTGTCGACGGCGACGATCTGGCCGGTGAGCAGGCCGAACTTGTTGGCCGCCCGTCCCTTGTAGAGGGCGAGGAAGAGCACACCGAGTCCCAGGCCGAACGGCATGATGATGCCGATCACCGAATTGCGGTCCCGGGCGCGCGCCCCCAGCACACCGATCGCGCCGGCCGCGACGAGCGAGCCGACGATCGAGCCCGCCACGATGTTGACCTCCAGCAGCAGGGCCGCCGAAGCACCCGCGAACGACAGCTCACTGATGCCGTGCACCGCGAAGGGCAGGTCGCGCATCATGACGAAGACCCCGGCCAGTCCGCCGACCAGGCCGAGCGCGGCACCGGCGATGAGGGAGTTGCGGACCAGCGCCAGCAGTTCGCCGTAGTTGTCGAAGGCGAAGATCTGGTGCCAGAACGAGTCGGCGAGTGTCATGACCGGACTCCGTCCGACTCATGGGCTTCCTGAGTGAGGTGGTGGGCCGGCGTGGCCGGTTCGTCGGGTGCTCCCACGACCACGACCCGGCCGTGGACGCGTACGACGTCGACGTGCGTGCCGTACAACTCGGACAGCGAAGCCGAGTTGAGGACCTCCTCCGGGGTGCCGACCCGGTAGCCGCCGCGCGCCAGGTACAGCACCCGGTTGACCAGCCCGAGGATCGGATTGATCTCGTGGGTGACGAAGACCACCGCCGTACGGTGGGAGCGGCGTCGGGCGTCCACGAGTTCGGTGACGGCCCGCTGGTGGTTCAGGTCCAGGGAGAGGAGAGGTTCGTCGCACAGCAGGATCCGGGGGTCGGTCGCCAGGGCCTGCCCGATGCGCACGCGCTGGCGCTCGCCTCCGGACAGCAGGCCGAGCGGGGCCTCGGCGTATGCCGAGGCCCCGACCGCCTCCAGGATTCCGTCCACCCGGCGGCGGACGCCGCCCGTGTGCAGCCTCGGCCCGAAGCGGTGCCCATCGATCCCGAAGCGTACGAGGTCACGGGCGCGCAGCATCGCCTGCGCGGACAGGTCCGCCTGCTGGGGGACGTACCCGATGTGCCGTCCGCCCTCTCGTGCGGGCCGGCCGAGGACCGTCAGTGTTCCGGCGGACAGCTGCTGCCGGCCCAGCAGGGCCCGGACGAGGCTGGTCTTGCCCGAGCCGTTCGGCCCGAGGACGGCGAGGAACTCCCCGGGCCTGACGTCGAGGTCGAGGCCCTGCCACACCGTGCGCTCGCCGTAGGAGACGGCGGCGCCACGCAGACTGATCACCGGATCGGTGCCGGTGACACGGGTCTCGGGCGTGCCTTGGCGGGCTTGGGGGGCGGGGACCATGCCCGGTCGCCTCACTTGGCCAGCGCGCTCGCGAGCGCGTCGACGTTGGCCGTCATCCAGCCGAGGTAGTCCTTGCCCTTGGGGAGGGTCTCGGTCACCGGCACGACAGCGATGCCGGCCGTCTTGGCGGCGTTCTCGACCTTCTCCGTCTGCGGTCCGGAGGTCTGCGCGTTGTAGACCAGCGCCTTGACCTGCTTGCCGGTGTACAGGGCCAGGGTTTCCTGCAGGACCTTCGCGGAGACGTCGCTGCCTTCCTCGATGGCCTCGCTGAACTCCGCGGGTGTCTTGTTGACCAGACCGCTTGCCTCGGTCATGTACAGCGGCACCGGCTCGGTGATGCCGATGCCCTCGCCACCGTGCTCCTTCTTGATCTGTGCTTCCTTCGACTCCAGGGGCGTGAGCTTCGTCTTGAAGGTCTCGGCGTTCTTGGTGAAGACGGCGGCGTCCGCGGGATCGGCCTTGCCCAGCGCGGTGGCGATGCTGTCGGCGATTGTCGCGACGGTGGGGAAGTCGTACCAGACGTGCTCGTTCAGCTCGCCGCCCTTGGGTGCGGTCTTGCCGGAGACCTTGACGGCGTTGATCACTTCGGCGGAGGAGTTGCTGCTCTTCAGCATCCGGTCGACGAAGTCGTCGTAGCCGCCGCCGTTCTCGACGACGATCTTCGCCTTCGACAGCGCCAACTGGTTCTGGGTGTCGGCCTCGAAGGAGTGCGGATCCTGGTCGGGGTCGCTGATGATCGAGGTGACGTCGACGTGGTCGCCGCCTATCTGCTCGACGACGTCACCCCAGACGTTCGTCGAGGCGATCACCGAGATCTTGGACGGAGCGGACGAGGCCGAGTCCGACGCGGAGCTCCCGTCGCCTTTGGAGTCCGAGGAGCTGCCGCAGCCTGCCAGAAGGGCCAGGGAGGCGCCGGTGATCAGCGCGAGGCTGCGGGACGGGGACGAGGGCATGGGTCCTCCACGACGGGGTTGGAGCGGGATTCTTCACCAGCGTTGGGTCGGCCGGTCAAGCCGGTCAGTGACCACGCTAGATGGAAATGAATGTCACGACTATGACTTGATCTGATCGATATGAAAATCGTTGCCAAGGCTTGACGTGCCCGCTACGGATGCGAGATGCCCCGCTACGGAGCGGTATGCCCCGCTATGGATGCGGCATGACCCGCTACGGATGTGGCCTGTTCGGCTCCGGATGTGACGCCTGTCGGTCCGGTTGCGGCTGGCAGCGGTCGCAGATCCCCGTGAGTTCCACGGTGTGCTCGACCTCGGCGAATCCGGTGGCGGCGGCCACGTCGTCCGCCCAGCGCTCGACGGCGTCGGCCTCGACGGCCCGGCTGAGGCCGCAGCGCCGGCAGACGAGGTAGTGCCGGTGTCCGTCGCTGGGGCGGGGGCGGTAGAGCCGCTCCCCGGACTTGTCTCGAACGACGTCGACGAGGCCCGTTTGCTCCAGGGTCCGCAGGGTCCGGTAGACCGTGGTCAGTCCGACCGTGGTGCCGCCCGCTTCGAGGGCCGCGTGCAACTCCCGTGCGGAGGTGAGGTCGGGGCAGTCGTGCAGCGCGCGCAGTACGGCGCTCCGTTGCCAGGTCGAGCGCCAGGCAGGCGGCGGCTGCAGGGTCGATGAGTCCCGCATGACGCTTGCCTCCCGAGGTGCTGGAAGTGATCTGTCGTCCAGGCTAATTGAACATGGTTTCCATGGCTATGCAGTTGGGTGCGGTCGGCGCCGCCCGGTGGCAGTTCTGGAACGGCAAAAGTCGACGGCGTGCCGCTGGAAAGGCGTCCAGTCCCTGGTTCGGGCGTCCATGCCTCGGGCAACCGGTCGGGCGTACGGGCGTTGCGGGGCTCCAACTCGCAGTGGACGCGGCCATGTTCCTGGGGTCCGTGACCCGGCGGTCGAACGGGTGGTACGCAACGCCGTACCGATCAGGCTTCGCGGGATGGTGAAGTAAACGAAGGCGTAGTCGATCGACGCGCCGAACTCCCCGGTCCGGGGGCCGCTGGGGACCGCGTCCTTTCTGCGGTACTCCGCTGCCCGGCCGTGCTGCGGGAACAGAAGGGTTTCCTGACTACTCCTGTGCGTGCCGGACGGCGTCCAGCACGATGTGGGCGACGTGGTCGTCGGTGAGGCCGTACCGGATCTCCCGGGCCTGCCGGTGCGCGGTCACGATGCGCGAGGTGCGCAGGACACGGAGATGCTGCGAGACCAGCGGCTGACTCACTCCAAGAGCGGCGACCAGTTCGTGGACGTACTTCTCGCCGTCGGACAGTTCGCGCACGATGCCGAGACGCACCGGGGAGGCCAGTGCCTTGAGAAGGTCACTGGCCGCCTGCAGGGCGCGTATCGGCTCGTTCGTGGGGGCCGCCCGATAAGAGGGAGGGACTGTCACGTGCATACATTAGCGCGTGACAATGATTGTCGGTCTGGTTCGCGTGTGGCATGACGGAACGGAACGCGACCCTGGTCAGTGGTCGTCCCAGTGTCCCTCGTGGGCCGTGTGACGGTGTCCGTCGTGCACGTAGTCGACGTGGTCCTCGTGCGGGACGGCGACGTGGCCGCAGCCCTCGCCGTGCTGGTGGTCGTGGCCTTCGTGGGTGGAGTGGCCGGTGCTGGCGCACTCGTCGACGTGGCCTTCGTGGGTCCGGTGGAGGTGTCCGTCGTGCGCGTAGTCGGTGTGGTCGCCGTGCGGGACGGCGACGTGGCCGCAGCCCTCGCCGTGCTGGTGGTCGTGGCCTTCGTGGGTGCGGTGCTCGGTGGCGGTGGTCATGTCGTGCTCCTGATCGTGTCTTCGGGGCGCTTGTAGGCGATGTCCGTGCGCCAGGCGTGGTGTCATCAATATATAGCAATGCATGCATGTGTACTGTGTCGGCGGCTTCGCCGGCCACGGTGTGTCCACGTGAGGGTGCTCGACCGTGCTGTCGCGACGATGACTGTCGATGCCCGCTCGTGCGGAACGGCGTCTGATCGCCCGCCGGGGCTTAAAGACGCTTGTAGACGGAAATGATTACGCCCGAACGGTTGTCGGAGTAGTGGTCGACCAGTGTCGAGGGGGAGGATCTGCCGTGGGTGAGCCCCTTTGTCTGCGGCCCCGGCTCGAACCCCCGCTCACCTCGCTGCTGGCCGCCGGACCGTTCCTCCACTCGCTCGTCGACGCGCTCGGCTCACCGCTCAACGTGCTGCTGCCGGAACGGATGGCCGAGAACGCACGACGGTTCCACGCCGTCTACCGCGAGCACCACCTGGCCGGACGTGTGTACTTCGCGCACAAGGCGAACCAGTCCAGTTCCCTGGTACGGCGATTGGCGGTGGAGGACCCCGCTGCCGTCGGCGTCGACGTCGCCTCAATCGGGGAGCTGCGCCACGCCCTGGGCTGCGGCTTCACACCGGACCGGATCATGGCCACCGGCCCCAAGGACCAGGAGTTCCTGTGGCTGGCGGCTCGCGTCGGAGCGACGGTGAACCTCGACTCGCGCCACGAACTGGAGCAACTGGCCGATCTGGTGCGGAAGTACGCCCTTCCCCGGGTCGACGTCCTGCTGCGGCTGTCCGGGTTCGAATCGGCAGGAGGCCCGGAGGAGTCCGGTGTGCGGGTACTCTCACGGCGCAGCCGCTTCGGCTCACCGGCGGGCGAGGTGGGTGAACTGCTCTCAGCGGTTGAACGGCACCGCGACGCAGTCGAGTTGACCGGCATCGCGTACCACCTGGACACGACCGGTCTCGCGGAGAAGGTCCGCGCGCTGGAGAGCTGTGTGATGGTCATGGACGAGTGCCGGGCACGGGGTCTTTCGCCGCGGGTCCTCGACATCGGCGGAGGGTTCGGAGTCGGTTACGTCGCCGACGCCGGCGAGTGGGAGCGCTACACCACCGCGCTGACCGAGGCCGTGCTCGGCACCCGTCCGGCCCTGACCTGGCGCGGGCACGGCTACGGGCTGCGCAACGAGGGCGGCACGGTGCGCGGGGCCGCGGCCCTGTACCCGGCGTACCGGCCCGCCGCCGGACCCGACTATCTCGCCGAGTTGCTCTCACTTCCCGCGCCCTCCCTGGGCCGCCCCACCGCGACCCTGCTCCTGGAGCACATGTACGACCTGTGCGCCGAACCGGGCCGCGCTCTTGTCGACCAGTGCGGACTCTCGCTGGCGAGGGTCCTGGACGTACGGCGAACGGGGCAGGGGGCCGGGGAGTATCTGGTGCGGCTGGGCATGAACGCCGGAGATGTGAGCCTGGAGGAGCACGGTGTCCTCGTCGACCCCGTCCTGCTCGCACGCGCTGGAGCGGAAGAGGAGAGCGATGACGGGCCCGTGGGGGTGTATCTCGTCGGCAATCTCTGTCTGGAGGCCGATCTGATCACGCGCCGCGCGGTCTTCCTGCCCCGGCTGCCGCGCGCCGGCGACCTGCTGGCCTTCGCCAACACCGCGGGCTACGCGATGGACTTCCATGCCCATCACGCCCAACGGCAGCCCGTGGCCCGCACCGTGGCTGTCGTAGCGGACGGCAACTCCTGGCGCTGGTGCCTGGACGAGGAGTACTGGCCGATCACACACCCTGGGGGAGCCTGGTCATGAGGTACGACAGCATCACGGAGGCCATCGGCAACACGCCGCTGGTGCGCATCGACCCCGCCGTGCATGGACTGCGCCACATCGACCTGTACGCGAAACTGGAGATGCTGAACCCCTTCGGCTCGGTCAAGGACCGGCCCGCCTGGAACATGGCCCGCCCGCTCCTCGAAGCCGCCACCGAGCACAGCGAGACAGTCGTCGAACTCTCCAGTGGCAACACGGCCAAGGCGCTCGCCCTCCTCGCCGGAATGCACGGCCTGCGCTTCAAGAGCGTCACCAACCGGATGCGGGTGCCGGAGATCAAGGAACTGCTCCTGCTGCTGGGCGCCGAGATCGAGGAACTGCCCGGACAGAGCGAGTGCCTCGACCCGACCGACACGGACGACCCGCTGACCCGCTTCCACCAGGCGCTGACCGAGCCGGGAAGCACCTATCTGCACACCGACCAGTACTTCAACCCGCTCAACACCGAGGCGCACACGGCGGGCACCGGCCCGGAGATCATCAAGGACCTCGACGGCCGCGCGCCGGACTGGTTCATCGCCTGCGTCGGCACGGCCGGTTCGTCGACCGGCGTGGCCAGGGTGCTGCGCGAGCACGACCCGGACGTACGGGTCCTCGGCCTGGTCGCCCACAAGTCGGACTTCATCCCCGGCATCCGCACCATCGACGAGGTTCACCAGGTCGGCCTGTTCGACCCGGCGACATACGACACCATCGAGTCGGTCACCTCCGACGAGGCCATCGACGGCATGCTCACCCTCATCCGCCGCTGCGGACTGCTCTCGGGCCCCACGGGTGGTGCCGCCTACCATGGCGCCGTACGTCATCTGCGTTCCCTGGACGCTGAGTTGACGGCTTCCGAACAGCGTCGCACGGCGGTCTTCATCGTCTGTGACCGCGCTGAGAGCTATCTGAGTTATGTACGGCAACGCCGCCCCGAACTCCTGAGCCGGCCGCGCCGTGGACACTCCGCCGCGGCCCTCACCGAGGCCGAGGTACGAGCCGAGGCCCGGACCGTCGACATCGACGCCGCCCGGCGGTGGATGGCCGACGGAGAACCGCGCCCGCTCGTCGTCGATCTGCGGGGCCCGCACGCCTACGCCGCGTTGCACATCGAGGGTTCGGTCAACATCGTCGACGAGCTGTTCGAGGAACTCGTGCGCGACGGGCTGCCCTTCAGCAAGCGGCAGCCGGTGTTGCTGGCCTGCCCGGTCGGCGAGAAGTCCGCCCGGTACGCCGCGCTGCTGACCCGGATGGGCCACCCCGACGTACGCAGTCTGACCGGCGGCATCATCGCCTGGCGGGACGCGGGCGCGCCGCTGATACGGGAATGAGCGTCATGCATCCCGGCCACGGGCAGGAGCGAGCCGACGCGGCCTGGCAACGCGAGATGCGGGAGCAGTTCCCCATCATCACCGCTCATCCCGACCTGGCCTACCTCGACAGCGCGGCCACCGCGCAGAAGCCCCGGGCGGTACTGGAAGCGGCGCAGTCGTACCTGACGACGTCGAACGCCAACGCGGGGCGGGGCACCTACCCGTGGGCCAACCGAACCACGGAGCTGGTGGAGCGCACCCGACGGCGCGTCAGGGGGTTTCTCGGCGACCCGGATCCACAGCGGTCCGCCGTCCACTTCACCAGCGGCACCACCGAGGGACTGCGCACCATCGCCCGCGACTGGCTCACCTCGTTTCTCTCCGACGGCGACGAGATCCTCGTCCCCTTCGCCGACCACCGGGCCAATCTGGACCCCTGGCTTGAGGCCCAGCGGCTGCTCGCGGACCGGGGAATCGACGTCCGCGTGCGGGCACTGCCGTACCAGGCCGAGTCGGGCGACTACGACCACCGGGTGCTGGGTCAGGCCGTCGGCCCTCGTACCCGTTTCGTCGCCGCCACGCACGTCCACCACGTCTACGGCGGCGACATGAACGTCCACCGCATCCGCGCGGCCGTCGGCCCGGACGTGCCGATCTGCCTGGACGCCGCCCAGAGTGTCGGCCATCTGCCGGTCTCCGTCGCCGAGTCGGCGCTCGATGTGGACTTCGTGGTCTTCTCGGGACACAAGGCGCTGGCGCTGCCCGGTACGGGCGCGGTCTGGGCGCGCAACGCGCGGGGCCCGGCGTTAGAGCCGGGCGGCTGGCGGGGCACCCCCAACACGGTGGGTATCGCCTCGCTGGAGGCGGCGCTCGACTGGCTGGAGGCGGCGGGTGTCGAGCGGATCGCGCGGTGGACGGTGGCTCTCGCGACCCGGCTGACCGACGGACTCCGGCACCTCGCCTCCTACGAGATCCTGGGCTGCCAGTCCAGCCTGGCAGCCGACTCCGCGCTGTCCCTCCACCAGCGGCGCCACGGCATCGTCACCTTCCGCCATCGCGGCATTCCATCCGACGACCTCGGCTTCATCCTCTTCAGCCACGGCTTCATGGTGCGGGCCGACAGTCTCTGCCAGGCCGGCGCCGACGAGAAGAAGGACGGCTCGGTGCGGGTCAGCCTTCACGTCTACAACACCGGGGACGAAGTCGACCGTCTGCTCATGGTCCTGGCGTCACTCGATTGACGCATAAGATGGAATCGAAAACCGTTACCACCTGTAGATTCGACGGCGTTCGCGACAGGTGAGAGACGGAAGAGGTGGCGCGACCAGATGGGCGTGAGCATGGGGACGGCCAAGATGTGGGTGGAGCGCTGGGAACGGCAGCAGCAGCGTTACGCCGTCGACCGTGAAGGGCGGTTCACCGTGATCGCGGATGTGGTCGGGCACCTGACCGCCGGTTGCGGGCGACCGCTCCTCCTCGACCTGGGCTGCGGACCGGGCTCGTTGGCGGCGCGGCTCGCCGGACGCCTGCCGGGCGCGCAGATCGTCGCCGTCGACATGGACCCGGTCCTCCTGGAACTCGGCCGCACCCACCACGCGGACGCCGCACGCTACGTCGACGCCGTCATCGGCGACGACGACTGGACCGACACGCTCGGCCTGGACCGGCATCTGGACGCGGCCGTCTCGACAACAGCCCTGCACTACCTGTCCGAGCCGGCCCTCCTGCAGACATACCGCCGCCTCGCGGGACTTCTGCGACCCGGCGGCGCCCTCGTCAACGGCGACCACTTCCCCCAGTACGGCTCGCCCCTCGCGGAGCTCACCGCGCATGTGGGCCGCCGCAGGGCCGAGCGATCACGTGCCCACACGCACGAGGACTGGGAGTCCTGGTGGGCCGAGGTGGCCCAGGACCCGGAACTCGCCGACTTGTTCGCGCAGCGAGAGCAGCGCCGGGCCGCCCAGCCGGCCGGCGGGCCGGGCGGCCACCTGACCGCGGCCCGGCATGCCGAACTTCTGCGCGAGGCCGGCTTTCGCCATGTCACGTCCGTCTGGCAGTTCGGCGACAGTCGAGTCCTCGTCGCGGTCAAGGACTGATCCGTACCGCCTGTGCGCTCCCCGAGCCCACGAGGACGACTCCCTGCCGGGTCGCGGACGGCCGTCACAGGGCGAGGCTCATCAGGATCTCGTCGCGGTCGTCACCGGGGGCCACCCGCAGCGCCCCCGGCCATCGGCCGACCTCGACCCAGCCCAGCTTGCGGTAGAACTCCTCAAGTCCCAGACCTGATCTCGCGGTGAGCCCCAGTCGTTCCAGGCCCATCTCGTCACGGGCGACGCCTGCAAGACGGCGCATCAGCGTGGCACCGATCCCCAGGCCACGGAACCTGGTGTGCGTCTGCACGTGGTTGACCATGCCGCAGTGCGCGACGAGCGGGTGCGGATCACGGTGAAGGAGCAGCCATCCCGCCAGCACACCCTCCACGGTGGCCACGAGCAGCCTGCTTTGCTGCGGATCCAGCGTGTGGACGATCTGGTCGAGCACCGGCCCGACCTCCTGCGCACTCACCGGTGGCAGGGAGAACCCGTGGGGGATGACCGCCCCGCCGGCATTGCTCACCGTCACCCAGCAGTCGACCAGCTCCCGCCTCAGGCCGGAGGTCAGCTCGTGGGGCCAGGTGATCTGTGTGAACTCGGGTGACCCCACTGTCTTATGCGCTGCCATGGCGATCAGCCTGCCAGACGTCCTTCGACGGCGGTGGCGAGTCGGCGGTCACGCGGCGTCGAGCGTGGAGGCGAAGCCGGCGGGCAGGGAGGCAGGCCACGGGCCGGCGCTTTCGACACACAGGGCGCCACCGGCGGCGTCCCAGGAGAGCAGGGTGTCAGGGCGGTCGGCGAGCCGGAACCGGCCCCTGTTGCGGGCCGCCGCGCAGCACAGGTCTTCCCGGCGGTGGGCCGGAGCTTGATGACCGGGCGGAGTTCGGTGCGAGCCACGAGCGCTACTATGTGGGAACGATTTCCATTACCGATAGGTATCGTTCAAGGAGAGGCAGGTCATCCTGTGTCCGCCCACTGCCAATTGACCGGCGCCCAACCAGGCTTCGGCAACAACATCTCCCACTCGCACCGGCGTACCTCCCGCCGCTTCAACCCGAACATCCAGCGCAAGCGGTACTGGCTGCCCAGCGAGTCCCGGTACGTCCGGCTGACGCTGAGCGCCCGCGGCATCAAGACCGTCGACACCATCGGCGTGGAAGCGGCTGTCGCGCGCATCCGTGCCCGGGGAGGGAAGGTCTGATGGCCAAGCGGAGCAAGATCGCGATGAACGAGAAGCGCAAGGTCGTCGTCGAGCGCTACGCCGCCCGGCGGGCCGAACTCAAGGAGATCATTCGGCGTCCGTCCTCGACGGACGCCGAGCGCGGTGCCGCGCTCGCCGAACTGCGTCGGCAGCCGCGAAACGCCAGCGCCACCCGCGTCCGCAACCGGGACAGCGTCGACGGCCGCCCCCGGGGACATCTGCGCAAGTTCGGGCTCTCCCGCGTCCGTGTGAGGGAGCAGGCGCACGCGGGCTTCCTGCCCGGTGTCACCAAGTCGTCCTGGTGACGGCAGTCCCTCCGTGCGCACGGAGGGACGCGAGGGGGCGCGGCTCACGTCCGGGCCGTGCCCTCGCCCAAGGCGGTACGAGCATGCCGGGGAGCCCTGGCGTGCTCGTGGTCGCCGCCCGTGCTGATGCGAGAGGTGAGGCCGAAGTGGAAGCCGTCCGCTGTGAGATCCGGCAGGAGGGCACACATGAGTGACGCCGCACGCGGCCACCGGGGCCGTCCCTTCACCCTTGTCGTCTGCGCCTCCTGTGAGGCCGCCACCGGTCAGGTGCTGGACGAGCTGCGCCGGGCGGTCCGCGACAGCCCCCACGGCGTCATGATCTCCACAGGATGCCTGCGGAGGATTCTCCACTGCGCGGGCCGACGAGGGCCGCACGCCGCCGTACAGCCGTGCACGGCGGAGCGCAGCCCCACCGGAGCCGTCGTGCGTCTCGGCCCGCTCGTCACCGCAGCCGACGTCGCGGCGGTCGGGGCGTGGCTGCGAGCCGGAATGCCGGACGACGGCACCCTGCCCGACAGGCTGCTGGCGCCGCCCGCCCCGCCGAGCGTCGCGCACCTCAACTGAGGCTGGACGGTGTAAGCAAGGGTCTGTTGAGCGTGGTGACCGGCAACACGCCCGGCGTTCGCGGTGCCGTGGCCGACCAGGTGCTGAGGCTTGCTTCTCGCGCTGTGGTCCTGGCGGTGTCGATCCAGGCGCAGGGCGAGGGACACCCCACTGTCCAGCGCTTCCTCTCCGGCACCGGGACAGCACTTGCGGGCAGGGCGTTGCGGGGTGCGACAGGTGATCCGGTCGTCATCCTGCGCCAGGACCTGCTGTCGCTGCGCCGTTCGCCGGGCGCGGCACACGTCGTCCTCGCGCCGCCGGACAATGTCGACGCCCTCCCGCTTCTGGTGGAGCTGTGGCGTCCTCGGGTGACCAGCGGATCGCTGGGGGAGTACTACGACCCGGCCCCGATCGTGGTCGGTATCGACACGGAGTCGTTCATGGCGGACATCGGCTGTGTCCACCGGGCGGAACGACTGTGGAGCGGCGGCCTCAGCCGCGGCCGGGCGGCACGGATGGGGCGGCACGGGAGCTTCCCGCCTCGCTCGTCCACGCCCTGCCGGAGGCCGCCGACGAGGAGTGGCGGTGCCGACTGGAGCCGGGGTCAGGGCAGTTGGAGGAGATTGAGCCGGTACGCCTCGGCCTGGGGCAGCCGTTGGGCGGCTAGGCCGGACAGCATCTCCTGGTACGCGGCCGGCAGTTCGTCGTACATCCGGGGCGGGAGGCTGCTGAGCGTGTGGGAGGCGAGGATCTGTGTCCCCGGTCGCCATTCGGCGAGTTCGGCCGGGTCGTCGCAGGTCCACTGCATGCGGGCCTCGACCTTGCTCATCGCGTCGTGCCGGTCCTGAGCGTCGATGAACGCGGCGCCGGCGGTGTCGAGGGCGAGCAGAGAACCGGGGAAGCGGTCGGCGAGGAGCCCGACGACGTGACGCACATCCGTCTCGCGCAGGAAGGGCAGGACGGCTTCCGCGACGAAGAAGCAGGGGCCGCCGGCCTGAGCGGTCACCCCGTCGGCCCACGTCTCGTCCGTCACCGACGCGGCGATCATCGTCCTGCGTGGGGTATCGGCGAAGAAGGTTCTGCGGAGGTCGATCACATCGGGCAGGTCGAGGTCGAACCAGCGGGCCTGGGCGTGGTCGACGCGTTCATACCTCGTGTTGAGCCCTGTGCCGATCTCCACCACGGTGCCGGTGGGACGAGTGGTGAGGAAGTCCGTCACCCACCGGTCGAAAAGGCTGGTACGCAGCACTGCTCCGGTCAGGCTGGGCAGGTTGTCGAAGCGCGCGAAGTCGTAGTCGATCGACGCGACGATCTCCGCGGCCCGGGTATCGCGCAGCGCGGGCTGCTCCTTGCGGTTCTCCACCGCGCGGCCGTACAGCGGGATCAGCAGGGTCTCCTGGACCCTGCCCAGGCGTATGCCGTGCTCTGCCATGCCGACCTCCCGGATCGGGTTCCGTGCCGGGCCGGACGGTGCCGTGGCTGCGTCCACCGCCCGGCCCGGGGTCTCAGGTACCCGCGACGAGTGCGGGCTGCTCGTGTTCGCAGGTGTCGTCGATGCCGTAGGTGTCCCAGGCGGGGAACGGGTCGACGGGCGGCAGGCTCTCGCCGTCCGCCATGAGGCAGTCGGTCAGTGCCGCTCGCAGCGCGTCCGCGTGCAGGTCCGTGCCGATGAAGACCAGTTCCTGAGCGTCGGGACTCTTGGCGTCGCGGGCGGCGGAGGGCTCGAAGCGGGCCACGGAGCCGGCCTGCGACCACAGTCCCGTCACGAGCGGGCGGCTGGCCAGGGTGAAGAAGCCCTTGGACCGCAGGATCCGCCCGTAGGCCCCGCTGTCGAGTTCCTCGGTCACGAACGTCCACAACCGGCCCGGGTGGAAGGGCGCTTCGGAGCGGAACACGGTGGAGGAGATGCCGTACTCCTCCGTCTCGGGCACGTGGTCGCCGTTGAGTTCCCTGACCCATCCGGGGGCCTGCTGGGCGCGTTCCAGGTCGAACAGCCGGGTGCCGAGCACGTCGGCGACCCTCACGCGGCCGTGGGCGGCCGGGACGATGCGGGCGGCCGGGTTGAGGCGGGCCAGCGTGGCCCGGAGCCCGTCAGCGGTCTCCGCTTCGACCAGGTCGAGTTTGTTGAGCACGATCACGTCGGCGAACTCGATCTGGTCCATCAGCAGGTCGCTGACGGTGCGTTCGTCGTCCTCGTACTGGTCCAGGCCGCGCTCGACGAGTTCGTCTCCGCTTGCCAGTTCGGCCAGGAAGTTCGCCGCGTCGACGACGGTGACCATGGTGTCCAGGCGGGCGAGGTCGTCCAGCGTCGCCCCGTCGTCGCGGGCGAAGGCGAAGGTGGCGGCCACCGGCATGGGTTCGGAGATGCCGGACGACTCGATGAGGAGGTAGTCGAAGCGGCCCTCGCGGGCCAGCCGGTCGACCTCCTCCAGCAGATCGTCGCGCAGGGTGCAGCAGATGCACCCGTTGGTCATCTCGACCAGCCGTTCCTCGGTGCGCGACAGGGCGGCCTCGCCGCCGCGCACCAGAGCGGCGTCGATGTTGACCTCGCTCATGTCGTTGACGATGACGGCGACGCGCAGGCCCTCGCGGTTGCTGAGGACGTGGTTGAGCAGGGTGGTCTTGCCGGCGCCGAGGAAGCCGGACAGGACGGTGACGGGCAGCCGGTCGGGCCGGTCGTACGGCACGGAGCTCAGCCCTCGGGGCGCAGCAGCCCGCGCTCGTACGCCTTGGCCAGCCGCTGCGGCACCAGGTAGGGGACGCCGTCGACGGTGACCGGCACGAGCTGCGGGGTGGTGGCCTTCCACTGGGCGCGGCGGTGACGGGTGTTGCTGCGGGACATCTTCCGCTTGGGTACGGCCATGTTGTCCTCCTGGCTGAAGCTGATGGGCGAGGTCAAACGCTACATGAAAATGGAACCCATTACGAATGGTGGCCGTCGCGCCGGCCAACCAGGGTGTCTGGAGGCGGACACGGGACGGAGCCCGCGAGGGCCCGACACCGCGCGGCTCACCGCCATGTGCAGCCCCCCGCTGGTCCTCAGCCCCGTGACCGCACCGGCCACGGCCCCGGGCCCTTCCCCGACGAGGAGACCGAGCCAGGCGCAGCCACCGGCGAGGAGCGCCGTGGGCGGAACGGACAGGGACCACAGCCTCTTGAGTCGCTCGCTCATCCCGGCCCGCCCGCGCGCGGGTGATCGGATACTCCCCGGGCCACACCCCGTCCGCGGAGGCCGTCTGTCTGTCCTGCGTTCCGTGCACGGAACCTCACTTGTTTCCTGCCGCGGCTCCGCTCACCGGCCGTCGCCGGACGGCGCGACCGACATCTGTCCGAGGGGGGTGCGGGAAGACAGCGAACCGACAGAATTTCGTAGGGCGTTGACGGCAGGCGCGGACCGGGCGGAGGAAGCCGTCCGGGCCGGGACCAGCGGCTCAGCGCAGCGCGGCCACCAGTGCGTCGCCCGCCGAGCACCAGATCTGCCGTGCCTCGGCGAAGCCCTGTTCGCGCAGCGTGTCGAGGTGCCACTGGACAGCGGTGGGGCGGTCGGGTTTCGTGCCCGCGGGCCGGGGCTCGCGCGGGTCGCCCAGCAGGGCGAAGCGGCGGGCCGCCGGTTCGGCGAGGGTGGGGTCGTCGGCGACCCGGCCCCACCAGTCGGCCCAGTCGAGGGCGCCCTCGCGGCGCTGCCGTTCCCGGCGTTCGGTGAGCAGGGCGTTCATGGCGGCGTTGAGGCGGGGCGCGGACTCGTCGTCCATGTGGTCGGCGTTGAGGAAGACGCCGCCCTCGCGTAGCAGTCCGGCCAGGGTGCCGTAGAGGCGGCGCAGTGGTTCGGTGTCCAGCCAGTGCAGGGCGGTGGCGGTCACGACGGCGTCGACGGACGGGTGGGGGAGCCGTGCGGTCCAGTCGGGGTCGGTGAGGTCGGCTTCGACGAAGGTGACGCGAGGGTCGTCGGCGAAGTGGCCGCGGGCGATGGTCAGCAGGACCGGGTCGATGTCGACGCAGACGGTGCGGGCGCCGGGGAGGCGTCGCAGCAGGCGGTCGGTGATGCTGCCGGTGCCGCAGGCGAGGTCGAGGACGAGCGGGGTGCGGTCGGTCACGGCCTCGACGACGTCGGTCATGACGCGGAAGCGTTCCTCCCGGTCCGGCATGTACCACTCCTGCTGGCGGTCCCAGCTCGTCTGCCACTGCTGCCAGTCGGTGGAGGTCGGGGTGGTGGTCATGGGTGCGGGTGTTCCCTTCACTGATCGCTCTGTTCGGTAAGGGGTGTTGGGGCGGTGCCCAGATGCCGGGACCGCAGCAGCAGGCGGGTGGTGTCGGCTGCGGGGGAGGCAAGGACCGTGCGGCTGCCGCCGCTTTCCACCACCGTGCCGGTGTTGAGGACGACCAGGTCGTCGGAAAGCCGCTCCACGAGTTCAAGATCGTGGCCGATCCAGAGCACCGCCGTGTCGCTCTGCTCGCGCAGACGGGTGATCTCGGCGGTGACCAGGTGGGTGCTGACAGCGTCGAGGACGGTGGTGATCTCGTCGCAGATCAGTACGTCGGGTTCGGCGAGCAACGCCCGTGCCAGTGCCACACGTTGCAGCTCGCCGCCCGACAGGGAGGCGGCGTACCGCGCCCTGTGCTCCGAGGTGAGCCCGAGCCGTTCCCACAGCTGCCGTGCCTGCCTGTCGGCCTCCGGTGTGGTGAGGCCGCGGAGTCGCACCGCGGTGCGAGCGACCTGTTCCAGGACGGTGCGCCGGTCGTCGAAGGAGTTGCGCACCTCCTGCCAGACGTACTGCACGCCGCGGATCTGCCGGGTGGTGCGGCGGCGGAGGGCGGGCAGCGGCTCACCGCGGTAGCGTTCGTGCAGTCCGGCGAGGCAGCGGGCGAGGACGGTCTTGCCGCTGCCGGAGGGGCCGACGAGCGCGGTACAACCCCCTTCCGGCACCCGCACCGTCACATCGTGCAGGACCTCGCCCCGTCGGCCGGGGCGCAGCCACGCGGTCAGGTTCCGTGCCTCCAGCACGGTCCTGGTCGGCCTCGCGGGCCCGACAGGCGTCGGGGGAGGGGGTGGTACCGCAGGGGTCAAAAGTACCTCCGGCGTGGGGCCCGCGGCGGCCACCCGGCCGTGCCCCAGCAGGACCGTGCGGGCGGCCACCGCGCGCACCAGGTCGTGGTCATGGCTCAGCTTGGCGTTTAACCTCGCGGGTCACTCGTCCTGCTGACCTGCGGTTCTTCATGGGACAGCGGAGGCGGCCGTTCTCCACGCTTCGAGATGTCGAGTCACAAAGCACGAGGGAACGGCCGCTGCTTATGAGTCTGCCTGTCGAGGTGCCCGGAATCGAGGCGTTGGGCCTGTTGTCCCGCTTTCGGGTCGAGTTCTACGAGTGTCTCTACAAGCGGGCGGACGCGCTCTTCGAGCTCACCGATGCGGTGCTGTGCGCGGACGGGCCGGTGAAAACCTTGGTCGAGCTCTCCTTGGCGGTCGAGCATCGGCGCGGGCACGGTGCGCTGTACGCGGCCCTGGACCGTGGCTGGCTGGAGCCGACACGGTTGCGTCGCGCGCTGGCGGGCCTGCCGCTGCCGAAGGCGGCCGACGGGCGGATCGTGCTCGCCGTGGACGTGTCGCACTGGCTGCGACCCGACGCTCCCACCAGCGGCGACCGGCTGTTCTGCCATGTCCATGGACGCGGTGACCGCAGCTCGGACCAGCTGGTGCCCGGCTGGCCCTACTCCTTCGTCGCGGCCCTGGAGCCCGGCCGCACCTCCTGGGTCGCTCTCCTGGACGCGGTCCGTCTGGGCCCGGCCGACGACGCGACGACCGTCACTGCCTCCCAACTCCGGGATGTCGTCGAGCGGTTGACGAATGCAGGTCACTGGAGACCGGGCGATCCGGACATCCTGATCGTGATGGACTCCGGCTACGACGTCGCCTACCTGACCCACGCTCTCGCCGATCTGCCCATCGTGCTGGTCGGGCGCCTGCGCTCTGACCGGGTCATGCTCCGCGACCCCGGCCCCGCCCGGTCGGGCCCCCGGGGCGGGCGTCCTCGCCGGCACGGCGGCGTCCTCACGTTCAAGAAGCCCGACAGCTGGCACGAGCCCGACGTCACGACCGCCACGGACACCACCCGCTACGGCACAGCCACCGCAACGGCCTGGGACCGGATGCATCCCCGGCTCACCCACCGCGGCCCCTGGCTGAACCACACCAAGGAAGAACTCCCCGTCCTGCACGGCACGTTGATCCGCCTGAAGGTCGAGCGGCTGCCCGGTGACCGCGACCCGAAACCGGTCTGGCTGTGGTGCTCGGCCACCGCCGCCACACCGGCGGACCTGGACCGCTGGTGGCAGGCCTTCCTCCGCCGCTTCGACCTGGAGCACACCTTCCGGCTGATGAAACAGACCCTGGGCTGGACCGCCCCGAAGGTCAGGAACCCCGACACGGCCGACCTGTGGACCTGGCTGATCATCACCGCCCACACCCAGCTCCGCCTTGCCCGGCCCCTTGCCGAGGACCTCCGCCGCCCATGGGAACGGCCCGCGGAACCCCGCCGCCTCACCCCCGCCCGAGTCCGCCGGGGGTTTCGCAACCTCCGCGCGGCAGCGGCCCGCCCAGCAAATGCGCCGAAACCGTCCCGACCGGGCCCCGGACGGCCTCCCGGCTCGAAGAACAAGCAACGGGCGAGGCGTCACGACGTTGGCAAGACCGTCAAACGCGCCGAATCAATCAAGGAACACCAAGACCAGCGAGGTTAAACGCCAAGCTCAGACCAGGCCTCGCCAGCGATCTCGGTTGCGACGCGCCGCCAGAAGCGGACTGCAGCCACATTGGCGTCTTGGAAGGCGACTTCCCACCGCCCTGGATGGCTGGCGACGACCTGCTGAACTGCCCGCAGGCCGATCCCCGCCCTGCGGGCTCCGCGAACCACGAAGAAGCTGTTCAGTACATGCGTTGGCTCCGTCAGAGCACGGACGAACGCGAGACCGACAGGGAAATCGCCACTGGTCAGCAAGTACGGCGCCCAGCCGGTCTCCGTGAAGGCGGCCTCAAGCCGCTCACTGCGGAACGTCCCGTCGGGGAAAGGGAGCAGGCCGCCGAATTCCGACATGTCGTGGCGGAACATGAGCCACAGTCGTTCGATGGTAGGACGGTCGTCAACGGTCGCGAGGCGCACTGAAACGTCTGGCATGGCACTCCTTTGGACAGGGGACCGACCGTCGGACATGCCTATGCCGAACTCAGTGGTCGGTGCCGCGGGCTTACGCCCGAGAGGGGTGGTCATGCCCCGGGCGGTGGCCGACGAGGCATGAAGAAAGCCTCCCCGGGGATAGGCGTCCGACCGGGAAGGCTTCAGTGATGACAGGGATCATAGCGTGGCCTTGACGGCGCCGTCTGCCCGACCACATGGAACTACAGCGGACAGGCTCCACGAGCTCTCGAATCAGCGATAGCGCCACAGGTGTTGCATCAGATATCCTAACACTGACCGGCGCTGAGCTGCCAAAACTTGCCCCAACTCGCCTCGCGCCACACGGTCACCCCCAGAGAAGTCGGCACACGGCGCTCGGCGGCAACGGTGTAGACGAAGAACTTCCCCGACTCGGCGAACACCTGATAGGGCGCCATGACATCCGTGGCCGCGGAGCCCTCGTTGCTGACCGCCACGGCCACCGTGATGCGGCCCTGGGGCACCTCCCGGGCAGCCGGCCAGGACCGGGCAGCTGATCCCCCAGGGGCGGCGGTGAAGCTGTCCGTCATGGA
>NZ_JBEPAP010000012.1:0-164288 GCF_040298665.1 Streptomyces sp. NPDC001508
TCAAGGTCGAGGGCACCGAACCCGACCCCGTCCCCGGCAACAACAACTCCTGCGTCCCCACCGAGGTCCCCGCGGTCCCGGTCATCAACCCGGCCATCGGCGGCGCAGCAGCCGCCGCAGCCCTCGGCGGCTTCCTCCTCATCCGCCGCCGCCGCACCACCGGAGCCGCCATGTAACAACTCCCCGACCCTCTCTGCAATGGACGGATCGGTCCCTCCCCGGCACCACGGGGAGGGACCGATCGTTTCGGCCCGCTCCGGCCGACACGTCATGCATCCGACGTACGTGGCACGGCAGGCTCGCCGACGCCGTCCGGCGGGCTCTGCCCCCGCTGTTGTGGACCCACTAGAACCCCTACGGCCGCTTCGAGCTGGATATGAACTCCCGCTTCGCCCTTGGCGAGGACGCCGGAGCCGTCGGGCTTGCCGTGTGCCGTCCGTGTGCCGTTCTGTTGTTCTGCTACGACAGTGTCTTGGTGACCACGGATGCCGCTTCGGCAATCAGCTTGTTGTCGTAGTCGGCGTCCTTGGTGCCTCGGTTGGACAGGATCGCCATGACGATGGGTGTGGCGTTGGGGGGCCACACGACGGCGATGTCGTTTCGGACAGCGTAGACACCGCCTCCGCCGGTTTTGTCCCCGACCGTCCATCCCTTGGGTACTCCGGCCCTGATGAGTTCGTCTCCGGTGGTGTTGGTCCGCAGCCACTGCGTGAGCTGTGCGCGTTCGTCCTTGCCGGCCTCGCGGGCACCGCGGCAGCCGGGGCCAGGCGCGTCTATCTGGCGACTCTGCGGGCCGGGCGGGCCTGCCCGGATCCTGTCCGCAAGGTCTGGATCCAGCCGGAGGACGACGTGCCGCACATCCGCGATCCGCTCACACGGCTGCGCGACGCACTGGGTCTGCGGCCGGTGCAGCTCGCCATCGCCGCCGACCTGACGAATGCCGTAGCCGAAGTTCTCTGCACGTCCGACCTGTTGCTGTGTTCCGCCGCGCAGGCCGACGAGTTCGGCCTCGACTGGAGGCCCATCGGTGAGATCACACTCAGCCGTGGATACAGCCTCGCAGCCGCCACGGACGTCAATCTGGAGCATGTCCGGGAACGCCTGGACAGCGCGATCACCCGCTGCCTCGGCCCGGCTACCCGGACCAGCACCCCTCACAAAGTGGCGGCAGTATGAGCACCGAAGCGCTGCTGCACGACATCCGCCAACAGCTTCTCGACGGCGGATTGCACGGCTGCCTGCTGGTCCGCGACCTTCACACGGGAGCCGAGCTGGGCATCGAGCCCGATGTCCAGCTGCCCTCCGCCTCCTTGGTCAAGGTTCCGCTCGCCCTGGCAACAGCGGAGCGCATCCACCGTGGAGAGCTCGACGGAGCAACGGCGATCGACGTCCAGCCCGGACGTATCACCACGCCAGGCCCCACCGGGCTCACCCGGTTCCGCCACCCCGCCCGGATCGCCATCGACGACCTGCTCTACCTCAGCACCAGTGTCAGCGACGGAACCGCCGCCGACGCGCTGTTCGACCTCACCCCACCTGCCCAAGTGGCCCACATCCTGCATGAACTGGGCGTGTACGGCATCACCGTCCGGCACGGCATGCGCGAACTCACCCAGACCCCCACGGAACGCTTCACTCCCGACCAGGCGCACCTCGCCCACACCCTCGCCATCGAACGAGGACAACCTGATCGCCGAAGCCGGTGCCGCAGCACTGGCGTGACCGCCATCCTTTTGGCGCAGGTCACATGACGTGTGAGACATGTTTCACGGGCCCTGGGGGGTGTCCTCGACGGGATTGACCAAGAGGGTGGTGTGCTGGTTTTCCAGGCCTTCCACCATCACCAGTGTGCAGGCTGCCACCTCGGCCCGGTAGACGCGGCTGACCACGAGGTCGGAACGCGGCTCGGACGAGTAGTTGTTGGGTACGAAGTCGTTGCCGCCGTTGTCTCCGCGGCTGACGTGCCGGTGGTTCATGTAGCGGATCCCGGTGTCCAGGTCGAGGATGACGGGGATGTGGAACGGCTCGCCACGCGTGTAGGCCCGGCGTTTCTTCTCCGGCCGGGTGTCGAGGAACTCGGTCACCTCGATCACGTGGCCGACGGGTATCGCTGCGGGGTAGTTGAGGCGGATCGGCACAGACATGATCTGAGCGTATCCGTGCCGTTGGCCCTTCACGGCGTATCGCGTGCCTCTCGTCTTTGCGTTCTCCCGTGACGGTTTGTCCTGCGGGGCCCCGGCAATTGGTTCCGCGTGCCTGTGCCTGTGCCTGTGGCTGTGGCTGTGGTGTGTTGTGGGTCGGGCGGGTGTTCGGCCGTGCCGGGGGACTGCGGGCGGGTTTCGTTATTCTGCGGGTATGCGGTGGGATGTGGGGGATCGGGCGCCGGGGGCTTTGCCCGGAGGGCTGCGGGAGGCGGTGCGGCTGCCCGGCGGGTGGGTGTGCCCGTACGTCTGCGAAGTGCGGCCGTGAGCCCGCCCGTGGCCGGCGCTGTCGCCGCCGCTGCGGTGGTGGCGTTCGTGGTTCTGTATGTCCTTGCGTTACGGCGTACCGCCGGGCTCGCCGTCGCGGGTTCGGCTGTCGCTGTCGCCGCGGCTGCCCTGGCGGGTGCTGCTGCCGGACTGCGTCCGTGGAATGTCCTGGGTACGGCGCTGGTCGCGGCCGGCGTTGCGGCCGTGGCCTGGGTGCTGGGCAGGTCGCAGCGGCGGCGGCGGGCCGAACGGGCCGCGCTGGCCGCGTACCGCACCGGCGCGGCGGCCATCGCGCGGTTCGCCGCGCTCGCCGAGCGGGACCGGCTGGCCGTCGAACTGCACGACGTGGCCGCGCACCGGCTCACCGCGGTCGTCGTCTCCGCCGCGGCGGCCCGGCATCTCACCGACCCGGCCCTGATCGCCGACGCCCTGCGTCATGCGGCGGACGCGGGCCGCAAGGCCGTGGCGGAGCTGGAGCGCCTGGCGGAGCGGGGCGACGGCGCGGGCGGCCCCGCCGCGGGTGTCTCACTCGCCGATGTGGCCGCCCTGGCCGCCGAATGCGGTGCCGAACTGCATGACACCACCGGCACCGGGCCGGCCGTTCCCGCCGCGACGGGTGAGGTTGCGTACCGGGTGGTTCGTGAGTCGTTGACCAACACGGCCCGCTACGCCCGCGGCGCGGCCGTACGCATCGCCCTCGGCAGCCGTCCCGGACTGCTCACGGTCACCGTGACGGACGACGGGGGCACCGCCGCGGAACCGGGCCTCGGCACCGGCCGCGGCCTGACCGGACTGCGCGGCACGGTCGGCGCGGTGGGCGGCACACTCTCCTACGGGCCGGTGTCCGGCGGCTGGAGCGTCCACGCCGAACTCCCCCTGCCCGAAAAGCCGTTGTCCGAGCCGGTGCCCGGCGGGCGGCGGGGCCTGGGTCTTGCGTGGGGCCGGGCGGCGGCGCGGGGCGCACGCGGCCGAGTGCGGTGGTCCCGTCCGCCGACGGTGCGCAAACGCCCGATACCCGTGCCCCCACCGCCGATGTCCGTGCCCCGACCGCCGGTTCCGGGGCCCTGGGCCGTGCCGGGTGCGGGCTTGGCGCCAGACGACCCGGAAGGGGAGGCGGCGCCCGCGTCCGACGGCGCGCGGGCCCGAGGCGGCAGAGCGTGCTCGCGCCGTTCACCGCGCCCTCGCCCCGCCGGGACGTGCGGCCCGGGCGGCGCGGTGGGTGTGCGCCTCACCCGCCGTCTCGGCCTCCACGCCAGGGCGTGGGTGAGCCGTGCAGGGGGGTTCAACTTCCGTCTGTGGACCCGGCCTTGTTCTGTCGAGTCCTTCGGTCCGCGCCGTTGGGCGGGCGCGGGTCCCGCCAGGCCGCTGTGGCGGGGGCCCACGGCTCTCGACTGGTCCCTGGTCGTGCTCGCCGTCGGGCTCTCGCTCGGTGCGGGCCTGCTCTCCGACGATGTGCCCGGCTCGTTGCGCGGTGTGCTGTCCGGGCTGCCCTTCGTGGTGCTGTCCGTCCTGCACGCGGTGCCGCTCGGCTGGCGGTCGCGTGCGCCCGGGGCGGGGCTGGCCGCGGTGCTGTCGGCGCTGGTGCTGTGGTGGGGTTGCGACCGGGCGGGCTGGACACGGCCGCCGGTCAGCGACATCTTCCTCGTGTACTGGTGGGTCGAGCTGACCTTCGTATACAGCGCGGGCGTGTATCTGCCGGTACGGCGCGGTGTCCTGGCCCCTGTCGCGGTGGCCGCGACGGGCGCCTTGGCACTCGCCGGCGGCAGCGGTATCACCGGCAGCCGGGCCGCGGCCTGGGCAGTGCTGGCCGTCCTGCTCGCCGTTCCCGCTTTCGCGCTGTGGCGGCTGGGAGTCGGCACCGCTCTGCGGCGTGAACGCCGCAGGCTGGCCGCGGCCCGGAGCCGGGAGGCGCTCGAACGGGACGCCGACGCCGCGGTACGCGAACAGCGCCGGGTGATCGCCGCGGGCCTGCTGCGTACCGCGCACCGGCACGCGTCGGATGTGGTCGCCGCCGCCGACGCCGGACGGCTCGACACCGTCCTCGCCGAGGCACGGGCCGGCCTCGCCGCGCTCAGGGAACTGCTCGCGGACCTGCGCGACGACGACACCGACGGTCACGCCGTGCCGCCGCCCACACTCGCGGGCATCTCCGCGTTGGCCGCCCGCTACGGCGCCGCCGTCAGCTACCGGGGACCGCGCACCGCCGAACCCGTCGTCGTGGGCGTGGCCGCCTACCGGGTCGCCGCGCTGCTGCTGGCCGAGGGGGTCACCCTCACCGTGCTGCGCGGCGCCGCGGGCGTCGAGGTGTCGGGACCGCTGCCGGCCGCGCCCGGCACACGGCGGCACATACGAGCGGTGGCCGACGCCATGGGCGGTACGCTCACCCGGACCGACGACGTGGTACGTGTGTGGCTGCCGGAGGTGTTCCCATCACGATCAGGGTGACCGTCGCCGACGACCAGGCGGTCGTACGCGCCGGAATCGCGGCGATCCTCGACGCCGAACCCGGTCTGTCCGTCGTCGGGCAGGCGGCCGACGGCGAGTCCGCTGTCGCGCGTGTGCTCGAACTGCGGCCGGACGTCGCCTTGATGGACATCAGGATGCCGGGCGGCGGGGGACTGGCCGCCACCGCCCGGATCACCGCCGACGCCCCCGGCACCCGCGTCGTCGTCCTGACCACCTTCGACCTCGACGAGTACGTGTTCGCCGCGCTGCGGGCCGGAGCGGTCGGCTTCCTGCTCAAGGACGCGGAGCCCGAGCGGGTGGTCGACGCGGTGCGCGTCGCCGCCCGCGGTGGCGCGCTGCTCGACCCCATGGTGACGCGGCGGCTGGTCGAGCGGTATGCCACCGGTGACGTCCCCGCCGACGCCACCCGGCTGCGGCGGCTCACCCCGCGCGAGACGGAGGTCCTGCGGTACGTGGCCCGCGGGCTGGCCAACGCCGAGATCGCCGCGGAACTCGGCATCAGCCCGGCCACCGTCAAGGACCATGTCGCGGTGGTCCTCGCCAAACTCGGCGTCCGCGACCGCGTCCAGGCGACGATCGCCGCGTACGAGACCGGTCTCGTACGCCCCGGGATCCGCTGAAGCACCGGCCGGGGCGCGGGCGCGGTGCACTACGGCGTGGCCGTCGCGTACCGGGGTGTCCGCCGTGGCCGTCGCCTACCGCGGTGTCCGCCGTGTCCGCTCGAAGATACGGACGGAAGGTACGGACGGAAGGTACGGGCTGGAACGTATGGGCCGGAACGTATGGGCCGGGTGCCGGAACCTGGGGAATCTCCGGGCCGCGCCCCGGGAGCGGGGTGGTGACCCCCGCCGCACGGCGGGGGCCACCACCCCTTCCACCGGCGGGTTTCGCTGCCGATCGGTCGTCCGGCGGCCTGACGACCGGGCCCCGCCCCCGCGCCTAGCCTCGCGGTCATGGCACTCAGGATCCCCCAGTTCGGTCCGTTTCCCCCGCTCGTCCGCCGCATATGCGGCGGCCTTCTGCTCGCCGTCACGGTGGCGCTGACACCGGCCGTCGCGGCGGCCGGCTTCGTCGCGGCGGCGTTCGCGACCGCGAGCGTCTGGCTGCTCGCGGTCGCGGGTCTCGCCGTCGCCGCGGCGGTCGCTGTGCTGCTCGGCGGTGCGGCGTTCCGCCTGCTCGGCAGGGGCGGCCTGCGGGCCACGGCCGCCCTCACCGCCGTGCTGCTCCTCGGTGTGACCGCCCTGGCCGCCGTCACGGTGTTCCGGCCGATGCCCGCCCCGGCCGCGGGCCCGGTCCCGTCCGGCGTCCGTTTCTGGAACCTGCCGACCGGTTCCCGTATCGCCTACGTCCACGCCCCCGCCGTCGGCACGCCGCGGCCGACTCCCGTCATCTTCCTGCACGGTGGCCCCGGCACCCCGGCGGAGGGCATCCCCACCGGCGGGCGGGAACTGGCCGCGGAGGGTTTCGCGGTCTACTCCTACGACCAGGTCGGCGCGGGCCGTTCCAGCCGGCTGTCCGACGTCACCGGCTACACCGTCGCCCGCCAGGTCGCCGACCTCGACGCGATCCGCCGGCTCCTCGGCGCGGACCGGATCGTCCTGGTCGGCCAGTCGTGGGGCGGCTCCCTGACCGCGCAGTACCTGCGGGCGCACGCCTCGCACGTGGCGAAGGCGGTCTTCACATCGCCGGGCGCCCTGTGGGGCCGGGAGTATTCCGGGTCCAAAGTCGGCGAGCCCTGGGACGACCTGACGCCGGCCCAGCGTTCCCGGCGCGACGACCTGGACAGCAGGCCCCGCCTGATCGCCGCGAGCCTGCTCCTCGGCGTCAACCCGCGCGCCGCGCACGCCCTGGCCGGCGACCGCGAACTCGACCAGTGGATGCACGAGGTGGCTCTGGTCGGCAAGGACACCACGTTGTGTGCGGGGGCGGCGCCCACCGAGGCGCACAACAACCCGCAGGGCTTCTACAGCAACCAGATGACCGTCAAGGACTTCGAACAGCTCCCCGACCCGCGCCCCGTGCTGCGCACGGTGCACGTCCCGTCGCTGATCATGCGCGGCGAGTGCGACTTCGTCAGACCCGAGGTCACCCGGGAGTACCGCCAGACCCTGCCCGACTCCCGGCTGGTCCACATCCCGGGCGCGGGGCACGCCATCGCACGTGCGCAGCCGCGCCTGTACACCGTGCTCCTTGAGGCCTTCCTGCTGGACAAGCCCCTCCCGGCACCGAACCCCTGACCCACGATCCCGCGCACGCCCCGGGGCCGGCGAGCCCGGACCCCGGGACCCCCGCCCCGCACGCACCCGGCCCCGGAACCCACCGGAACCGGGCGCGCATCGCTCCCCGATCACCGCGGGACACACAGCCGCACACAGCGGCATCCCGGCCCGGAGCCGGTGGCGGTCGGAGCCGCTGGCGCCGGTCCGGTGATGCGCTGTGTCAGGCCCGACTGGCGGGGTGCTGAGGGCAGCACCAGCCCGGTCGTGAGACAAGAGGCGCCGAACGGGCGCTGCTGCCGCGGGGCTTCATCTGATGGCGGCGATGCAGTGTCAGACGCCATCCGCCTTTCCGGACGTGTGACTGGGCGGTGGGATGGCACCGCGTGAGCGTCAGCCACGCTCCGCAGACGGCCTTTACGCGCACGCCGTCGGCCATGGTTTCCAAGGAGATGAGGCCTTGAGCCGGGTCGGCAGCATCTCGTCTGATGGCCCGGCCCGGGGTGCCGGATCCCGGTAGCGGAGTCAGCCGCCGAAGGTGACGAGAAGGAGGACGAAGTAGAGCAGCGCCAGTGCGCCGGTCGCCAGGCCGACCGTGCATCGGACTCCGTGGACACGCTTGGCCAGGCCGAGGACGCCGAAGGTGACGCCGAGGGCGCCGAACAGCACCGGGAAGGCGATGCCGACGTAGCTGGCGAGCACCGCGGTGATCAGGCCCAGGACCCCGAACGCCAATGAAGCGTTTCCATACAGGGAGACGGGGCTGTCTGTGACTCCGGTGGTCATGGCGGTCCTCAGCTGTCCGTCGTGATCGGCACATGCAAAGAGGCTGCCGCAGGAGCGGATCTCTTCGTAACCAATGATCGCATCTCGTGTGGCGGCAGGCCGACCGGCCCGTACGGATTTCCGGCAGCTGCTGATCAAATCCAGTTGTCCACATACACGTGTAACTACACAACGGAGGAAAACATGAAGCGACTGTCGGTGGCGCAGGCGGCTTCTTTGATGGCGATACCGTTGGCCCTGCTGGCGATCCGACGGCTGTTCTGGCGCTATACGCTCGTATGGAATCACCCCTGAGGCCTGGGACTTCCTCGACCAGCTGTCGGTGCGGGGACTTGTACGGGTCAGGCGCCGGGTCATCATGGTGATGAGCGCCCAGGTCAGGCAGCTGAGAGCTTGCATCTCCTGGAGAGCGGGCTTCAGACAATGCAGCTTTCGCCATATCGTGCGGGCCTCCCAGCACACCGTTCCGGTCAACTGAACCCGGCTTCTGACCTTCTGACACTGTTGCCCGGGTGATCTGCGGCTGGGGGAGGCGCAGGCGCCAGAGCGCGTCGCGGGCGGCGGGCCTGGACGTCGGCGGGTGTCACCGTGATCATCGGTGCCCGCAGTTGCCCAAGAGGCGCTGATCGTTGATCGGCGCTTCCCGGAGCCGGGAAGACGACGTACCCGGCCCGCCTTCCAGGTCATCTCGCCGGACACCCTGCGCGGCTGGCTGAGCGATGACTTCCCTGTCAAGTTCAGCGTGTTGGCCCGCTGGCGCTGTTGAAGGCGCCGGTGCACGCATGGCAACTCGTACCTGGAGCAGGTACATCGGACCGTGGATGCAGGCGACAGCCCCGGTGATTCCGTGGAGCCGGGGCCGTCATTCGCTGGTTGCGATCCGCCCGTGCTGAATGACCGTTCTTACTCGCCCGGTGGCGGTGATGTCTTCGAGTGGGTTTCCGTCGAGGGCAATGAGATCGGCTGTCATGCCGGGGCTGAGGCGGCCGCGCGTTGTGGTGAGGTTGAGGGCGCGGGCTCCGGTGACGGTGGCGGCCCGAAGCGCTTGGGCTGCGGAGAGGCCCGCGTCGACCAGGAGTTTGAGTTCGGTGGCGAGGGCGCCGTGTGGTTGCCCCGGGACCCCGGCGTCGGTCCCGGCGGCGATGGCCACATCGTGTTGCAGTGCGAGGTGTACGGCGTGGCGGGCGCGGTCGTAGGTCTCGTGTGCGGTGGCACGCATCCGGCTGCTGAAGCCCAGCTCGTCGGCCTTGACCGTATACGAGTGGTAGGTCGACAGGGTGGGCACGAAGATCGTGCCGCTCAAGGCCATTTTCTCGGCTTGATCGGGTTCGAGATGAGCGCCGTGCTCGACGGTATCGACGCCGGCGGCGAGCGCGTTGGCGATGGCGGCGGCCCCGTAGGCGTGAGCGGCGATCGTCTTCCCGGCGCGGTGCGCTGCTTGCGCACCTGCGCGCAGTTCCTCGATCTCGAACTGGGGGACGCGAGGATCTTCGTCCATCCCGAACAGCCCCTCTGACGCCATGATCTTGATGACGCCCGCGCCGGCCGAGAGTTCGGTGCGGACCGCTTTCGTCACCGCCCATGGGCCGTCGGCCTGGACACCGAGATAGTGTGCGTGGCCGCCGGTCATCGCGATGAGATTGCCGCTGGCCACGATTTCAGGTGCGGGGATGATGCCCAGACGCCCCGCGGCCGCGAGATGGAGTGCGGTGCCGCGTCGGGAACCGAGGTCCCGGACCGCCATGACACCAGCCCGTAGATGCGCGGCTGCGTTGCCGACGCCACGCAGGAGGGACAATTCGTCGCTCTCCTGGTTACATGACCGCCCACGCCCTCGACGCCGCACCAGTGGCCGTCTGGCTGTGCGGAACGGTGTTTCGGGTGGCCGTCCGGCCGGGAGTACGGTTGCCGGGGCGCACCAGAGGTCTCACGGTGCCGCCAACAACGGTGGGCAGACCGGGGCGGGCGCGGGTTCGGTGCTGAGGTAAGGGCGCAGCACGTGCCGGGCGGCGAAGAAGGCCGCCTCCGCCAGCGGTGCGCCGGCGGTCGGTGCGAGGGTGAGGGACACCGGCAGGGGGCCTGGGGTGGGCAGTGGTGGCAGCGCCTCGGGGAGCAGCCGAGGCAGGGCCCGCGTATCCGGACTGTGGGCGGGCAGACAGGTCAGGCCCAGCCCGGCGGCGACCGCGGCCCGAAGCCCGGGGAGATCGGGGCCCTCATAGGCGAGGTGCCAGGGCTGGTCCTGGGCGGTGAGGACGGCAAGGACGTGCCGGCGCAGGCTGCACGGCTCACCGCACAGCGCGATCGGTACGGAACGGGACGCGGGTGACGGGGTGCTGCCGTACCAGGCGAGAGACAGCGAGCCGACCGACCGGGATCCTGGCTCGTGAGGGGGGCGCAGGACCAGGGCGATATCGAGTTCGCCGGCCGTCACGCGGGCCGCCAGCGGTTCGCTCAGGCCGGTGTGGACGGTCGGTCGAGTCCACGGCATCAGGTTCATCAGGACGGCGAGGAATTCCGGCAGGGCCTCTTCGAGGAACGGGGAGACGCCGATGCCGACGCCGATCGGGCGCTCGGCGGTGATCCGTGCAGTGGCCTCGTCGTTGAGGGCGATGAGACGGCAGGCGTAGTGGTACAGCTCCCGTCCCCTGGACGTGAGTTCCAGGCGGCGACCGGTGCTGGCGAACACGGGGCCGCCCAAGAGTGACTCAAGGCGCCGTATGTGCTGGCTGACGGCGGGCTGGGTGAGGGACAGGGCCTGCGCCGCCCGCCGGAAGCCGCCCGTGCGCATGATGGTGACGAGCGTGCGAAGTTGCCCCACGTCCAGGTTGCGATGCACCGGTACCCCTTCTTGTCCAACCGGTCTTCGCCCTCACGGGGGCGATCACGTCCCCGACCACACGGCTTCCACGGCGGTCCCCATCGATTCCCGCTCCCGCATATAGGGGAATTCTTTTGCCGAATCTTTATTTGCCTGCCGGCGGTCGACCGCTTTTCGTCCATTGCAGACTACAGGCACTGGCGGCACGAAGGACCTGATTGCGTCGTTACGCCCCGTATGAAGTTATACGAAACTGACCGAAAAGCGACCACCGGGGAGACGGTGCGGGCTCGGTCGGGCGGCGGCGATGTCCCGTCCCCTCGAACCGCGTTCGGACGCCCGGATACAGGGGTGAAGGCTTCCACGCCAGGAGTGAAAACTCTTACTGATCAGGGCGATAATAAATCGAAGTTTGCCCGGCTCTGTGATCGAAGTTAGTCTCATGGCAGCGGGCAGGAATCGATTCAATGCGTGCCCAGACAATGACTCCTCTCGGGGAAGAGCTGGAGTAGCGCACCTTTTTACAGATGCTCGCGATATCACGCTGTTCTGCCCGTTGTCGTCTTGTCATCAGACAGAACACCGAACGTCTCCAGAGGGAAATCACCATCATGTCGCAAACTACAGCAGCCGATAATTCATCCGGCGTCGAGCTGTGGAATCCGGAAACCTATGACGCCCTGCGTCGCCAGCTCATCCCCTCCTTCGATCTCCTCTATGACAGCGCCGTCAGCGCGGTGGCCATGTCAGTGGGGGCGGCGCCGCGCATCCTGGACCTGGGAGCGGGCACCGGACTGCTCAGCGCCGCGCTGCGCGACCGTCTCCCCAAGGCCGACCTGGTCCTCCAGGACCGCTCGGAGTCGATGCTCGCCCAGGCGCGGCAGCGCTTCGCCGCGGACGACCAGGTGTCGGTGCGCGTCGCCGACCACCTCGACGCGTTACCCGCCGGCCCATTCGACGCCGTAGTGTCCGCGCTCTCCATCCATCACCTGAAGCACGAGCAAAAGCGGGATCTGTTCGTCCGAATACGTAAGATCCTTCGGCCCGGCGGGATTTTCGTCAACGTCGAGCAGGTCCTGGCACCGACGGGTGCGCTCGAAAAGATGTACGACGAGCAGCATGAGGCCCATGTGCACGCCTCCGGAACTCCGGCCGAGGAATGGGTCGCCGGCCGGGAGCGCATGAAGCACGACATCCCCATCGACGTCGACGCCCAGCTCGGGTGGCTGCGCGAGGCAGGCTTCAGCTCCGTCGACTGCCTCGCCAAGGACTGGCGTTTCGCCACATACGCGGGCTGGAACGAGGCGTGACGCCGCGCGCAAGGGCCACCGCGCGAAGCAGGACACCCCATACGAGGCGAAAAACGTACGTACCCCGTCCCGTTCCGCACCGGCAGTACTCGTCCGAGCCGGCGATCGACACACGCATCGAGGTGAAGCGTGCTCTACCAGGCCCTGCATGACGTCGCGGAGCGCCGGCCCCACGCCCGGGCCGTCACCGCAACCGACGGCACATCCGTCAGCTACACGGAACTGGTCGAGCTGGTCGACCGCACAACTGCCGGTCTGCGCGATCACGGGATCGGCGCCGGTGCCGTCGTGGCGTGCTCCTTGCACAACAGCATCGGCTACGTGGCCCTCATCCTGGCCGTCGCCCGGACCGGCGCCCGGTATGTGCCCCTGATGAGCAACTTCGACGCGGCCGACACCGCCACGGCGCTGCGCCTGACCGAACCCCGTCTGATCGTCGCCGACCACGACCGCGCGTTCCCCGAGGGCTCCCCGCCCCGGGTCGCGCTCGATGACCTCACCTGTGCCGCACCCGCTCCTCGTGCGCCCGGTGAGCAGCACAGCGGGATCTTCCGCGCCCTGTGGACGTCCGGATCGACGGGCTTTCCCAAGCAGATGGTGTGGCGGCAGGACCGGTTCCTGCGCGAGCGCCGGCGCTGGCTGGCGGACACCGAGATCACCGCCAACGACGTGTTCTTCTGCCGCCACACCCTCGACGTGGCACACGCAACCGACCTGCATGTCTTCGCCGCCCTGCTGTCCGGCGCCGAACTGGTGCTCGCGGACCCGTACGCGGGACCCGACGTCCTGCTACGGCAGATCGAGGAACACGGCGCGACCGCGATGAGCGCGCTGCCGCGCCACTACGAGGAGTATGTGCGGGCGGCGGGCGACGGCCCGGCACCGGATCTGTCGCGGCTGCGCCGGCCGCTGTGCGGCGGCGCCTATCTCAGCGCCGCCCAGATGAACGACGCCGCCGAGGTGCTGGGCATCCACATCCGGCAGATCTACGGCTCGACCGAGTTCGGCCTGGCTCTCGGCAACATGTCCGACGTACTCCAGGCGGACCTGGGGATGTTCCCCGTCGAAGGAGTGGGCACCCGGCTCGAACCCCTGGCGCCGGACCGGCCCGACCTGGGCGAGCTGGTGCTGTCGTCGGACTGCACGAGCGAGGGCTACGTCGGCAGCGACGAGGCGAACGCCCGTACCTTCCGCAGCGACGGGTTCTGGACCGGCGACGTGGCGCAGCGGCAGCCGGACGGATCACTGCGCATCCTGGGCCGGGTCACCGAGATCCTGGCGGCCGCCGACGGCCCCCTGCCCGCGCCGGTGCTCGACGAGGAGATCGCCGCGCAGTGCCCGGTCCTGGAGTCGGTGGCGCTGCCCGCGCGCCCCGGCGCGTACGGCAACGAGGTCCTGCTCGCGGTGCATCCCGATCCCGCCCGGTCCGGGAACGAGGTCCGCAAGTCCGTCGAGGCCGTGCTGCGCGGCCACGGTCTGGCGGGCACCGTACGGCTGACCGACGACATCCCGCACACACCGGTCGGCAAGCCGGACAAGCCGCTGCTGCGCAAGCGCTGGGAGGCCGAGGCCGCCCCCGGCGAGAACGCCGCCCACGGCAGCGGCACGGAGGAGTCGCATGCCTGACCTGTTGCTGGACGACGGCCAGTCGGTCCACTTCGAGGACACCGGCAACGGTCCGCCGCTCCTTTTCGTCCACGGCCTCGGGGCGCCCTCGGCCTTCTTCGCCCGCAGCGTCGCCGAACTGGCCCATGACCACCGCGTCATCACCGTGGACCTACGCGGCCACGGTGCCACGCCTCAGGGCGCCGAGCCGGTCACCGTGGACCGCTGCGCGGCGGATCTGCGGACCCTGGCCGAGAAGCTGGACGTACGGGGGCTGACGCTGCTCGGCTGGTCCCTCGGCGCCACCGTCGCCTACCGCTACCTGGACCGGTACGGCGCCGGCCGGGTCACCGGCCTGATCTCCGTCGAGCAGAGCCCCTACCTGCCTTCCGAGAACGGCTGGGAGCACGCGGCCTTCGGCGGGCTGGATGCCGCCGGAGCGGCGGAGGTCGACCGGCTGCTCAGCGCGTCGGACCGCGCCACCACCAAGGGCCTGGTCCGCAGCTTCTTCGCCCAAGGGGCCACTCCTGCCGAGGAGTTGGTCGATGAGCTGACCTCTGCCGCGACAGACTGCCGGGTCGGCGCCAAGCGGCAGTTGTGGCAGGACGTGCTGCGCCAGGACTGGCGTGGGCGCCTGCCTTCGCTCGGAGTGCCGGTGCTGTTCCTGCACGGCGCCCTGAGCCAGGTCTACCCCAGCGCCGTCGGGGCCTGGCTGGCCGCCGTCGTCCCCGGGGCCCGCCTGGAACTCTTCGAACGCAGCGGACACCTCCCGTTCCTGGAGGAGCCCGAGCGCTTCCACCGCGCGATCCGCGCATGGACGGCCCGATGACGAGAACGAACGGACGAGAGCGAACGGACGGAAGCGGACCGCACGGACCCGGAACTCACGGAAACCGAACGGACCCGGAACTCACGGAAACCGAACGGACCCGGAACTCACGAAAGCGGAGCGTCGATGACCACTGCACCCGCTGAGCAGGCCGCAGGCCGCCGGCTGTGCTGGATCTACCCGGACCGCGGCACCGAGCGGATGCGCACCAAGGAGTGGACGCATGTCTGGGGTGTCTACGAGGAGGTGGCCCGGGAACACGGCTGGGCGATGTCCCTGCACAAGCCGGAAGAGGTGTCCGTGGACGCCACGGGCACGGGCGCGCCCCGCGTGTTCCTGGCCGGTACCGAAGTCACCCCGCGGGACACGGTGTTCGTGACCTCGCTGTGGTCCCTGGCGCACCACACCACGGACGTCTGCAACCAGCTCTACCTCTACACCATCCTCGAAGCGGCGGGTTTCTTCCTGCCCATCCCGCCCCGGCTGTCGTTCCTCGCCAACGACAAGGCCGCCACCATGCTGCATCTCGCGGACAGCCCGCTGCCCCAGGTGCCGACCGTACGGATCGGGGTCGGCCGGGACTCGCCGGCCCTGACCTACGAGGCGGCCCTGGACGGCCTGAGCTATCCGCTCATCGTCAAACCCGCCTACTGGGGCATGGGCCAGGGCGTGTGCCTGGTGCACAGCGCCGAGGAACTCAAGGGCGTGGTCGGGCTGGCCGCCGGCGCGGAGACCGCTCTGGTCTGCCAGCCGTATCTCGGCGAGGGCATCAACGACTTCCGGGTCTTCGTCATCGACGGCAAGCCCCACACGGTGATGCGCCGCATCCCGCAGGGCGCCTCCCTGACCGCCAACCTCGCTGCCGGCGGTGGGATGGAGCATGTGCCGCTGCCGCCCGAACTCGCCGACACCGTCGACTACGTCGTCTCCCGCATGCCCATGCCGTACATCGCCGTCGACTTCCTGCACGACGGGGAGCGGTTCTGGCTGTCGGAGGTGGAGCCCGACGGCGCCGTCGGCTTCCCCGGCTCGCCGCAGGCGGCGCGCGAGCAGCGGCAGATCATCGCGGCACGCTTCGGCGCCTACCGCGCCGCGCACCGGGAGTTCCTGCGCGGCGGCCCACCCACCAGCGACCCCTCGGACCAGGGGGAGAAGAGCGCACGATGATCGGACACATACCGACCGACGACCTGCTGGCGCACGCCGCGAAGCTGGCCGACGCCGGCGGCCCACCCGTACCGGACACCGCTCGGGAGGTGACCGACCTCGCCGTCAGCGGGCCCGCCGAGATCTACGCCCAGACCCGGCTGGCGGCCCGGAGCGCCGGCAGCGTCCTGATGTCCAGCGGCGGCACCACGGGCACCCCGAAGCTGACCCATGTGCCGCACGGTATGGCCCTGGAGCGGCTGCTGGCCTTCTGGCGGCCCCTGCAACCGGGCGACACGCTGCTCAACCTCTTCAACGCGGGCCGGATGTGGGGCTCCCACTACTACATGCAGACCCTCGCCGAGAAGTCCCGCTGCACGGTCGTACCCTCCGGCCCCTACGAGCCCGACGAGGTCGGCCGCTGGCTGGCCATGTTCGGCGAGGTCGGCGTCAACGCCCTGGCGGGCACCCCCACCGGGCTCGCCGACTTCGCACGCGGCGTCCTCGACGCCGGCGGAAGCCTCCCCGTGCGCACCGTCATCTGGATGGCCGAGCCCTGGACCGGCAACAAGCGCGACCTGGTCCGCGAGGCATTCCCCGAGGCCGGACTATGGGGCAACTACGGCTCGGTGGAGACCTGGGTCATGGCCGCGAACCAGCCCGGCTGCGACGAAACGGTCCTGCATCTGCTGCCCGACCAGCTCATGGAACCCGACGAGGACGGCGCCCTGCTGAGCCGGGTCGGCGACGGCTGGACCATCCCCGTCGTGCGCTACCGCCTCGGCGACCGGGTGGCCCCGGCCGACTGCCGCTGCGGGCGCCCCGACGGGCTGACGGTGCTCGGCCGGGCCGACGACGCGCTCACCCTGCGCAGCGCGCTGTTCAAGGTGAGCGAGCTGATCGACGTCGTACGCCGCGAACCGGGCGTGCTAGAGGCGCAGTTGCGGCTCACCCGTGCCACCGACTCAGCGCGTGCGGCCAGCGCGCTGACCCTGGACTTCACCGGCACCGCCGACCCTGACGCCGTCTGCGACCGGCTGACCGGCGATTTCTACCATCTGGCCGCGGTGGCACGGCAGTACCCGGGCGCGCTGCGGGCCCGCCGGGTGGACCGGCTGGCCCGCATCGAGCGGACCAACAAGGTCCCGGCGATGCTGTGGCAGGAGAGCGACGAACAGCACGACGGCACGGACGGCACCGGCGCGTACAGCAGGAGCGGGAATTCCGCATGAGCACCGTACGCGGTAACCCCTGGGCGATCCTGGTCGTCCTGTCCCTCGGCTTCTTCATGACGCTGCTGGACCTGACGATCGTCAACATCGCCATCCCCAGCATGATCCACAGCCTGCACGCCTCCTTCGACGAGGTGCTGTGGTCGATGAACGGCTACATCCTGGTGCTCGCGGCGCTGCTGATCACGGCGGGCCGACTGGGTGATCTGCGCGGCCCGCGCCAGCTCTTCGCCGTCGGCGTGGCGCTGTTCACGCTCGCCAGCCTTGCCTGCGCCCTGGTGGACAGCCCCGGCCAGCTCATCGCCGCTCGCGTGGTGCAGGGCCTGGGCGCGGCGCTGCTCATCCCGCAGACCATGACCCTGATCGTGGGTGCCTTCCCGGCCGAGCGGCGCGGTGCGGCGCTCGGTGTGTGGGGCGCGGTGGCGGGCGTCGCCGCCGTGGCCGGCCCGGCGCTGGGCGGCCTGCTGGTCAGCGGCCCCGGCTGGCGCTGGATCTTCTTCGTCAACGTCCCCGTCGGCGTGCTCGTGCTGGCCGTCCTCTTCCTCGTCGTCCCCGACATCCGCCAGGGCAGCACACACCGGCTCGACCTCACCGGTGTCCTGGTGTCG
Organism: Streptomyces sp. NPDC001508; assembly: GCF_040298665.1. NCBI lineage: Bacteria > Bacillati > Actinomycetota > Actinomycetes > Kitasatosporales > Streptomycetaceae > Streptomyces > Streptomyces sp. NPDC001508. The sequence goes on from NZ_JBEPAP010000012.1 coordinate 17,485, forward strand.
GCGGCCGCCGTGTTCTGCCTGACCTTCGCCCTGACGGAGGGTCAGCGTTACCACTGGAACGGCGTCGTCTGGGCCCTCCTCGGCGCCGCCGTCATCCTCTTCGCGGCCTTCGTCGTCCAGCAGCGGCGCCGCCAGGACCGCGAGCCACTGGTGCCGTTCGCGCTGTTCGGCGACCGGAACTACACAGCGATGAACATCGTCTCGGCCACGATCTCGGTCGGTGTGCTCGGCCTGATGCTGCTGCTCTCCCTCTACTTCCAGAACGTGCTGCACTTCAGCGCGCTCAAGGCAGGTCTCGCGCTCGCCCCCGCCTCCGTGGTGTCCATGGCCCTCGCACCATTCGCCGGGCGGCTCACCGACAAGGTCGACGGCAAGTACGTACTGCTCACCGGCATGCTGCTGACCGGCGTCGGCATGCTGTGGAACGCGCTGGTGATGGGCCCGCACACCGCGTGGGCCGCCTTCGTCGCCCCGATGGTCGTGGTCGGCGCGGGCAACGGCTGCCTGATCGCCCCCATGGCCGCCGTGGCGATGCGGGGTGTCGAACCGGCGGTCGCCGGCGCGGCCTCCGGCGTCCTCAACACCGTACGGCAACTGGGCTCGGTGGTCGGCAGCTCCGCGGTCGGCGCACTGGTGCAGACCCAGACCGCGGCAGGGGGAGACGGCGTTACCGCGATGCGTACGTCGATGGCGCTGCCCATCGGGGCCATCGCGCTCGGCGCCGTCGCCTGCGCGATGGTCCGACGCGAGGCGGCAGCCCCCGCAGGACCGGCCGCGCCTGCCGCCACCGAGACCGTGACATCCGCAAGGAGCACCCAGTCGTGAGATCACCCCAGGACAGCGGGCCCGTGGGCGGGCGCCCCAAAGTCATGCCGTCCCACCGATACACACGGCCGCGGCCCGTGGACCTGCCCGACCGCATCTGGCCCGGCAAGACCCTCACCGCGGCGCCCCGCTGGCTCTCCACGGACCTGCGGGACGGCAACCAGGCGCTGATCGAACCGATGAGTCCCGACCGCAAGCTGCGGCTGTTCGAGACGCTCATCGCCATGGGCTACCGCGAGATCGAGGTCGGGTTCCCCGCCGCGAGCCGCGCCGACCACGCGTTCGTACGACGGCTGATCACCGAGGATCGCATCCCCGACGACGTCCGTATCTGCGTTCTCACCCAGGCCCGCGACGAGCTGATCGAACAGACCGTGCGCTGCCTGGCCGGCGCCCCCGCCGCCACCGTCCACCTCTACAACGCCACGTCTCCCTTCTTCCGCCGGGTGGTGTTCGGCGTCACCCGTGAGGAGTGCACGAGCCTCGCCGTGCGCGGCACCGAACACGTCCTGAAATACGCGGAAACGCACCTCGCGGACTGCGACCTCGGCTTCGCCTACTCGCCCGAGATGTTCAGCGAGACCGAGGACGACTTCGCGCTGGAGGTCTGCGAGGCGGTCATGGATGTCTGGCAGCCGGGCCCCGGCCGTGAGATCGTCCTCAACCTGCCCGCGACCGTCGAGCGCAGCACACCCAACGTCTACGCCGACCAGGTCGAGCGCATGAACCGCGGGCTGTCCCGCCGAGCCCACATCGCCCTGTCCGTCCACCCGCACAACGACCGCGGCACCGCTGTGGCCGCCGCCGAACTGGCCGTCCTCGCCGGTGCCGACCGCATCGAGGGCTGTCTGTTCGGCAACGGCGAGCGCACCGGCAATGTCTGTCTGGTCACCCTCGGCCTCAATCTGCACGCCCAGGGCATCGACCCCGGCATCGACTTCTCCGACATCGACGCCGTCCGCCGCACCGTCGAGGAGTGCACCGGGCTGCCCGTCCACCCACGCCACCCCTACGCCGGCGACCTCGTCCACACCTCTTTCTCCGGCTCCCACCAGGACGCGATCAAGAAGGGCTTCGCGGCGCTGGAGCAGCGGGCCGCGCGCGACGGCGTGCCGTTGGAGCACGCCCGCTGGGAGGTTCCCTATCTGCCGATCGACCCGGCTGACGTCGGCCGCTCGTACGAGGCCGTCATCCGGCTCAACAGCCAGTCCGGCAAAGGCGGCGTCGCCTATCTGATGCTGCACGAGCACGGCTTCGACCTGCCCCGCCGCCTCCAGATCGAGTTCGCCCGCACCGTGCAGGAGCACATGGACGAGGCCGGCGGCGAGATCAGCGCGGAGCAATTGGGAGCGCTGTTTCGGACCGAGTACCTGGACGCGGCGGACGGGGCGGAGGAAGGGCCCCGGGCCGACGTCCGGGTCCTCTCCCACGTGAAGCACACCCGGCCCGCGCAGGACGGCACCTCCCAAGTCGTCGTCTACGCCGAGTGCTCGGTGCCGGCCGCGGCTCGTACGGTGTGGGGCGTGGGTTGCGCGGCCGACACGGCGCAGGCACTTGAGCGGGCCCGCTCCAGCGCCGCCGCCCGGGCCCGCCGCGCGACAGCGACTGCATCCCCGCGGACGGGGCCGGAGTCAGGCACCGTGATCCGCTGACCGAACCCTTCTCGACCGCAGCGATGCACCGAACAAGTGCGGCGTGACCGCGACCTGTTCCCCGCGCCGCAGGCTCACCGATCTGCAGCCACCGTATGCAGTTGACGTCATCGTCATCGTCACCGGCGCCCGCGGCCCGCGGCATATCATCGGCAGATGACTCGACGTGGGTTGGTACTCGGCGGCGGTGGCGTGGCAGGAGTCGCGTGGCAGACGGGTGTGCTGGCCGGGCTGCTCGAAGGAGGCGCCGACGTCCTGGAGGCGGATGTGATCATCGGTACGTCTGCGGGGGCAACGGTGGCTGCGCAGATCACCAGCGGGACTCCGCTCGGGGAACTGCTCGACCGTCAGGTCGATCCGGCGCTCCAGGCGCCTGAACTGTCGCCCGTTCTCGGCGCCGAGGACCTGATGACGCTGTTTCTCGATGCCCGTGACGGCCCCACGGACGCCCTCGACGTGCGGCGCCGGATCGGCGCCATGGCGCTGGCGGCACCGACGGTCGCGGAGGCCGAGCGACGCGCGGTGATCGAGGCCCGGCTGCCCTCGCACCGTTGGCCGCGGTCGGAGTTGAAGATCGTGGCCGTGGACGCGGAGAGCGGTGCGGAGCGGGTGTTCGACCCGGCATCGGGTGTCGACCTCGTGGACGCCGTGGCAGCGAGTTGTGCCGTGCCCGGAGCCTGGCCGCCGGTCACGATCGGCGGGCGCCGCTACATCGACGGCGGTACGCGCACGGCGGAGAACGCCGACCTCGCCGCCGGGTGCGACCGGGTCCTCGTGCTTCAGGTAATGGCGGTTCTGGGCAACACCGACCTCGACCACCAGGTCGCCGAACTGCGCGAGAGTGGCGCGCGGGTCACGGTGCTCCGCCCGGACGACACCGCGGCATCGTCGATCGGCCCAGACCTGCTCGATCCTGCGGTGCGGGGATCAGCGGCCCGCGCCGGTCACGGCCAAGGGCTGCGTGCGGCGTCGGCGACAGCCGAGTTCTGGCGCTAGCGGTGGTTCGTTGACGGCGGGTTCGTGCGGGAGCAGGCCGTGACATAAGTACGTCAACTAAGGCCTGGCGGAACCGAGATGACGAAACGGCTGCCCTGTCCGCCCGCGCCAGGCCCGCTGGAGGCGTGCGCCGGTCAGCACCGTCGGCAGCGGCGGACACCTTGATCCCTGCTGCTCGCTTTGACATACCACCGTCGGTGTGCCGGCCCGGAGATCCTGTCGCAGGAGCGGCAGCTGTCCTGGAGCGTGGCCTTCAGGTCGTCGAGCGAGCAGAACATGCCGCGTTCGAGGCAGCGCCGTTCCCACCGCCTGGTGCTGCGCGGACAGCTTCCCCGATCACCTTGCCGGTTGCGGTGTTCAGGGCAGCGAGAAGGTCCACGGTGCCGTGCCGGACGTGGTCGAAACTGCGGCGCTCAGCAGCGTCCGGGACCACCGGCAGGACGGGAGCGGTCCGCTCCAAGGCCTGGATCTGCGATTTTTCATAGTCGGTGAGGGTGCGCGGCACCCCGGACGCGGTTCGTCGGACACACCATCCAGCCGATCCCGCAGGAACCTGGTCCGCCACCGTGCCACCGTCCTACGGTCCGTTCCGGCCCGGCGGCAACGGCCGTGTTGTTCCCGCCCGCAGCGAAAGCCCGCACAATCCGCGCCCCTTTCGCCAGACCATGGACCGTGGACGCCGTGTGGCCCAGTTCTGCACCGTCAGCCCCTCAGCCTCGGATGTATCCCGTGATCTGAAACAGAACACGACTCACGAGGCGACCGAAGACCTCAAGGAAGTCGTGTGGCGGTCGTCCGTCGGCCCCGGTGCGCGGGAATTAGGTCGACCGGCGGCCGAAATCACGCGGCCCCGTTCCCTTTCGGAAATCTTTGACCATGGCTTGATTTCCACTCCCAGTGCCTTAGTGAGCATCTTCGACCGTGACTGGAACTCTATGATCCCTAATTCTTTGAACTTTGAATCAGGGTCACTTGGTCTTGACAAGTTCACACTCCAGCCAAGAATGGAGTCCGTGTTCTGTTGATTGTCTTCGGCGCTTCGCTCAGCTTGGCCGCTCTGATCACGACCCTGTTTTGTGACAGAAGGATGAAAGCCGATGGAAGCATGGTTCGACACGGCGCGCGCCGTGCCATCAGGACGGCCCCGTACCTACTGCTTTGCGCATGCGGGCGGCAGGGCACAGGCGTTCGTGGAGTGGCAGGAGGCATTGGCCGAAGTGACCGCGCTGGTCGCGGTCACTCCGCCCGAGCGCACCGGGATCGACAGGGTCTGCGACCAGGCCGCCGCGCTGATCGCGGCGCAGCGCACCGGGCCATTTCTGCTGTTCGGCCACAGCCTCGGCGCGCTGATCGCCTTTGAGGTGGGGCGCAGGCTCGACAACCGCCCCGCGCACCTGATCGCTTCCGGCTGTGTCGCGCCGAGTCTGCATCCGACACCGCGGATGGTCGAGGTGGCGGGCCTCGACGGGCAGGGCCTCACCGAAGCGCTGGCCGTCTACGGGGGACTGCGGCCGGAGATTCTGGCCGATCCTGAGCTTCAGGAGTTCATACTTCCCGACGTCCGAGCTGATTTCAAAATGGTCGCGGAGTATCGTTATCGCCCCGCCGCCGCCTTGCCGTTCGGCGTCTCTCTGGTCAACGGCATGGATGATCCGCTGGTCCGCAGCGAAGATCTGACGGACTGGTCGCGTGAGTGCATCGGCGAGCCCGATACCTACTGGTCCGAAGGCGGCCACTTCTATTTCGAGCAGCATCCGGAAGCGGTCACTGAAGTGATCCGCCGAGCGGCGGAGGCGCTGCCGGTCGAACTTCTTTAGGTTCCGGCATTGAACGAGAAAGGGAAGCATGGCCGACGAACACAGCAAGGCCATCACGTGTGCCGAACTGCACCGCTCAGCCACCTTCGTAGCGCCGAATCCATGGGACGCCGGAAGCGCGCGGATGCTGTCCGGTCACGGCTTCTTTGCACTCGCGACGACCAGTGCCTGCCTCTTTCTCAAGTCCGCGCTCGGCTACGCCGGATCGCACGCCCTGCTGGGCAGGTCATGACCTCCGTCTACCTCACCTCCCCCGGCTACCTGCTCGGCGAGATTGAACAGGACCACTACGAGATCCCCGGTTTCGCTGCGCGCACTCGGGAGTACGGTATGCGGCCCGACGCCCGGCTGTGGGGCTGGGACAAGGTCCGCCGCACCGAGAAGTCACTGGAGGAACTGGTCGTCGACACCGGGAAAACGATCATCGACTCGGCGGATGTCGATTTCCTGGTGCTGTGCTCGACCCGGTTCCCCGGCGACGCCCACACCCACGGCGAGTTCATGGAGACGATCATGAACGGCCTCGGTCTGGACTGCGCGTTCCTCGGCCTGACCCTCAACCGGTGCACCAACCTGGTGAGCGGGCTCGGCGTAGCAGAGGCCTTCGTCCGGACGGGCAAGTACCGCAATGTCCTGGTGATCACTGCGGACCGCAGCACCACGGAGACCGCCCGGATAGAAAACTTCGCCCTGTTCAGTGATGGCGCAGCCGGCTGCCTGGTCACCGCGCGGCCGGGTGACTACGAGATCCTCGGCTCGGCGAGCGCGCAGGACGCCCAGGCGCTGGACTGGGGCAACGAAATCAGCGCGGACCTGTCGCGGGAGGTCAACGACATCCTGCTGGCCCCGCGCGGGCTGGCCCCCGGTGACCTGGCCGGCCTGCTGCACAGCAACCTGTACATCCCGATCGTCGTGATGAAGGAACGTCTGGCCGGATTCTCACCCGCGCAACTCGACACCGCCAACACCGCCCGAATCGGCCACTGCTTCGCCGCCGACCCGCTGATCAATCTCGCCGATCGCCGCACCGAACCGGGTGGGTACTACCTGCTCGCCGCAAGCGTGCCGGGTTCCCGCACCGCCATGTTGCTGCGGAAGACCCCACCACGGCCCTGATCCGAACAGGCCCCAGGACATTGTCCGGAGGTTTCGATGCCTGCTTTCGCCCTGCCCGACACGTTCGTCGTAGCGCCTTTGTCCGCTTCCGAGTTCGACCCGTCCGCAGCCGCAGTGACCCACGAGGTGATCGCCGCAGGCCCGGAGTCCGTCTACCACCGGCTGGCCGGTGATCAGGAGTCCGAGGCCGTGTTCCTCCTCGCCCGGCATGTGCTGAATGGTTTCCTCGACGGCGCGCGGGAGCCGACCGACCAAGCCTGCGGTGCGCAGGAGGCCGACGGCATCGCCGAGCGGACAGCCCAGGTGCATCGGCAGATCAGCGGGGTGCTGCAGCCGTTGCGCGAGGCCGAACCCCGGGTGCGCGCCGCTGTGCTGGCTCAGCGCGCGCCGCTGGCGCTCATCGGGGGCTGCTGGCTGGACTCGGTCTCCCAGCCCGCCACCCAGCCCTCGATCGTGGTGAACCACCTGGTGCGTCACCAGTTCGTCTGGCGGGGTGAGGGCAACCCCCGGCGCGGGCTCCAGCAGCTGCGCTGGCGTGCGCTGGAGGATCTGGGCGTGTTCCTGCCGGACGTCATGGCGCCGGACTTCCTGCGGCGGGCGGAAGCCCGGCCGCTCACCGCGTGGCACGGCGCCTACCACCTCAGCCTGGCCAGGCTGCCGACGACGTTCCTGCCCGAGGTGGTCGGCACGCACTATGCCGTGGCCGCGCTCGGCGTCGACGAACTTCTGCTCGGCACCCGGCCCATGCTCGTCGAAGCCGACTTGAGGGCCGCCCTCGCCGACTACCTCGCACTGGCCCCGAACTCGGTCAGGAACAGGTTGTACGCCGCGGTCACGCGCACGCTGGCGATGGAACTGGAGCACGTGCGCCTGCTCGCCGACGTCGCCGAATGGCATGCGGGCCTTTCGCTGGACGCGCAGGTCGCGCGGATCGTGGCCAGACATGCCCCGTTTGCGGGCAAGCAGCACCGCAACGTTCGCGTCGGCGGTCGGCCGCTGACCGAACGGTTTGCCGATCCCGACTTCGACTTGGCCGCGTTCATCGGCGATCTGCGTGTGTCACCCCAGTTGAAGCCGCGTGACGGCGGGTGTCGGTTCCTGCGGGCCATCAAGTTCGGCGGCCCCATGTTCGGCATCTTCGACGAGCAGGAAGCGGCGACCTTCCAGCGGTGGGCCGAGGCGATCGCCGCGGGAAACCCGCCCGGCGTTGAACTCACCCCGAACACGGCCGGTGACGACACGGCACGCGCGCTCGCGGAGGCGATCGGCGCGCTCCCGCCCGAGGTGCGACTGAGGGCCGCCGGCCGGAGCGACGACCGCGAGTTCCTCCACCGGCTGGTCAACATCGAGAACTTCCCCAACACCCTGGCACTCGCGCGCGCGAGGGCCGAAGAGGGGCTCGCCCGGGCCGAGATCCTTTTCGAGCACGGCGGTGCCGGCGTCCTTACCGACGCGAGCTGGTTCGACTACTCGCCCTCGGCGCTGAACGAGCGCGTCGACCGCATCTACTGGGACAAGCTGGTCAATCCGTACCGGCCGCTCACCGAGATCCCGGACCGCGACGAGGTGATCTTCGGGCAGAAGACCTTCGCGCTCGGCAGCATGATCGACGGCGCGTGGGCCCATCGCATCGGCGCGACCGGCCGCTACACCCGCCGCAGTGACGGCATGCTCTACTCGATCTACGCCGACGAGATGGGCCGCGGTGACGTCACCAAGAACCACATCACCTTGATCTACCAGGTGCTCGCAAGTATGGGCATCGAGGTGCCGCACATCCGCGATACCGCCTTCCTCGACCAGGACGAGCTGCCCGACCACCTCTACGGCTTCTCGCTGTTCCAGCTCAGCCTCGCGCTGTTCCCGGACTCGCTCTACGACGAGATCCTCGGCTACAACCTGGGCATCGAGATGTTCGGGCTCGGCACCATGCGCATGCACGAGACGCAGAAGCTGCGCCGCTACGGCTTCGACGCCGCCTACGAGGAGGCGCACCTCACGATCGACAACCTCTCCGCCGGCCATGCGCGCCAGTCGGCCGAGATCATCATCGCCTACCTGCACGACGTGGCGAAGCTGTCCGGCGCCGACGCGGTGTCGTCGCACTGGGAACGGATCTGGCGCGGCTACGCCTCCTTCGCCTACTTCATCGAGCACGAGCTGGTGGCCGGCCTCACCCGGCACGAGCCGGCGGATGTGATCATCTGATGGCCACGGCCACGTCCCCCAACACCTTCGACACCCGCATCCTGGCGCTGCCCCTGTATGAGAACCACCACCGCGAGCTGGCGGAGCGCCTGGTGACCTGGTGCGACGAGCACCGCAATGCGCTCGTCGGCTCGGAGCGGCCGGAAACGGCTGGCCTGCGCATACTCCGCGCGCTCGGCGACGGGGGCTGGCTGGCTTTCCTCGATGGCGGCCCCGACGATTACCGCGCCCTGTGCCTGGCGCGGGAGGCATTTGCGTACGCCGGTGATCTCGCCGATTACGCGTTCTCCATTCAGGCCCTGGCAGCCACCCCGATCCGCCGCTTCGGCACCGACGACCAGCGCCGCCGGTATCTGCCGGGACTGGCCGCGGGCACCCTGTGCGGCGCCTTCGCGATATCGGAGGAGGCGGCGGGTTCTGATGTCGCCGCGATCGGGTTGGAGGCGCGCGAGACCGAGACCGGCTGGGTGCTCAACGGCGGCAAGGCGTGGATCGCCAACGCGGGCATCGCCGAGGTGTACACGGTGATCGCGCGCACCGGCCCAGGACCGGGCTCGTTCGGGCTCACCGCCTTTCTGGTCCCGGCGGCCGTACCCGGCCTGCGCGTCGAGCCGGTGCCGATGATCGCCCCGCGGGCGCTCGGCCATCTGGTGTTCGACGACTGCGCGCTGCCGCGAGAGGCGTTGCTCGGCAGTCGTGGCGCCGGGTTCCCGATCGCGATGGAGGTGCTGGACCGGTTCCGGATGACCGTAGGGGCCGCCGCGCTCGGCTTCGCCCGTCGGGCCGCCGATGCGGCGCTGTCCCGGGCACGGGAGCGGCCCATGCTGGGCGGGAAACTGTTCGATCTGCCCACCGTGCGCGCCACCTTCGCCGACATGGAGGTCAAGCTGGACGCGGCCGCGCTGCTGGTGGCCCGGTCGGCCTGGGAGATCGACCAGGGCGACTCCCGCTACGCCCGGCACTCGTCGGTGGCCAAGCTCTACGCCACCGAGGCCGCGCAGCAGATCGTGGACAGTGCGGTGCAGATCTTCGGTGCGGCCGGGCTGGTCCGCGACAGCCTGCTGGAGCGGCTGTACCGGCAGATCCGGTCGCTGCGGATCTACGAAGGCTCCTCTGAGGTGCAGCAGGCGATCATCGCGGCGGCGATCGACCCGGACAGAACACACCGAGGGGCGTCATGACGCAGCCGCTTTCCGCGACGTTGAGCACGGCCGCCACCCATCCCGACCCGTATCCGTTCTACGCCGACCTGGTGGCCAACCAGCCGTTCGGCTACGACACCGGCAGTGGGCTGTGGGTGGCGGCCGGCGCGGCGGCGGTGTCCGAGGTGCTCGCCCATCCGGCCTGCCGAGTCCGGCCGAGCACCGAGCCGGTGCCGCGCGGCATCCTCGGCACCCCGGCCGGCGACGTGTTCGGCGAGCTGGTCCGGATGACCGATGGCGCCCCGCAGGTGCGGCGCAAACAGGTGCTGCTCCAGGCGCTGAGCACAATCACCGAGGAGCAGGTCGTCGCGCTGGCCGCAGAACAGGCGGGCAAGGCGACCGACTGGACGGACCTCCAGTTCGGGGTGCCCGTACGAGTGGTGGCCACGGTGCTCGGCCTTGGCGGGAACATCCCGGCCGAGGCAGCCCGGCTCATCGGCGAGTTCGTCCGGTGCGTTCCCCCATCGGCCACCGCCGAGGACCAGGCCGCCGCGGCCGCCGCGGCCGCGCGGCTGCTCGACCTGCTCGGCCCGTACCTGCGCGCCGGGAGCGGCGGCCTGATGGGTGAGCTGGTCCGCCTGGCCGCCCGCGACGACCGGCCCAAGACCGCTCCGCTGCTGGCCAATGTGATCGGCTTGCTGTCGCAGACCTACGACGCCACAGCGGGGCTGGTCGGCAACACTCTGCTCGCACTGGCTCGCCACGGACAGCCGGACGATCTCGCGGCCTTCGTCGCCGAGGTGGTCCGGCACGACGCGCCCATCCAGAACACCCGCCGATCCGTGGTGACCGCGACCACCATCACCGGCCACGAAGTCCCGGCGGGCTCAGCGATCTTGCTGCTGCTCGCCGCGGCCAACCGCGACCCGATGGCCAACCCCGATCCGCACGCGTTCCGCCCCGGCCGGGCGGACCCGCAGGTGTTCACCTTCGGCCGGGGCGCCCACCGGTGTCCCGGCCGGGCCATGGCCGCCGCGATCACCATCGGCGCCGTCGCCGCGGTGACCGGGGCGCCCTCGCACGAGGGCTACCGGCCCTCACCCAACGCCCGCATCCCCGTCCTGAAAGGGCAGCTCGGATGACCCGATTATGGCTCAGGCACGAGGTGCGCAGCACCGAACGGAGAGCGGCGGTGGTGCCGACCGACGCGGCGCGCCTGGTGGCCGCCGGACACCAGGTCACGGTCGAACGGTCACCGCAGCGGGTGTTCCCGACCGGGGAGTACCTGACGGCCGGCTGCACCATCGCGCCGGCGGGCAGCTGGGTCGACGCGCCCGCGGACACCTACGTCATCGGATTGAAGGAACTGCCGGACGAACCGGCCGCGCTGCGGCACCGGCATGTGTACTTCGCTCACGCCTACAAGGGTCAGCGCGGCGCCGCCGGCCTGCTGCGCCGCTTCACCGCCGGCGGTGGCACGCTCCTCGACCTCGAGCACCTGACCGGCGAGGACGGCCGGCGGCTGGTCGCGTTCGGCTACTGGGCCGGGTACACCGGTGCCGCGCTGGCCGTCCTGCACCTCCGCGGCACCCTTGAGGTTCCGTTGCGGCCGGGCTCGCGCGCCGATCTCGACATCGCACTGGCCACGCCCGGCGAGCGGCCAAGAGTGCTGGTGGTCGGCGCGCTCGGCCGCGGCGGGCGGGGCGCCCGCGCCGCCTGCGCTGTCGCCGGGATCCAGCCGACCTCATGGGACATCGCGGAGACCAGCAGGCTCGACCGGCCGGCGCTGCTGGCGCATGACATTTTGGTCAACGCGGTCTTCAGCACCGGCCCGGTCACGCCCTTGCTCACCGAAGCCGACCTCGACGACCCGGCCGGCGAACTACGGGTGATCTCCGACGTGACCTGTGACGTGACCTCGGACTGCAACATCCTGCCGGTGTACGACCGCGTCACCAGCTGGCAGGAGCCGGCCCGCGCGCTGCGCCGGGGTGAGCGCCCGGTGCACATCATCGCCATCGACAACCTGCCGTCGCTGCTGCCGTGGGAAGCCAGTGCGGCGTTCTCGGCCGAACTCGGCAGGCACCTGCTCGACCTGGACTCGGCGCCGTGGCAGCGAGCGGCCCGGCGGTTCCGTACAGCGGTGAAGGAGAATGCCCATGCCTAGGGTGCACTGGGTCGGTACCGGACTGTCCACCGGCGGCGGCGTCCGGCTGCTCGCTGAACAGGCCGATGTCGCGCTCTACGGGCGGACCAAGGCCAAGGCCGAGGCCGTCGTGGGCCGGCTCGGGCTGGCCAGCAAGGCGACTGCCGCGGCACTCGACACGCTGGCCCCGGCGCGCGGTGACGTGGTCGTGTCGATGCTGCCGGCGACCGAACACGCCTGGCTGCTCAAGCTCAGCATCGCCGCGGGGGCCCATTTCGCGGACACCAGCTATGCCGACGCTGAGATCGCCGAGCTGGCCGAGGGCGCGGACGTCGTCGTGCTGACCGAAGCGGGCCTGGATCCCGGCATCGACCACCTGCTCGCACACGATCTGGTGGCCCGCGGACGGGCCGCAGTCAGCGGGCCGGCGAGAGCGAGGTTCACCTCCTACTGCGGCGGGATTCCGGCCGTGCCCAACGACTTTCGTTACCGGTTCAGCTGGGCGCCGCGCGGCGTGCTGACCGCGTTGCTCTCACCGGCGCGCTATATCGAGGGCGGCGCCGAGTCGACTGCGGTCCGTCCTTGGGAGGCGACCCGCCCGCACCTGGTGCGCGGCGAGGAGTTCGAGGCGTACCCGAACCGCGACAGCATCCCCTTCATCGCCCGGTACGGCGTACCGGGGCTGTGGTCGCTGGACACCTTCATCCGCGGCACCCTCCGGCTCCACGGCTGGCAGGCCGCATGGCAACCGGTGTTCGCCGAGTTGCGCACCGGTGACTCCGACCGGATCACCGAGTTGGCCGAGGACCTCGCGCAGCGGTACCCGACCACCGGCGCCGACCGGGACCGGGTGGTGCTGGCCGTCGCACTCGCCGTCGAGGGGGAGGACGCCACGGCGTGGTCCGGGGAGTACGTGATCGACGTCACCGGCGACGAGGAGGACAGTGCGATGGCCCGGCTCGTGTCGACGCCGCTGGCGGTCGGTGTCGGGGAGATCCTCTCCGGGCGCCTGCCCGCCGGGCTGCACCGCGGGGCCGAGGACGCGTATGCGGCCCGCCGCTGGCTGGACTCCCTGCGCTCCAGCAGGATCACCGCCGAGTTCACGGAGTCCGCGACCGGACATAGGGGCGTCGAGAAATGACCGGCGAGAACCACTTCGGTGTGCTCGGTATCGGTGTCGGCCCGGCCAATCTCAGCCTGGCCGCGCTGCTGTATCCACACCGGGATCTGCCCAGCCTGTTCCTCGATCGCAAGGAAGCCTTCGGCTGGCACGACGGCCAGCAGATCCCCGGCACCACACTGCAGGTGTCGACGTTGAAGGACCTGGTCAGCCTGGCCGATCCGACCAGCAAGTTCTCGTTCCTGAATTACCTGTACGACCAGGGGCGCATCTATCACTTCATCAACGCCCGGTTCGACGCCGTGCCGCGGCAGGAGTTCCGCAACTACCTGGAATGGGCGAGCTGGCGCATGAAGAACGTCGTGTTCGGCGAGGAAGTGCGCTCGGTCGATTTCGACGGTGTGTTCAAGGTGCGCACCGATGAGCGGGTGCTCACCGCGGACAACATCGCCGTAGGCGTCGGCCGCCGGCCGTGGATTCCGCCGGCCGGACGGGGCTGGCATTCGAATAGCCAGTTCCATGTGTGCGACTTCGTCGACAAGGCCGTCCACCTTGAGGGCAAACGCGTCGTGGTGGTGGGGGGCGGGCAGTCGGGCGCCGAGGCGTTCCTCGACCTCATCTCCCGTGAAGGCAGCAAACTGCCCAGCCGGGTGTCGTGGTTCTCCCGGCGACGCAACTTCCTGCCGATCGACGACTCACCGTTCACCAACGACTTCTACATGCCGTGCTATTCGGAGTACTTCTACGGCCTGGAGCGAGCGACCCGTGAGCGGCTCAACCAGGAGAACGTCCTGTCCAGCGACGGCATCTCTGAGCCGACGCTGCGTGCGATCTATCAGCGGACCTATCACCACCGGTTCATCGCGCGCTCGCCCGGACTGATCAGGCTGTACCCGAACCGGGAGATCACGGGCGTGGCCAAGGCCGGTACGGGGTGGGAGTTGACCGTGGTCAACAACGACCGGCCCGACGAGCCCCAGCGTGTGACGACCGACGTGATCATCTGGTCGACCGGCTTCCGCACCGGCTTGCTGGATCTGCTCGCCCCCCTGGCGGACCGGCTCGACTGCGATGGCGGCGAGTACCGGGTGGACCGGGACTTTGCGGTGCGCTGGGACGGACCGGCAAACCACAACGTCTTCATCCAGAACGGGACTCCCGCCCAGCGTGGCCTCGCAGACAAGAACTTGAGCCTGCTGGCGTGGCGCAGCCAGCGCATCGTCGACCGCCTGCGCGGCGTACAGCGGGAGGAGCAGCTTTCGTCGTTCGTCGAGTGGGCGGACGAGGACATCGAGGACGGCGAGCCGAGAGGGAGGGTGTGACATGGGCCTGGACACGGTCGCGGTGATCGGCGGCGGCATCATCGGCTGCCTGGTGGCCCGGCGGATCGTCCACGAGCATCCGGCGAGCACGGTGCTGCTCCTTGACCGGGACGCGGTCGGCTGCGGCGCCAGCAGACGCTCGGCCGGACTGCACTTCCCGCGTGGTGCGAGCGAGCGGGTGCGCCGGATGTCGGCCTACAGCCAGGAGTTCTACGAGAAGCTCAAGGCCGACCGGCCCACCGTGCCGATCCATCCGGTCGGCATGTCGATGCTCTCGCAGAGCGACAGAGCCGAGCTGGAGAAGCTCTACATCGATCCGGTCCGCCGTGACGACGCCCCCGCCGTGCTGGACGCCTGCGGTGCCGAGGTCCGCGTGCCGCCGCGCGCGTCGGTGTGGGACGTCAGGAGCGCGCACTACGCCGATGTGCACCGTCTGGTCCAGGAGCTGGTCACCGAGCTGCGCCCGCGCGTCCACGTGCGTGAGGGAGTCCGGGTCACCGGGCTGGAGCCGGACGGCCTCGGTGTGCGGCTTTCGCTCGGCACGGGCGAGCGGCTCACCGTCGACCGAGTGGTGCTTGCGCCGGGACCGTGGCTGAGCGAGCCCGCATGGGCCGATCCGGTCGCGCCGCTGGGAGCACGCGTCAAGAAGATCGTCGCCCTGCACATCGACCACCCCGCGGACGGGGCCGACCGGGCGGTCGTCTTCCACGACGAGGACGCCTTCCTGCTTCCCCTGGCCTACCGGGGGCATTGGCTGTTCAGCTACACCTGCCAGGACTGGGACGTCGACCCCGACCGAGTCGGCGCCGATCTCGACGCGCACGACGTGGAGCAGGCCCGCACGTCCCTGAGCCGTTACGCGCCCTTGCTCGCGTCACGCTGCACGGCCGGGCGCGTCTTCTGCGATGCCTACAGCGTTTCCCGGCAACCGTTGCTGTGCCGACTCGACCCGGACGGCCGGGTCGTGTTCGCAGGGGCGGCCAACGGATCCGGCTACCGCCTCGCCCCGGCCATCGCGGCTGAGGCAGTCCACCTGTTGGACTCGAGCGCGAAAGGGAACCCGCGATGAGAATCGACACCTTCGACCCCGCGACGCTCAGCGATGCCTTCGGAATCGACATGAGCACGATCGACCTGCCCGGGGTCGTCGGGCTGGGCGCAGGCTGGGGCCGGGTGGCGCCGGGCAGGCGCTCCGACCCGCACCAGCACGACGAGATCGAGATGTTCGTCATCGTGTCGGGCAGCGGCGAGGTCGTGGTGGACGGCGCGCGGCATCCGGTCGGACCGGGCACGGTCGTCAAGTTCGACCCGTTCGAGACGCACGTGATCGACAACACCGGTGACACCGATGTCGTCTTCGTGACGTGTTACTGGCGTGAGCCCCGGCACGCTGAGGAGGCGGCCGCGCGTCCCGGCCGACGGCGCTTCGCGGAGCGGCCGGTGTTCGTCTTCTCCACCCCGCCCACCCCCAACGGAGACCTGCACCTCGGGCACCTGTCCGGGCCGTACCTCGGCGCGGACGCTTTCGTCCGGTTCCAGCGGATGAACGGGGCGCGGGCCTGGCACCTGACCGGCAGCGACGACCACCAGAGCTACGTGGTCGCCAAGGCGGCGCAGGAGCAGAGCACACCGGAGCAGATCGCCTCGCACTACGGCGCCGAGATCACCAGGACGCTGGAGCTGATGGACATCCGGCCCGACCAGTTCACGCTGACAAGTGCGGACGCCGGATATCGCGAGGGCCTGCGCGACTTCTTCGCCGCGGTGGAGGCGTCCGGCAAGGTGGCCCGGCGCGAACTGCCCGCGCTGTTCGACGAGGAGACCGGCCGGTACCTCTACGAGGTCGATGTGTCCGGCATCTGCCCGTCGTGCGCGGCCGCCACCAACGGCAACATCTGCGAGGAGTGCGGCGAGCCCAATGTCGTCGCCGACCTCGGCGATGCGCGCAGCCGGATCTCCGGCTCGGTGCGGGCGGGCGGCCTGGTCCGGCACGCCCTGCCGCTGCACGAGTTCCGCGAAACCGTCACCCGGCATCACCGGCTCGGCCGGGTGCCCGCCCGGCTGCGCGAACTGGCCGAGCGGGTGTGTGCGCGGGAGACCTTCGACCTGCCGCTGAGTCACCCCGCGCAGTGGGGCGTTGCGCCCCGCGGAGCCGACGACCAGGTGATCTGGGTGTGGCCGGAGATGTCGTACGGCTTCCTGCACGGCATCGCGCGGCTCGGCGCCCGGATCGGCGAGATGTGGCAGGCGGACAAGCCGGAGCAGGACTGGAAGATCGTCCACTTCTTCGGCTACGACAACAGCTTCTACCACGCGATCCTCTACCCGGTGCTGTATCGGCTGGCGTTCCCGCACTGGGAGCCCGACATCGACTACCACGTCAACGAGTTCTATCTGCTGGACAACCAGAAGTTCTCCACCAGCCGACAGCACGCGGTGTGGGGCAAGGACATCCTGTCCCCGCAGACGGTGGACGCGGTGCGGTTCTACCTGTCCCGCACCCGCCCGGAGGGCGAACGCACCAACTTCGAGCGGGAGGCCTACACCGCGACCGTGCGCGAGGTGCTGATCGACGGCTGGCAGGGCTGGCTCGACGATCTCGGCCACCGACTGAACACCCGGTACGGCGGCGTGGTGCCGGACGCCGGAGTCTGGACCCCCGAGCACACCGCGTTCCATGCCCGGCTCGGCAGGCGGCTGGCGGCCGTGACCGCGCACCTCGGACAGGACGGGTTCTCGCTGCGGGCGGCCACCGCCGAACTGGAGGGCATCGTCGCCGACGCACGCGCCTTCGCCGCGCGCGAGGAGGTACTTGCCGACGCGTCCGGGTGGCAGTCGGAGCATCGCACCGCGATGGCGCTGGAACTGGCGGCGGCTCGGTTGCTGTCCCGGGTCGCCACACCGGTCATGCCGCGCTTCGCCGCGCGTCTTGCCGCGCTGCTCGGCGAGAGCGAGCCGGCCTGGCCGTCCACCGTGGACCTGGTGCCGGCCGGGGCCGGGCTGGACCTGATTGGGCAGGTGTTCTTCATCGCCGAGCCGGCACCTGCCGCACCGCCGGACGCCGCACCCGACCCCCTGCCCTGGCTCGCCGACCTGGTCCGGAGCACGCTCGGCCTGCCGGCGGGGGCGGTGGTGGCCGACAAGACGCTGCGGGAGCTGGGCGCGTCGTCCTTGCAGGCGGTCGCGGTGCAGTACCAGATTCTGGAGCGGCTGGATCTCGACGTACCGATGGCGGAGCTGCTCTCCGGGCGGAACATCGCCGCGCTGAGCCGGGAGCTGGCCGAGGCGGTGGCCCGATGACCAGCTACCTGTCGGTACTGGAGGAGATCGGCGCCCGCGGTCTGAGCATCGTCGCCGTCGGTACGGACCTGCGGCTGCAGGGACCGCGCGAGCGCGTGGACGCCGACCTCGTCGGCCGGATCAAGGCCGTCAAGTCCGAACTGCTCGCCCATCTCAGCGCGGACCCCGGGTTCGCGCTGACCCCGTTGCAGCGAAGCTATCTCGTGGGCCGGGACGAGGTGTTCGAGCTGGGCAACGTGGCCAGCTACGTCTACCACGAGATCGAGGGCCACTGGGACGTCGACCGGCTCCAGGCCGCGCTCAACGCTGTGGTCGCCCGGCACGACTGCCTGCGTTCCCGGTTCACGCCGACGCAGTCCCAGGTCCGGCATCCGCAGGTGCACGTCCGGATCGACCGGGCCGACCTGCGGGACGACGACGGCACCGGGCTGGCCGCGCAACGCGCGCGCTGGACGCACCGGATGCTGCCGACCGCCCATCCGCCGTTGCTGGCGGCCGAGGTCTCGCTGCTGGCCGGGGACCGGATGGTGCTGCACGTCGGTCACGACGGCCTGGTCATGGACGGCATCAGCATGTTCCTGTTCTTCCGCGAGTGGTGGGCGCATTACGAGCGGGAGCAGCCACCGGCGGGTGAGGAAGCCTCCTTCGAGTCCTATGTGGCCGCGCTGGAGGCCGCCCGCAGCCGCAAGCCCTACGCCCGCGCCAAGGCGTACTGGCTGAAGCGGCTGGACGGCGGCACCCTGTGGGGCCACCCGGAGCTGCCGCTGGCCAAGAGTCCCTCCGCGATCGCGACGCCGCGCTTCACCCAGCGCGTCGTCCGGGTGCCGGCGTCGCGGTGGGCGGTGCTGAAGGAGCACGCCGCCGCGGTCGGCGTCACCCCGTCCGGACTGTTGTTCGCTGCCTACGCCGAGACCCTCGCGTGCTGGGGTGCCGGCCCCCGGTTCACCCTGACCACCACGGTGGCCAACCGGCCGCCGGTGCACCCCCGCATCCTGCAGTCGATCGGGCAGTACAGCGATCCGATTCTCGTCTCGGTCGAGCTGGACCGCGGTGTGACCTTCACCGAGCGGGCCAAAGCGGTGCAGGAGCGGCTGCGCACCGACCTCGACAACCGGCACTTCTCCGGCATCGAGGTGCTGCGGGAACTCGGCCGGCGCAGCGGCGGGCAGCCGCGCATGCCCTACACCTTCAACAGCGCCATCGGCTATCCGCTCGCGGAGGCGGACGGCTCCGCGCTCGAACTGTTCGGACCCGAGGTGCACACCGTCTCCCAGACGCCGCAGACCTGGCTCAACGTGTTCGCCATGGAACAGCACGGCGGCGTCGTCGTCCAGCTCGACGGCGTCGACGAACTGTTCCCGCCCGGCCTGCTGGACGACATGGGACAGGGGTACCAGCGTCTGCTCGACCTGCTTGCCGACGACGGTGAGTGGAACAACCACTGGTTCGACCTGCTGCCCGACGAGCAGCGCGAACGCAGGCACGCCGCCAACGACACCGACCGGCCGCTGCCGCAGCAGCTGCTTCACCAGCTGTTCGAGACCCAGGTGCGCCGCTCTGCGCAGGCGCCCGCGGTGATCACCTCGGCCGGTGAGCTGAGCTACGCCGAGCTGTACCGCAGGGCCCGCGCTGCCGCGGCCTGGCTGCGCGCCAACGGGGCCGAACGCGATGAACTCGTCGGCCTGGTCATGACCCGGGGACCCGAGCAGATCGTCGGGATCATGGCCACGCTGCTGGCGGGTGCGGCCTATCTGCCGGTCGACGCGGACCTGCCCGCCCGCCGACAGCAGGAATTACTCGACCACGGCGCAGTACGGTGCGTGCTCACCGACTCCGGCTGGAGCGTCCCTGCGGGCCCACGCAAGGTGCTGGCGCTGGACAGCGACGCCGCAGCCGACGGCGGGCCTGAGCTGCCCCCGGTCGCCGGGGCGCATCCCGACGACCTTGCCTACGTGCTGCCCACCTCGGGCACGGCCGGCACGCCGAAGGGCGTCATGGTCAGCCACCGCAGCGTGGCCAACGTCGTCGCGGACTGCACCCGCCGCTTCGGCATCGGTCCACGCGACCGGTTGTTCGCGATCAGCGCGTTCAGCTTCGATCTGTCGGTCTACGACGTGTTCGGCGCGCTGTCCGTCGGTGCCGCGCTGGTGCTGCCCGACCACGACAAGGCCGCCGACCCGGCGCACTGGCTCGAAATGTGCGAGCGCGGTGGGGTCACGGTGTGGAACTCGGTGCCACAGATCGTGGCGCTGTTGCACGACCAGGCACGCGCGGAAGGCTTCTTGCCGCTGGCCGGCCTGCGGCTGGTGATGATGAGTGGCGACCGGATCCCTCCGCAACTCCCGGCGGCGCTGCGAGCGAGCCTGCCCGGGCTCGAAGTGGTCTCGCTCGGCGGTCCCACCGAGACGACGGTCTGGAACGTCGTCCACCCGATCGGTCCGGACGACGACGGCGCGCAGCGGATCCCGTACGGGCGGCCCAACGACAACAACAAGGCGTATGTGCTCGACGAGGACGGCGTGGACCTGCCGGACTGGGTGCCCGGCGAGATCTTCGCCTCGGGGACCGGCCTGGCCCGCGGGTACTGGAAGGACGAGCAGGCGACCGGCGAGAAGTTCTGCTACGACCGACGACGAGGCGTACGGCTGTACCGCACCGGCGACCGCGGGCGCTACCTGCCGTCCGGGGAGATCGACATCCTGGGCCGGACGGACTTCCAGATCAAGCTCAACGGCTACCGCATCGAACCGGAAGAGGTGGAGACACGCCTGGTCACGCTGCCTGGCGTACGGCAGGCGGTGGTGGTCCGCCGACCGGGTGGCCGAGGCGACCTGCTGGTCGCGCACCTGGTGCCGGGCGAACGGGACCAGCCGGTGCCTGACGGCGAGCGGAGGCGCCTGGCGGAGGAACTGCGCTCGGCGCTGCGCGAGCAGCTGCCGGAGTACATGGTTCCGTCCGCCGTGGTGTGGCACGACAGCCTGCCGCTGACCGCCAACGGCAAGATCGACCGGTCGGGGCTGGCCGCGGACGACATGCCTCGGGCCGAGCCCATCGCGTCCGGCGGTGCCGCACTGGCAGAAGGCATCGAGCGGGAGCTGGCAGAGCTGTGGGCGAGTGTGCTCAAGCTGCCCGACGTGGACGCGCTGACCCCGCTGACCGACCTCGGCGCCGACTCGCTCGCCGCGGCGCGCATCCTGGTCGGCGTGCGCAAGCGGTACAAGGTCACCATCCCGTTGTCGGAACTGGTCCGGGTGAACACGGTGCGGGCGATGGCCGAGCGGATCGGACGGGCCGCATGAGCGTGATCAACCGGGTCATCAGTGGTCCGCCGCGGCCGGGCAACCGCTTGGCCGTGGCCCGGCTCGGCGCGACCGAGGCGTGGGATCTCACCGAAGTCTGGGAGATGTCGGGCCGGGTCGCCGAGTACCTGCTCGGTCTCGGCGTCCGGCCAGGTGACCGGATCGGCATAGTCGCGGCGAACTCGCTGGAGTGGGTGCTGCTCGATCTGGCGGCGCTGCGGATCAAGGCGGTGACCGCGGGATTCGACCCCGGCAAGTTCGATGCGACCGGGGCTGACCTCATGGCCCGCTACGGCCTCACGGTTCTGTTCACCGACCAGGACGAGACGGCCGAACGAGTACGCCCGATCACCGCCCTGCGCGGGCTCCCGCCCTCGGACACCGACCTGCCGACGATGTCGTGGAAACCCGGCGAGGCACCCGCGCTGAAGTTCACCTCGGGCAGCAGCGGCCCGGCCAAGTCGCTGCTGGCCAGTGCGGGAAGCATCGACAGCTCGCTCGCCGCGGTGCAGGACATGTTCGCGCACGGTCCCGGCGACGACCTCTTCGTCTTCCTGCCGCTGTCCCTGCTCCAGCAGCGGTACTGGGTGTACTCGGCGCTCGTGTTCGGCCACGACGTCACGATCAGCACCTACGAAGCCGCGTTCGCCGCTTTGCGCACGGCGCGGCCGACGGTGGTGATGGGCGTGCCCGGCTTCTACGAGACGACGCGCGCTCACCTGGAGGCCAGGGCCGCACGGACCGGGACCTTGCCGGCCGAGGCGGCCGCCGAGGTCTTCGGAGGCCGGATCCGCTACCTGTGGACAGGCTCCGCGCCCGCGAACCCGGCCACGCTGCGGTACTTCGCCGACGCCGGCCTGCCGGTCTTCGAAGGCTACGGGCTCAACGAAACCTGCATCGTGGCCAAGAACCACCCCGGTGCGTACCGGCCCGGCAGCGTCGGCCGGGTGCTGCCGGGAAAGGAGGTACTCATCGACTCCGACGGAGTGATCAACGTCCGCAGCGAGCTGCCGGTGGCCACCCGTTACGAGCACGCGGAGCCGGGCGACTCGGAGAAGATGTTCCGGCCCGGCGGTATCGTGCGCACGGGTGACCTCGGCGATCTCGACGAAGACGGCTATCTGTTCGTGCACGGCCGGGCCGACGACGTGATCGTGCTGGAGAACGGCAAGAAGATCGCCGTACGGCGGATCGAGGAACGTCTCAAAGTCTGTCCGGCGATCGAGGACTGCGTGGTGACCAACCCGTCGCAGCGGCAGCTCGTCGCCATCGTCTCGCCCGCCGTGCACCCGGCGGACCCCGAGCTGGTCGCGGCGGCGCTGCGGCAGGCCAACGCCGCCCTCGAGAACGACGAGAAGATCGCCAAGGCCGTCCTGGCGGACCGGTTCAGCGTCGACAACGGGCTGCTCAGCTCCCAGTTCAAACCCCGTCGCAAGCAGATCGAGGCACGCTACCGCAGCCTCGTCATCGACCCCGAGGAGGGAATCCGTGCCTGACGCCATCGAACGGGCGGCCCGCGCTGCACTGGCCGAGGTCCTGCCGCAGGACCTGCCGCCGGAGGCCATCGATTCCGACGCGGACCTCGACCACCTCGGCCTCACCTCGCTGAACAAGGTGCTGTTCCTGACATCGGTGTGCGACCGGGTCCAGGTCGGACTGCACCACTTCACCGAACACGACCTCGCCGCGATGCGCACGCTCGGGCAGGTCGTCAGCGCGCTCTCCCGGCATGCCGAGGTGAGCTGAGATGAGCTGGCACGAGCACGCCGCGACTGTCCTGGACGACGACGTCGTCCGCTTGCGGCCGATCACCGAGTCCGACCGGGAGGGGATCCGCTCGGTGGCCATGGACCCGGCCATCTGGCGCTACTTCGTGGCGCTGGTCACCGACGAAGCGTCCTTCAAGGTCTTCTTCGACACGATGATCGCCGATCAGGCATCCGGCCGACGGGTCGTCTTCCACATCACCGACCTCGCCACCGGCCGCACCGCCGGGTCGATGAGCTACGGAAACCTGTCCGAACCGGACCGGCGGCTGGAGATCGGCTGGTCCTGGCTCGGCCAGGACTTCCGCGGCGCAGGAGTCAACCGCCACGCCAAGCTGCTGCTGCTGCACAACGCCTTTGAGCGGCTCGGCGCCGAGCGCGTGGAGTTCAAGACCGACCGGCGCAACGAGCAGGCCCGCCGCGCCCTGCGCAACATCGGCGCAACCGAGGAAGGCATCCTGCGCAGCTTCAACCCGATGCCGGACGGCACTCGCCGCGACGCCGTCTACTACAGCATCCTCAAGCCCGAATGGCCCTCGGTACGCGACCGGCTCACGGCCATGGTGGACGCGCGGTGACAACGCCCTTCGCGGTGGCGCACGTCGTCGCCCACGGCGAACCGTACGACATCGGCTTCGCGCACGGCACCGCCCTGAGGGAGCGGCTACGCGCCTTCCTCGACGACGGCGTCGCGCGCCTCAACCACCTGCTGCCCGCCGCCGTGTCGATCGTCGGCCTGTCCGGCGACATCGCCGCTCACCGGGCGGAGATCACCCGGTCGACGCCCCGGCTGGCCGACGAGATCGCCGGACTGGCGGCCGGCGCCGAGCTGACCCTGGACGAGGCCACCCTGCTGCAATTGCGCCGCGAGATCGCGGGATACCAGCGGATCCCCAACCGAGGAGACTGCACCGTCTACGCCCGGCCGGGCATGCTGGCCCAGACCGTGGACCTCAACGGGAATCTGGACGACCAGATCGCGGTCCTCGAAGTCGGCCACGGCGACCACAGGGCCCTCGTGCTGAGCTTCGCCGGACTGCTCGGCTATCTCGGCGTCAACTCCCGCGGCCTCGCGGTCGGTCTGAACCTGGTCCTCGGCGGGCACTGGGGTCCGGGCGTACCGCCGTATCTGGTCATTCGCCACCTCCTCGACACCGCGACCTCGGTGGAATCGGCGGTCTCCGCGCTGCGGTCGCTGCCCTTCGCCAGCTCCCGCACGATCGTGCTCGCCGACGCCGCCGAAACCGCCTGCGTGGAGGTCATCGGCGACCAGTACCGGGTGATGGCGGCGCGTGAATCGGTGCACACCAACCATTTCCTCGCCCCGGACTTCATCAGCCGGGACGAGCTGAACGTCTTCGCGCGCAACTCCTCGCTGCATCGGCTCCGGACGGCCGAGTCCGCTCTGCGGGCCCTGCCCGCGGACGCGGCGCCCGATGAGCATTTCGCGGTGCTGTCCAAGCCGCCGATCTGCGTCGCCGACAACGGTGACATCCGCCGGGAGCGCACCGTGGCCGCAGTCGTCCTCGATACCGAGAACGGAACGCTGCACCTGCGGCCGGGCGATCCCCGGCTGTCGAGAACCCGGTCCTTCACCCTCTGATCCGTCTCACCGGTCCGAACTGGAGGTCAACCCCGTGGAAGCCCTGCCCATCCGTGCGACGCCGGAGGACCTGACCCGTGTGAACCTGGGTGACCCCCAGACGTTCGCGGATTACGACCTGAGCGACTACTGGCGCACGTTGCGGGCGACCCAGCCGCTCTACCGGCATCCGGCAGTCGGGGACAGCCCCGGCTTCTGGGTACTCAGCCGGTACGACGACATCGTCGCCCTCTACCGGGACAACACCGCCTTCACCTCGGAGCGCGGCAATGTCCTGATCACGCTGCTGGGCGAAGGTGACTCGGCGGCCGGCCTGATGGTCCCGGTGACCGACGGGCACCGTCACAAGGAACTGCGCAATGTGCTGCTGAAGGCGTTCTCGCCGCGCGTGCTGAGCCGGATCGGCGAGCACGTCCGCCGGACCACCCGAACGCTGTTGGCCGCAGCGGTGGACCGCGGTGAATGCGATTTCGCGCTGGACATCGCAAGCAAGATCCCCATGTTCACGATCTGCGACCTGCTGGGCGTTCCGAGCCAGGACCGGGAGTACATGCTCAGCCTGACCAAGTCCGCGATCAGCTCGGACGACCGGCCGGAGTACTCCGCCGCGGCCGACGCCGCCCGCAACAACATCCTGCAGTACTTCCTCGGTATGGTCGAAGAGCGCCGTGCCGCGCCACGGGAAGACGTGGTCAGCGTGCTGGCCGGCAGCACGATCGACGGCGAGTTCCTCAGTGAGGACGAGATCGTCCTCAACTGCTACAGCCTGATCCTCGGCGGGGACGCGACCGCCCGTCTCACGATGATCGACTCCGTGCACAGCTTCAGCGCCCATCCGGACCAGTGGGCGGCGTTCAAGCGCGGTGACGTGTCCGTCAAGCTGGCGACAGAAGAGGTACTGCGCTGGGCCTCACCGACCATGCACTTCGGCCGTACCGCGGTACGGGACACGGAGATTCACGGCACCCCGATCAAGCGGGGCGATGTGGTGACCGTGTGGAACGTCTCGGGAAACCGTGACGAGACCGTCTTCGCCGACCCGGAACGGTTCCTCATCGATCGGTCGCCGAACAAACACATCGCGTTCGGGCACGGTCCGCACTACTGCATCGGCGCGTACCTCGCGCGGCTGGAGATCTCCGAAGTGCTGCTGGCGCTCCGCGACTTCACCGCCGGGTTCGAGACGGCCGGGCCCGTCCGCCGGATCTACTCCAACCTCCTCACCGGGATCAGCAGCCTGCCGGTGCGTTTCGAACCGGTCCCGGCCGAGGTGGAGGAAATGGTGCTCTGAGGCGAAAGGCACTCTCACGTCGCTGCGCTCTGGTCCGCTCGGCGGTCCGCCGTCGAGCCGACCGGTACCAGGAGCAGCCCGAGACCGGTGAGCGCGGAGATCAGCGTCAGCAGTGTTTCGCCCGTGATACCGGCGAGAAGTGCGAGAGCCGAGGCGCGCACAGCGAGCAATCGGAGCAGCCGAGCCGCCTCGGATGACGAGGTGTCCACGTCTCGTCCTTCCTCCCGGTGAGTCAGGAGGAGTGCTTCTCGATCCGTCATCGTCGGTCCGTTCGGACCAGACCGCCGGAGACGGGCGTGGTGCCCAGGCCGCTGTCGCCGTCCTCATGGCGCAGTACCCAGTCGTCGAGGTCGAGGGCCACTTCCAGCGGTTCCCTGGCCATATAGGCGCGCAACCGACGCACCTCACCGGCGGCTTCGGCCCCTTCGGGGCAGAGCAGTTCCCGGAAGACGGCCTCGGCCATCGCGAAGCGCACCCGCGCGGTACGCGCAGACACCCGCAGGACGTCGCCGATGAGCTGCCAGTCGGCACCGCCCATCCGCTCGAACACGGCCGCGGCCTCGAAGAACCGCTGTGCGGCCGCGAGCACTCGGGCGGCGTCGGCCAGCACGGTGCCCGGCGAACGGCTGGTGCCGTCGGGGTTCAGCTCCTGCTCACCGATCGGGACGGCCGCACGTGCGAGTTCGGCCAGTTCGCTTGCCTCGTAGGCCATCACCAGCCTCGCTCGGGCCGCATCCGTGTACGGTGCGTCGGCTCCCGTGTCACCTTCGGTCATATCAGTCAGCCTCAGCTCCCGACGATGGGGATGATCGAGCACGACTTCCCCGCAGGGTCAGCCGCGCAGGAAATACAGGACGGTCATGGCCGCGGCGGTGGTCAGGATGACGCCCCGCAGCAGCCGGGCAGGAAGACGGCGGGTGAGATGGGCGCCCGCGAAGCCGCCGACCACGGCTCCGATCAGCATGGTCGTGAGAAGAGGCGGAGCGCTCAGTGCGTCCGAGGCGACCAGGAACAGAGCGGTCGCGCTGAGATAGACGGCCGCGAGCTGCGCGATCCGCATCGGGTTGGTGACCGCCGCGTCGAGGCCGAGGCCGATGCTCCACAGGGCCAGCATCATGATGCCTACGGCGCCACCGAAGTATCCACCGTACACGGCGAGGAAGAACTGTCCGACCAGGACAGCTCGGGGACTCATGTGGACCGAGCGGCCCAGCGCACTGCTCAACAGCTGGGACAGGCGGCGTCCGCAGGCGAGGATCACCGTGGCAAAGGCGAGCAGCCACGGCGCCGCGGCGTCGAACGACGATGCCGGCAGCGCCAGCAGCAGGCCGGCACCGACTCCGCCACCGATCACACTGATCGCGGTCAGCGCCTTCGTGGACGTCGCCCCGACCGGGGCGAGTTCACGTCGGCACACCCACGCGCTGGTCACGGCCCCGGGCACGAGGGCGATCCGCGACAATGTGTTCGCCGTCACCGGTGACAGGCCGAACGCGACGAGTGCGGGCAGCGCCACGAACGTGCCCCCACCGCCCATGGCGTTCAGTACTCCGGCGGCAACACCGGCCAGCAGGACAAGCAATAGCTCGGACACACGCCGAGCATCGCTCCGTGGCCGGCGGGTCCACAATGCGTAATCGGTGTACTCAGCCTAAGGCTGGACCTTAGGCTGCGAGGGTGCGCTATGACTTGGACGACCTGCGGCTCTTTCTCCACATCGTGACGGAGGGGTCGATCACGGCGGGCGCTCACCGGATGCACCTGAGTCTGCCCTCGGCCAGCGCCAGGGTGCGCTCGCTGGAGCACCATGCCGGCGTGACGCTGCTGATCCGCGGCCGCCGGGGCGTGCGGCCCACGCCTGCGGGGACGACCCTGGCCCGCCACGCACGCGACGTGCTCGACAGGACCGCGCGGCTCGAAAACGCCGTCGCGAGCTACACCCGGCCCCCGACCGCTCCGCTGACCCTGCTGGGCGGCGGCTCCGCGATGCACCGGCTCGTGCCACGGGCCCTGGTCTCGTTCCTCCGCGTGCACCCGGACGTCGACGTGACGGTGTCCGAGAGCCGCACTCCTTGGACCGTGCGGATGCTCGCCGACGGCGAGGCGGACCTGGGAGTCGTCCTTGACGACGAGGCCCGCGACTGCGGCCTGCGCATGGAGCCTCTAGGTGACGACTCCCTCGTCGTGATCGGCCAGGCCGGAGGGATCCTCGCCGGACGGACCGCGCTGACCTACAGCGAGGTCGCCGAACACCCTCTCGTCGGGCTCGACGCCCATTCCTCGCTGCGCCGCTGGATCGAGAAGCACCTCGGGCCCCACGCTCCGGTGGTGCGCTACCGCACCACCGTCGCCAACCTCGGCGTCCTCGTCACCCTCGCCGCCGCCGGCGCCGGGCTCGCCGTCGTACCGCGTCGCGCCGTCGACCCCCACCAGCCGCTCGACGTGTGCGAACTGCAGGACCCCTGGGCCCGCCGCCACCATCTGCTGGCCTGGGGCGTCAAGGACCGCACCTCGCCGGCCACCGCGGCGCTGGCCGAACACCTCCGCCATGCGGCACTGTCCGAGCCTTTCTCCCCCTTTGCACACCAGGACCCCGATGGTCGGCGGCCCTTCCACGACGGCTGACCGAACACCGGACACGGGCATCAGCGCGAGCGGCTGCGGCACGGGCGGCGCGGCGAAGGGCGACGATGACGGCACGAGGCCGTGAACCGCGCTGGTCACCGCGGTGAGCCGAGTACAGGACACCCATCTGACGTGACACTGGATCGAGTTCGGCGACGTGAGCGGGGTCCGCTCCCCAAGCGACAGCGGGTCCGGCCCTGGAGCCCTGGCTCAGACACCAGCCGCAAGGTAGCGGTCAGGACTTCGCGACCGTGGTCTTCTTGGGCCGGCGGGGGACGGTCTTGGGTCTTGTCGAGGTGCCCGTGTTCGCCACGATCAGCTCGCACTGGAGCTCTGCCAGTACGAACAGCATCCCGAACATGGCCCGCCCTTCCATGGTGCAGGTGCCGATGCTCTGCTCGATGACGTGCAGCCCGATGCCCCGCTCGCGCAGCTCGGCGCCGAGATGAACACCAGGGACGCCCGGAGGAACCGCAGGCACAGCGCGGCCATCTCGACCTCCTCGCGCCGTAAAGCATGACGATCGACGATGTCCTGCACCGCCTTGCCGGGGAGTGTGCCGAACTGACCCAGCCACCAGCCCCCGCAACCCTCCTGGCCGGAGAGTTCCTGGCGAAGGCAGACGCAGGGCGGTGGCTGGATGTGCTTCTGTGACGAAGGAGCTACGAGCGGCCCTCTGTTACGGCGCCGCTGTCGCATGCCGCTTGCCGTGCGGCGTCCACAGCGGCCTTCTGGTGGACCGCGAGTGGTTGCTCCGGTGAGTTCTCCATTTCGGCGAAGGGGTCGGTGACCAGATCGCTCACACCGAGCAGGGCACTCAAGGTCTGAGCACCACAGAACGGCACATGCAACGCGGAGTATCCCCCCTCCTGTGCGAGGACGAGCCGACCGTCGCACAATTCGTCGGCCAGTTGCAGCAGACGCCCGGTCAGTGTGCCGAACGCCTTGGCCGGCAAGGCCATGCGGCCGTTCGGGTCAAGACCACCGGCATCGAAGCCGCAGGCGACCGCGATGAGGTCCGGTCGGAAGGCTCGCAGAGCCGGCTCCACAACCTTGGCAAAAGCATACTCATATGCGCCCAGGCCGCTCCCGGCCGGGAGCGGCAGGTTCACCGTCGTACCGACGGCGTCACCGGTGCCGGTCTCCGTGATCATGCCGGAGTCGTGCGGGTAGAGCCGCTCCTGGTGCAATGACACCGCGAGCACGTCGGGATCATCGTAGAAGATGCTCTGTGTGCCGTTGCCGTGGTGGACGTCCCAGTCCACCACGGCAACCCGCCCCAGTCCCTGATCGGCGCGGGCCTTGAGGATGGCGATGGGCAGGTTCGCGAGCAGGCAGTAGCCACGGGCGCGGTCCCGCTCCGCGTGGTGTCCCGGCGGCCGTACGAGGGCGTACGCGGTGTCCACCTCCCCAGCCGTGACGGCGCGAACCGCTTCGGCTGCTCCGCCCGCGCTCAGCACGGCGATGTCGAAGGAGCCGGGGCCGAACCCGGCGAAGTCCCCGAGTTCGCCGCCCGCGGCCGCGGAGAGCCGTTCGAAGGCATCGATGTAGTCGGCGCCGTGCGCGCGGAGGAGATCCTCACGCTCCAGCATGAGGGGCTGGAGGGGATGTGTCAGGGACAACAGGCCCGATTTCGTCAGCAGGTTCAGCAGACGACGGCGGGGCGTAGGGGTCTCCAGTTCGGCCCCCGGCTCGATGTCGCCGCCCACGGCGACGATGGATTGGTGCCAGTAGTACTGCTCATGGCTGACGAAGCCGACCCGGCGGGCGGCGCCGCTTTTCTCGCTGTCCATGGTTCTCCGTGTGGTGAGGTTCAGGGGGCGGTGGCGGCGTCACGGCGCAGTTCGTCGATGTCGCTGCTGCCGATCCGCAGGCACGAGGCTGCGCCGGGCCCCCCGGTGAACAGTTCTCGTGTGACGGGTTGTCCCGGCAGTGCCGTCCACGGGTCGGCGTCGGCGGCTGCTTCGGGGACATATTCGGGGAAGTTGCTGCTCATGATGTCCAGGGCCATGCGGTGTCCCTCGCGCAGGCGGTAGGCGACGCTCTGCAGATCGATGGGGACGAGCTCGCCGTTCACCTCGGTGTCGAGACGCACCTGTCCGTAGGCGATGAGGTACGCCTGTCCGCCGGGGGCCACATCCAGCAGGCGGGTGTGGATGGTCGCACCCGCGGGAGCTTTCAGCCGTAGCGTCAGTGTCACGGCGCCGATCAGGTCGGTGTCCTGGTCGGCGACCGGGCCGGTGAAGCGCAGGACGTCGTCCCGCTTCCCGATCGGGGCCAGATCGGCGCGGTCGAGCAGCATGGCGAACGGGTTGGCGCCGGCGGAGGGAATGAGGCGGGACGGGTCGTGCGTCCAGACCAGCCGGCTCTGCTCGACCACCGGCTCCTCGGCGAGGGCGCCCGGTGCGAGGTGGTACTGAAGGTCCGTGGCGTGGGGCGGCGGCCAGGCCGTGCTGGTGTGCCACTCGCCGTGGCACACCTCGTAGCACACCTGCGGGGGCATATCGCCGGACCGGCCCAGGACGGCGTCGAAGAACTCGATCGAGGGATCCAGGTAGCGGGGCAGCATGCGTTCCAGGGCGGCCGCCTGGATGCCGTGATCGTTTTCAGGACCGACAGGCGCGTGGCCGAGCCAGTAGTTCTCGTGGTCGATGGCTTCCAGGCGCAGGTAGAGGTGGTCGGCCCAGGCCGGCTCACGACGCAGGGCGCGCACATCAGTCCACGACCAGACGGCGCAGTTGTCGAACCAGCCGATCGTGTAGAGGGCGGGTACGGGCGTGCTGTCGGCCAGAGTCTTCACCGGCGGCGGGACGAAGCGTGAGTCGCCGGTGAATTCGGCGTCGAAGTTCGCCGAGCGCTTGCCCAGTTGGTCGAAGAGGGGCTCAAGGGCGTCGCGCAGCGGGCGGACGCTCCAGTCCGGCTGCCATTCGTAGCGGTCGGCGTCCACGTAGTGGGTGGTGAAGTAGTGCTTTCGTGAGGTCTGTTCGACCTCGCGGGTGCCGTCACCGTGCCGGAGTGTCATCGAGAGCTGCGAGCCGGTGACGCGCGGCGAGATCGCCTTGAGCGCGGGGTGGCCGCTGATGGCGGCGGCGATCGCGGTGTAGCCGTAGTAGGAGTCGCCCCACATCACCACGTTGCCGTCGCACCATGGCTGCTCGGTGATCCACTGGATGGTGTCATAGCCGTCGTCGGGCTCGTTGACACCGAACTCGGGCTCGCCCTCGGACCGGTACTTGCCGCGCACGTCCTGCACCAGGATGTGGTACCCGTGAGCAGTGAAGTAGCGGCTGACGGTTGGCATGAAGCAGTAGGAGCCGTCTTTGTCGTACGGCAGCCGTACGAGGATGACAGCCCCGGGGCGGTCGGGGGCAGCCAGGTACAGGTCGGCGGCCAGCCTGACGCCGTCCCGCATGGGGATCCTGACCTGGTCGGCGTCGAGAGGCACGGGGCCGGGGCCGACGTGGGTGACGCTCAACATGCATTTTCTCCGTAACTGTCCAGGGCACGGCGATCTTCCGCCACCCGGTCGAGGTCCCATCCGGGAGACGGTATGGAGTCCAACAGCAGTCGTGTGTAGGGGTGTTGGGGGCTTCGCAGCAGTTGCTCCGTCGGGCCGTGTTCGACGACGCGGCCGTGGCGCATGACGATGGCCGAGTCGGTGATGTAGCGGACCACCGCCAGATCGTGGCTGACGAACACATAGGAGATGCCGGTCTCGCGGCGCAGCTCGTCGAGCAGGGTCAGGATCTGGGCCTGGATCGACACGTCGAGCGCGGCCACGGCCTCGTCGAGCACCAGGACACGCGGTTCGACGGCCAGCGCACGTGCGATCGCGGCCCGCTGTCGCTGACCGCCCGACAGGTCCCGTGGCCGGGACTGCCCCGCCCGGGTACTCAGGCCGACCTGGTCCAAGAGCTCCGCGACCCGCTCCTGTGGGCGGTCGGAGCCCGTCTTGTGCAGGTGCAGCGGTTCTGTGATCGACTCGGCGATGGTCAGACGGGGATCGAAGGAGGCGTACGGATCTTGGAAGATCATCTGAAGCCTGCGGGCGTGCTTCAGCCGGTCCTGGCGGGACCGGGCCGCGACCTTCTCCCCGTCGAACATGACGGCCCCCGAGGTGGCCTGCTCCAGACCCGCGAGGATGCGGGCGGTGGTGGTCTTGCCAGAGCCGGACTCGCCGACGATGCCGAGCGAGGCGCCGGGATCCAGCTCGAAGCTCACGTCCTGAACGGCGGTGAAGTCCTTGAACCTCTTCACCAGGTTCATCACACTCAGTACGGGTGTGGTCATGGTGTCACCTGTTCCGGGCGCAGACACGCCGCGAGCGACGTCCCATGAGAGCGAAGAGCGGGAACCTGCGTGACGCAGTCGTCGTCCGCCAGGGGACATCGATCGCGGAAGGCGCAGCCCCGCGGGACTTCCGCCAGTGCACGCGGGTGTCCCTTGATGGCCTTGATCGTGGCCTTCTCGCCGTGCACCGAGGGGCTCGCCTCCAGCAGAGCCTTTGTGTACGGGTGTGAAGCTGCTTCGAATAGACGGTCGCTGGCGGCTTCTTCGACGATGCGGCCCGCGTACATGACATAGATGCGATCGCAGATGGCGGCGGCCAGATCGAGGTCGTGGGTCACGAACAGCATCCCGGTGCCGTGCGTCCGCTGCATGCGTTTGAGCAGTGTGACGACCTCCGCCTGGGTGGTGACGTCGAGTGCCGTGGTCGGCTCGTCGGCCAGCAGCATCTGCGGTTCGACCGACAGGGCGCCCGCGATCATGACTCGCTGTAGCATGCCGCCCGAGAACTCGTGCGGATAACGCCGCATCGCCCCCTTCGGATCGCGGATACCCACCTGATCCAGCAACTCCAGTACCCGGTCGGTCGCCTTGACCGCGGACGTGCCGCGGGCGCGAAGAGCCTCGGTGAGGTAGTCGCCGACCCGGCGGACGGGATTGATGGAGGACCGCGGGTCCTGGAAGATCATCGACACCCGGGTGCGCCGGAGTTCCCGAAGTGCCCCTCGGTTTGCCGTGAGCACGTTGAGGCCGGCCACCCTGACGTCACCGGTGGCGGTCGCTCCACGGGGCAGCATGCCCAGCGCTGTCCTTGAGGTGAGGGACTTGCCCGAGCCGGACTCGCCGACCAGACCCACCGTCTCGCCGCGTGCCACACGCACGCTGACGTCGGCCAGCAAGGGCGTCGTGCCGAGGGACAGGTTCAGTCCCGTGATGTCGAGTGCGGTCTCCCGTGCCGTGTCCTTCTCCTCGGTGAGCACCGTCATGCCTCTTCACTCCTTTTGCGGCCGATGGAGGCGCCGATGTGCTCACCGATGACGTTCACACTGACCACGGTCAGGAGTACCGCCACCCCGGGCACCAACCCGGCCCAGGCCGAGCCTTGCAGGATGGCGCTCTGTGCCTCGTTGATCATGGAGCCCCAGTCCGAGGCCGGCGGGCGCACGCCCAGGCCCAGGTACGACAGCGACGCGAGGTCCACCAGCGCGTACCCGAAGGACAGGGCGCTCTGCGCGATCACCACGGGCATTACGTTGGGCAGCAGATGACGCAGGGTCACCCACATCTTCCCGAAGCCCATGACGCGGTAGCTCTCCAGGTACGGCTTGGCGCTCTCCTGAAGCGCCACACTGCGTACGATGCGCCCGATGAAGGGCGTGTAGCTGATGGCAAGGGCGCAGACCGGCGCCAGGACTCCTGGCCCGAAGACCGCGACGACCAGCATGGCCAGCAGCAGGCTGGGGAAGGCGAAGACGATGTCCATACCGCGCGACAGCACGGCGTCGGCCCATCCGCCGGCCCGCGCGGCCAGCAGGCCGATCGTGGTGCCGAGCAGCATGGACAGCAGCACCACGCCCAGCGGTGCGAGCAGCGACAGCCGGGCCCCGTACATGAGCCGGGACAGCACGTCCCGTCCGGTGGAGTCGGTGCCGAGCAGATGGCCTGGGCTACCCGGTGGCAGCAGGGAGTCCAGCAGGCTTGTGGCATCGGGTGAGTGCGGCGCCAGCACGGGTGCGAGCAGGCCGGTCAAGGCTGCGAGGACGAGGAAGCCGGCCGCCAGAACGAGGCTGAGCGGCTGACGGGCACGCTTGCGTGCGGCCTTGGCTCGCAGAGCGGGGACGGTGAACGTCATCGGAGCGGACCTCCGCTCGTCACACGCGGATCGACGAAGGGCGTCACCAGATCCACCAGGGTGTTGACGACGACGAACAGACCGACCGCGATGAGGGCGATGCCCTGCACCACGGGGAAGTCCCGCCGGTTCACCGCCTTGACGAGCAGGGAACCGACCCCGTCCAGCCCGAACGCGGTCTCGACGACGGCGGTGCCGACGAAGAGGGTCGCCACGAGCAGGCCGATGACGGTGAGGAGGGGAGGCAGGGCGTTGCGCACCACGTGGCGTGCGATCACCGCGCCCCCGCCGATCCCACGGCTGCGTGCCACCTCGACGTGTT
This sequence comes from Streptomyces sp. NPDC001508, assembly GCF_040298665.1. NCBI lineage: Bacteria > Bacillati > Actinomycetota > Actinomycetes > Kitasatosporales > Streptomycetaceae > Streptomyces > Streptomyces sp. NPDC001508. The sequence goes on from NZ_JBEPAP010000012.1 coordinate 52,174, forward strand.
CGCGGGACAGTTCCTCCGCGAACGCCACGTTGGCCAGCCTGGCAAGGACACCGAAGACCGCGACCGCCATGGCGACGGCGGGCAGGGTCAGATGCCACAACCGGTCGCTGAGGCCGGTGCCCGCACCGGTCGCCGGGAACCAGCCCAGGTTGACGGAGAACAGCGTCAGCAGCCCGATGGCCGCGAGGAAGGTCGGCGTCGCCGTGGTGACGGAGGCCAGCACGGACGCGGCGCGGTTCACCACTCCCCCCTTGACCGCCGACAACAGTCCCACTCCGAGCCCGAACACGGTGGCCAGGAGGGCTGCGTACAGGATGAGCAGGCCGGACACGCTGAGCCTGCTGGTGATCAGCGAGGTGACGGAGGTCTGGTAGACCAGCGACCTGCCGAAGTCGAAATGAAACGCGTCCGCCATCCAGGCCAGATAGCCCTGGGCGAATCCCTGGTCGAGGCCGTAGCCGTGCCGCAGGGCCGCGATCTGCGCCTCGTTCAGGCGGCGGCCACCGGCCAGCGCCAGTACCGGGTCACCGGGGACGAGCCGCAGCGTGCTGTAGATGAGCACCGATGCGACCAGCAGGGTCAGCACGGCGCCGAGGACGCGTCGGCCGACCCAGGGAGCGATGTCGCGCAGCATGACTCACACACCGCCCAGGCTGGTGGCCCACGGGGTGTAGTAGTAGCTCTGCCGCGGCACCAGCCCACCGAGGCCCTTGCGGTAGTAGACGTTTACGTACTGCGTGACGATCGGAACGTTGATCAGGTCCTTTGCCATGATCGCCTGCGCCTTGCTCACCAGCTGGGCACGCTGGGTGTCGTCCTCGGTCGACCGCGCGGCCTTGATGGCGGCGTCGTACCCCTCGTTCTTGTAGCCGACGAAGTTGTAGAAGTTCCCTGTCGTGAAGAACGCGTAGTACGTCACGGGCTCAGCGAATTCCAGGTAGCCGGTCACCAGGAAGATGTCCAAGCCGGCCCGCGCCTCGGCCGAGGAGAAGATGCCGCTGTACTGCTCGGCCGTGAGCGGCTTCAGCTCGATCTTCATGCCCACCTGCGTGGCGGCGTCGGCTATCGCCGTGGCGATCTTGGTCTCCTCCTCGCTCGCCGACGTATACGCCAGGACGATCTTCTGCTTGGCCTTGACCGATCCACTGACCAGCGACTTGGCCTTCTTCAGGTTCTGGGCAGGCGCGGGCAGCTTGTCATAGGCAGTCTTGTAGACGTCCTTGCCGTACCCCCATGCCGCCGGCGGGACCAGGGCGCGCAGCGCCTGTGCGGTTCCCCCGTAGACGGACCTGACGATGCCCTGGTAGTCGATCAGGTTCTGCAGTGCCTGGCGGGTGGCCGGGTCGGAGAGGGCCCCCTTGGAGTTGAGCACCGACAGGAACGTGGGGGAAAGGCTCTTGCCGTACAGCATGGTGCCCTTGCTCGCCAACTGGTGCTGGGCGGCGCGCGGTACCGCGTACTCACCGTCGATGTCGCCGCTGGCCAGGGCGGCGGCCTGGGCGGAGGAACTGGAGATGAATTTGAAGCGCAGGGTCTTCACCTTCGGTTCGACCGAGGTGTTCCACCATGCGTCGTTGCGCGTCAGGACAATGTTGCGGCCTTGGGACCAGCGGGTCAGCTTGTAGGGGCCGGTGCACATGACCCCGCCCTTGGCCGTTCCGAAATCCTTGCCGGCCGCCTCGGCGAACGCCTTCTCCACGACCGCGAAGGCGGGCGTGGCGAAGTAGTCGGACGCGAGGGCGTCGGCCTTCTTCAGCTTGATCGTGATCTCTTTGCCGCCGGTGATCTTGATGGTGTCCAGGTTGGGTGCCCAGGTGATCCACGACGAGCCGGTCTTGGGGTCGAGCACTCGATTGATGCTGTAGAGGACGTCTTCGGCGGTGACCGGCTTGCCGTCCCAGAATGTGACGCCGTTGCGCAGGTGGATCACGTAGGTCAGGGAGTCCGGGTGGTCGATCTTCTCGGCCAGCGCCGGTTGGAGCTGGGAGTCCTTGCCGAAGGTGAACAGGGACTCACACATGTTGCCGACCACGGTGCTGACCTCCTCGGTGGCCGACAGCGCGGGGTCGAGTGTCGAGGGTTCGCCGGTGCCGAGGTTCCAGTTGACGGTGTCGACGTTCTTGGTCGCGGCCGGGACGGATGTGGTGACGGCTTGAAGCTGCGTCTGCTGGGCGGCCGAGTTGTTCTTGCCTACGCACCCGGTGAGGACGCATGCACCGACGAGGGTGGCGGCCACTGAGGCCTTGTAGGACGTTTTCATGAGGGGGACCCTTCGATGCGCTGATGCGGGCCGGGGGATGCGGGTGCCGGGAGGGCGATGAGGCGCCAGAGGGCTGACCGCCCGGTGAAGTGGCGGTTGGCCGAAATGTTCGTTACGGGCGGTCGTACGTGCGGGGTGCCAGCGTCTGTGCTGGCTTGATTCTTTGTCAATGGTGACGACAAAAAATGGTGTTTCAGTGCGTTGCAGAGGAGGAGGCGCGGCTACCGATTGCTCTGTAGCCGCCCCACTTCGGCCGTGCTGGCACCGGAAAAACGCCTCAGTCTCCCTACCCTGACCGTTCCTCGTTTCTTTGTCTATAGTGAAAAAGAAACGACCTGAGGGGGTCATGTGGGAAGGCCCAGCCTGGCCGGCCAGCGGCGGGCAGAGATCTTGAAGGCCGCCGCTCAGTCGGTGGCCACATACGGTCTGGCGGCGACCACGCTGGAGCGGATCGCGGCCGTGGCCGGGATGAGTCGTTCACATATCCGGCACTACGTGGGCAACCGCGACCAGCTCATCGACGCCCTGTGGGAACACATCATGACGCCGTACTTCACCTCCATGCACGAGGTCCTGGCGGATCGGGAACCCGGTACGGCGTTGCCCGCGCTGGTGGACTTCCTCTTCGGGCCACAGATGGCCCGCGGCGAGGACGATGCCGTGATCGAGGCGCTGATCAGCGGCTCGATGACGGACGTTCGGCTGCGGGGCCGCATCTATGACAGTTACAGCCGCCTGGAACGCGAGATCGCCAAGGTCGTCCGCGACTCCGTTCCCGGCTACGGCTCGGCCGAGAGCCTGCAACTCGCCTATGCCCTCATCTGTATGGCATTCGGGCACTCGTCCCTGACCGGCTTGCCGTTTCCGGCCTCTCGGCAAGCGGGCATGAGGAACCTGGCGCTGGGGATGGTCCTGTCGCTCGAACTCGAGTCGCGCCCCGCGGTCCGACGAGACGGCAACGGAACTGGTGCTGATAAGGGCTCCTGAGGTCGTCGGGTGTTCACGGCCGGGTTCTTCAACTGCCGCACGTGCGCGGAGGGTTGAGCGCGTTCGGGGAGCGGCAGAACTAGGGCGTGTTTCGAAAGTCCCGTCTGGCCCGCGACGCCTGGCACGGCACTCCCCCAGCCTTCGGCCGGGAGGTGCCCCCACGCCGCGTTGTCGGGATCGTCCGCGTACGTCCAGTACGCGGACGACCCTCCGCCTTGCGATGCACCGCACCAGACACCGCGGGCCCCGCCCTCCGGGCGGACGACGCTACTTTCGGAACACGCCCCAGGGACGGTCCATGAGCAGGGGTAACTGCTCCATGGGGATGTCTTGCGGCGTGTTCCGACGAGTCTGCAAGGGTGCGACCGCGAACGCGACCGGATGTTCCGTCAGGCGGGACGCCCGTCGCGCGCTCAAGAGGCGAAACCCGGACCGAGGCGGGCGAGCAGCCGCAGCCACGCAGAGCTGCGAGCGGTCTCGGCCAGGGCCCGGCTCCGGTTTCGGAGCGGACACCGCATGGGGACCGGTGGCCACCGTGAGCACACCGGCTGAACGAGCCTTCGGGAAACGAAGGGTGTTCGATGGACGCATGTCTCCTGTCGGCCTCCTCAAGGAGACATGGTGCTTCGGTGTGGCGAGGGGCGCGATGTGCTGGTGCATGGGACGTCCTTTCGGCAGAAGGGGCCCGTGCCAGGACGCCTCCTCGGCGGACGCCTGGCGCGGTCTTCACGCCCCGGGAACCCGGTCCAGATCGGGATCGGTCAGGGCCGCCCAGGACGGCTCCCAGGCCAGCAGGGAGCATTCGGCGGAGCCGAGATCCACGTCGACGACGTACCGGAAGCCTGCGGATTCCGCCGCGGCGATACGCGTGCCATCGGCCGCGGACGTTGCCAGAACAAGGCGCCGACACCTGGGGTCGGCCCTGCCGACCGCATCGGTGAGTGCGGTCAGCAGCTGCGGGAGCGCCTCGTCGGCGCATTCGTCCGCCTGGACCTCGATGTCGTGCCGTCCCACGGGGTAGGCGTCGCGCAGGCGCCCGGCCGCACAGCGCTCCAGGCGGATGCCGGCAGCACGGGTCTCTTTCGCCCCCCGCAGTTCCTGCGCGTGGCGGCCGCGACGCACCGGCGTGGCGTTCCACTGCGCGGGCAGACACACCTCGGGAAGTTCCGGGACCGCAATCATGTCACTGCTCCTCGGCCGCGACCTGCCGGATGGCGGGTTTGTTCAGCTTGCCGGAGCCGTTGCGCGGCACGGCCTCGACGACCTTCAGGCGCCGCGGCAGCTTGTAGCGGGCCAGGTACTGTGCCGCGTGGTCGCGCACGTCGTCCAGGGTGATCCGGACATCTTGTGCCACGGAGATCACCGCGGCCACGGTCTCGCCCCACTGCGGGTCGGGGACGCCCACCACAGCGACGTCCAGGACGCCCGGCATGGTGGCGAGGGCGTGCTCGACCTCGGCGGGGTATACGTTCTCCCCACCGGTGATGATCATGTCTTTGAGGCGGTCGACGACATACAGGTAGCCTTCGTCGTCGAGGTAGCCGATGTCCCCGGAGTGGAACCATCCCTCGTCGTCGTACGCGGCCGCGGTGGCTTCGGCGTTGTCCCAGTAGCCGGCGGCCACGTTCGGTCCGCGGACGACGATCTCGCCCCGGATTCCGGCCTCCACGGGTTCCTTGGTGAGAACATCGACGACGCGCACCTGTGTGTAGGGCATGGGGATGCCTGCCGAGCCGATCTTGTCGAGGGTGCGTTCGACCGGGAGATGTGTGGCGAACGGCGCGGTCTCCGTCAGGCCCCACGCCTGCTGGAGCAGCAGGCCGCGGTCGGCGTACTGCTGGATCAGCGAGGGCGGCACGGGGGCGCCCGCCACCACGACGGCCCGCAGCCGGCTCAGGTCGTTGTCGAAGAAGCCGGGCACCCGGGCCAGCGCGGTGAACATCTGGGCCACGCCGAACATGGAGTTGACCTTCAGTCGGGCCAGGTCGTCGGCGCACTCCTGGGGGGCGAAGGCACGACGGACCACCACGGTGCCACCGCGTGTGAGGGTGCGCAGCGCGAAGCTGTTGAGGGCGCCGATGTGGAAGAGCGGAGCTGCCGCGTAGGTGATGTCACCGCGTCGGGTGTCGAGGTGGAGTTCGACGTTGACCGAGTTCCACCAGGCGTTGCCGTGGGTGAGGACGACGCCCTTGGGCGTTCCGGTGGTGCCGGAGGTGAACATCAGGATGGCGGGGTCGTCGGCGTGTTTGGGCGCGGCCGTGGGAGTCGGCTCGGCGCCGGCGATGAGCGCTGCCCACGGTTCCCAGCCGTCCGACGCCATGGCCGCCGGCACGGTGGGGTCGTCGTCGACCAGCAGGAGGCGGCAAAGGCTGGTCTTGTCCCGTACCCGGTCGATGCTCGCGCGGTGGCCTTCTTCGCAGACGATGACCTGGGAGCCGCTGCTTTCGAGCAGCTGGATGAGTTCCGGGTCGGCAAGGCGGAAGTTCACCGGGACGAACAGCGCGCCGATGCGGAAGGCGGCGAGCATGGTGACGAAGAAGGCGGTGCTGTTCAGTCCGAGGTAGGCGACGCGGTCCCCGTCGCGGGTGCCGCCGGCGGTGAGCACAGTGGCCAGTCGGGCGGCCTTGTCGTCTAGCTCACGGAAGGTGAGGTCGCCGCCCGGGTAGTCGAGGACGACGGCGTCCCCGTGATACCGGGCGTTGCGGGCGACGGCCGTGGCGGGGTTCAGGTCGGCCTTGAGGCCGGAGTTGTGCGGGTGGGGCGTGGTCACGGTGGGCTCCTCGTCGAGCTCAGAGGTGGTCGCCGCCTGCGGCGGTGGCAAAACCACGGACGCCGATCCCGCCGTCGACGGATATCGCCTGGCCTGTGATGGGGCCGCTTTGTTCGCGCGCGGCCAAAAGGACGTACGGCCCCGTGAAGTCGCGTGGGTCGGTGCTGGAGTCGTGCAGGGGAATGGGGGGCGGCGGGGCGTCCGGGCTCTTCTTCGCGAAGGAGGCCGACAGAGAACGCTCGTTGAGGTCGAGGGCTTGCGGGCCGCGCAGGTCAGTGTTCATACCGCCGCAGGCGACTCCGTTGACGCGGACCTTGGGGGCGAGTTCGTAGGCAAGTTCCCGCATCAGGCCGAGGCAGGCATGCTTGCTGGCAGTGTAGAGGGGGCCGCCGCCATTCACGTAGAAGGAGGCGTTGGAAAGGGTCATGACGATGCTGCCGCGTGTCCTGACCAGTTCCGGCCAGGCGGCTTCCGCCGCCAGCAGGTATCCCTTGACGTTGATGGAGAAAACCTCGTCGAAGGCCGTGTCGAGTTCCCGCGCCGTCAGGCGGGTCAGCTGGCGCTGGTAGTCCCACACGCCCGCGTTGGCAACGAGGGTGTCGAGCTTGCCGAAGCGTTCCACGGTGGCGGTGACGGCGGCGTGCAGCGCCTCGGGGTCACGCACGTCGGCGGCGACGGTGTGGAAGCGCTCGGGCGCCTGGGAGGTCTCGGCGACCTCGTCGAGGCGGGACTTGTCCCGGCCGATGATCGTCACGGACGCACCTTCCGCCACGAAGCGCTGGGCGACCGCGCGGCCGATGCCGGAGCCGCCTCCGGTGATCAGCGCGCTGTATCCCTCCAGCCAGCCGCGGTTCATGACACCTCCTCGGCGAGGAAGCCGGTGACGAGCTGCTCGAACTCGCGGCGCCGTTCCAGTTGCACCCAGTGGCCGCAGCGGCCGAAGACGTGCAGCTGGACGTCGCTGATCTGCTTGAGCATCAGCTGGGCGCCGTCGAGGGTGATGGTGCGGTCGTCACGCCCCCACAGCAGCAGGGTCGGGGCCTTGATCTTGTGCAGGTCGCGCCAGAGGGGGTCCATGCCGCCGCGCCTGGCGAAGGCGGCGTTGTAGAGGTGGTAGAAGGCGATGTGGCTCTCGTCGAGGGAGGCCTCGTAGCGGGCCTTGACGACGTCGGAGCCGAACTGCTTGTGGTCGAAGACCATGGTGCGGATGAATGCGCCCATCTTCTTCTCGCTGGGGCCGCTGCCGTTGTAGTAGCGGAACATCTCCTTCTGTCCCTCGGTGGGGGTGGGGCCGAAGGGCAGCCAGCCGCCGCCGGGGGCCATCAGGATCAGGCGGGTCACCCGGTCGGCGCGCTGCTGGGCCATGGCGATGGCGGCGGCTCCGCCGAGGCTGTTGCCCAGCAGATGGAAAGTGCCGACGCCGAGCGAGTCCAGGGCCTGGAAGAGGGCGTCGGCGGTGATCTGGGTGATCGAACCCTTCTCGAGGTCCTGCTCCGTGGGGCGGTAGCTGTCGCCGAATCCGGGTTGGTCCGGCAGCAGGACACGGAAACGCCGCGCGAACTCCGGCAGGTTCTGGTGGTAGTTGCTGGCGCCTGAGGCGCCGGGGCCGCCGCCGTGCAGCATGACGAGCACCGGCCCCTGGCCGGTCTCGGCGACGGCGATCTCGCCGAGCGAGGTGGCCACACGGTGGTGCTTGAGTTCGAGGTCGGTCACAACGGGTTCCCCTCGGGAAGAAGGCGGCGGACTAGAAGAAGGTGGAGATGTTCTTCGCCTGAAGGACGTTCTGGTCGAGGAGGACGGTGCGGCGAGCCACGCGCAGTCCGTTCGGTGTGCGGCGCAGGATGTCGGTGCGGCCGCCGGCGAGGACGTTCTCCTCGCGTTCCAACCGGTTGCGGTAGACCAGGAAGGCGGAACTCGCCAGGAGATCGTCCTCGGTGAAGTCCGCGTTCTCCTCCGGGTCGATGTGCCGGACGAGGACGTTGGTCACCAGGTGCCGGGTGCGTGACGGCGGGTCCTCGGCCCAGGCCATGCCGGAGTCGAAACGGCGGATGCGCCAGGCCAGGCTCTCCTTGGTCTCGTCGTAGAAGGCGGCCTCACCCCGGGCGGCGACGGACAACGACTGCTGGCGGCGCAGCCGGTTGGTGCGCGTCGGCATCCAGTAGTCCAGGTCCTCGGCCAGTAGTTCGAGCCAGTCGGTGAAGCGGCCGGCGTCGAGGAGATCGGCCTCCTCGTAGTAGAACTGCTCGACCTCGAAGTGGGTGTCGCGGTCGGCCCGCGCTCCCGCACGGGAGGGGGCCGGTTCGGTGCTGGTGCTCACGGTGTCATTCGATCCCTTCTGCGCATGCGGTCGGTAAGGGGCGTTCCGTTCTGCGACACATCAGCCCCGCAGGAGAGTGCGAAGGCTGACGGACGGGTCGGTCAGCCGACCCGGATCGGCCGGGATCCGGCGGTCGATCATCCGGCGGGCCGCGCGTACGGCGGCGGAGTCGTCGACGGCGGCTGCGGCGACCACGAGACCGTCCCGCATTCCGAACACGGCGAAGGACGGGTCGCCGAAGGAACCGCGGACGACGGTGTCGGACGCGCGGGCCATGTGTCCCACGCCCTCGATGTGCCGCTCGTGCCGGTCGGTCCAGAACCAGGAGGCCGTCGCAGCCGGCCGTGATGTCCCGAGGATGGTCGCCGCCGCCCGGGCGCCGTCCGTCTGCGCCGCCTCCCAGTGCTCGGCACAGGGCAGGAGCACACCCTCGTCATCCCGGGCCCTCGCGGAATCCCCCACGGCAAGGACGGCCGGGTTCGACGTCACCTGGCCGAAGTCCACGACGATACCTCGGTCGACTTTCAGTCCGGCCTGCTCGGCGAGACCCGTGTGCGGCACCATGCCGACACCCAGCAGTACCGCGTCGTAGGTATGTGCCGGGCTGCCGTCGGCCAGCCGGGCTTCGATGCCGGCGTCACCGAGGTCGGTGAAGGACTCCACGAGTGTCTGGCGGGTCGTGATGCCGTTGCAGGCGTGCAGGCCGTGCACCCACTCGGCGAGTTCGGGTCCCAGGACAGCGGTGAGCGGTACGGCCACCGGGTCGAGCAGAGTGACCTCACAGCCCAGACGTACGGCAGTGGAGGCGCTCTCCGCCCCGATGAGTCCGGCGCCCACGACCAGGATCCGGGCGCCGGGCATCAGGGCGGTGCGCAGCCGGTCGGCGTCATCGGCGGTGCGCAGGACGTGCACGCGCGGACTGCGCGCGCCGGGAACCGGCGGGCGGGCGGCGCCCGCTCCGGTGGCCAGCACGACGCGGTCGGCGCTGAGCAGGGCGCCGTCGGACAGTTCCAGTTTGGCCTCGCCAGGGCGCAACGCGGTGACGGTAGCGCGGTTGACCAGGCGCACGTGCTGGTCGTCGTACCAGGACGGCGGCTGTAGGGCGATCTGCTCCAGGGACCTGGTGCCGGCGAGGAAGTCCTTTGACAGCGGCGGCCTGTCGTAGGGGAACTCACCGGCGTCGACGAGGGTGACCTCACCGTCGAACCCCTGGGAGCGCAGAGCGGCGGCGGTGCTCACCCCCGCGATACCGCCGCCCACGATCACCACGCTCCTGCTCACGGAGCTTCCCCGGGGAAGAGGTAGATCTCGCCGTCGCGCACCTCGACGCGGTGCGGGCACACGTTCTTGGTCGCCGGCAACCCCTGCACCTCGCCGCTCTTGAGGCAGAACTTGCTGGAGTGCAGGGGGCACTCCACGAAGCCGTCCTCCACCCAGCCCTCGGCCAGCGAGGCGGTCTCGTGGCTACAGGTGTCGTTCAGCGCGTACACGGTGTCGTCGATGTCGCGCAGCAGGGCGATGTTGTCGTCGGTGCCCGTGACGGCCTTGTCGACGGCGATGCCCTCGCCCTGCGGGATCTCGTCCAGGGACGCGACGCGGATGCCGTCGCTCATGCTTGCTCCTCGTGCCATGCGCGGGTGTTCATCAGCTCGCGCCAGCGCCCGTAGAACGCCCGGCCTGCGGCGTCGCTGTACAGTTCGCTGGTGGTTCCCGGGTAACGGCCGTCGTTACGCTCCGAGCCCAGGCCCATCTGGTAGTTCAGGGCGATCCCGTTGGTGATGAAGCCGTGCGAGATGGCCTGCACCTCGCTCCAGTTCTCGCCGTCGTCCTGCTCGAAGATCCCGCTGGGCCCGAAGGTGCGCAGGTTGTAGAGGCGCTGGGCCTCGCGGACCTCCTCGGGCATCGACTTGTCGACGATCGTCCACGCCCACACCTCCATGCGGTCCGGGCCCTTGGGGTGCCAGACGCGCAGGGAGCCGTTGACGGGGAGGTAGGAGAAGTTCGGGAAGACGGTGGCGTGCCCGTTGGTCAGCGGGCCCTCAACCCGCGCCTCGCCCAGGCGCTCGCGCAGGGCGTCGTAGTCCGTCCACCTGTGCACGGTCTGGGCGTCGAACCGGTTCTTGGGGTGGACCGGGAAGCCCGCACCGTTGCCGTTCGCATCGGAGTACTGGCGGCCGGTGCGGTGCACGACTGCGTCCTTGGGCTTCTTGGCGGACGGCGAGAGCGCCATGAGGGCCGAGGCGTGGCTCATGTTCACGTGGTACCAGTCGGTGGCGAACTGCTCGGCCGCCAGCTTCCAGTTGCCCTCCAGCACCCACTTGTGGACGCCGCCCACCACCACCGTGCCCTGTTCGTCATGGTCGAGCATGGCGTCCATGTACCAGGCCATGTCGCCCAGCGACTCACGCAGCGGGACCGGGTCGGGGTTCCAGGTGCCGAAGATCAGCCCGTGGTAGCTCTCCACGTGCGCCACCTCGACCAGGCCCCACCGCCCCTCGTCGAAGTCGCCGGGGTAGCCGTCCCTGTTCGGCACGCTCACCAGGGAACCATCGAGACTGAAGGACCAGCCGTGATAGGTGCACGTGAAGTTGCGGGTGGTGCCGAAGTCCGCACGGCACACCCGAGCGCCCCGGTGCCGGCAGGAGTTCAGGTAGGCGCGGACGCGCCGGTCACGGTCGAGGGCGACGATGACCGGGTCCTCACCCATGTACGTGGTGAAGAAGTCGCCCGGCTTGTGGAACTGATCCGTGTGGGCCAGGAACAGCCAGCTGGGTGCGAAGACGCGGCGCAGCTCCTGCTGGTACAGCTCCTGGTCGGTGAAAATGACGCGATCCAGCAGTCCGCCCTCGGTGTCGACGAGCCCGGAGACGTCGATGGTGTGTGTCAGGTCTGCCGGGCGCCGCAGGGCCCCGCCCGGGGCCGCAGTGGCCGCGCCCCGGGGTTCGATCGTCGAGGTCATACCCCCACGCAACAGCAGTAGGTCAGGCCGCTTCCAGCCGTCGTTCCGCAGAGCGGCACACGCGCTGTCGGCGAGGTGTGCGGCCGAGCGAGCGTGAATCCATGCTTGCTGCAACCGCCGTCTCCCAGAGCGCGAGCGACCCGCTGGCCGGGCTTGTGCTCGGGGACGTTCCCAAGCCCGAGCCGAGGCCCGGCTGGTCCCTGGTCCGTGTCGTCGCCTCGTCGCTGAACATGCACGATGTGTGGACGCTGCGCGGTGTGGGCCACCCTGCCGAGCGGCTGCCCATCATCCTCGGCTGCGACGCCGCCGGTTACGACGAGAACGGCAACGAAGTCCTCGTCCACCCCGTGATCGCCGACCCGAACGCGGGTCGGGGCGACGAGACCCTCGACCCGGGCCGCGCCCTGCTGTCCGAGCAGCACGACGGCGCCTTCGCCGAGTACCTCTCGGTGCCCACCCGCAACCTGATCCCGAAGCCGTCCTGGCTGTCGTTCGACGAGGCCGCCTGTCTTCCGGTCGCCTGGGGCACCGCCTACCGGATGCTGTTCACCCAGGCCGGAGTCCGGGCCGGTGACCGTGTTCTGGTGCAGGGTGCGGGCGGGGGTGTCGCCTCGGCCGCGATCAAACTCTGTGTCGCCGCGGGAGCCGTGGTGTACGCCACAAGTCGCAGCCCGGACAAGTGCGAAGAGGCTCTGTCCTGGGGGGCACGGGCCGCCGTGGCGACTGGAGAACGGCTGCCGGAGCGCGTGGACGTGGTGATCGAGACGGTCGGCGAGGCCACCTGGTCGCACTCGCTGAAGTCGCTCCGCCCGGGCGGCACGATCGTGATCGCGGGCGCCACCTCCGGCACCAACCCGCCCGCCGACCTCGGCCGGGTCTTCTACCTCCAGCAGCGCATCCTCGGCTCCACGGGCTGCACCCGCAGCGAACTGGTGTCCCTGCTGAAGCTGATGGACGCCACCGGCCTGCGCCCGGTCATCGACCGCACACTGCCGCTCACGGAGATCCACAAGGGGATCCAGCTGATGCTCGACGGGCGGCTGACCGGGAAACTCATCATCCGCCCGACCGACTCCCCCCGGTGAGGAGCACCGCCATGACCGCCGCAGCAGTCGGCCTCTCCCACTCCCCGCTGATCGGTGCCAACGACCCCGCGCCGGACGTGGTCGCGGCTGTCGACACGGCCGTGGACGAGGCCCGTTCCTTCGTCCATGACTTCGACCCGGAGCTGGTCGTCCTGTACGCCCCGGACCACTACAACGGCTTCTTCTACAAGGAGATGCCCCCCTTCTGCCTGGCCACCGAGGCGCATGCCGTCGGCGACTTCGGGTCCGCCGCCGGGCCACTGTCCGTCGACACCGAGGCGGCGCGGACACTGGCACGAGGGGTACTCGACCGCGGTGTCGACCTGACCCTCTCCGCCCGGATGACCGTCGACCACGGGTTCGTGCAGCCGCTGGAAGTGCTGTTCGGAGGCATCGACAAGATCCCGGTGGTGCCGGTCTTCGTCAACGGGGTAGCCACCCCGCTCGGCCCGGTCAGGCGGGTCCGGGCCCTGGGCACCGCGATCGGCGAGGCCGCAGCGGATCTGGACCGGCGGGTGCTGTTCCTGGCGTCCGGTGGCCTCTCCCACGACCCCCCGGTCCCGGTGCTGGAGGGAGCGCCGCCCCGCGTCGCCGACGCCCTCATCGAGGGCCGTCCACCCACGCCCGAGCAGCGGGCCAGGGGCGAACAGCGCGTCATCCAGGCCGGCCGTGACTACGCCGCCGGGTCGAGTTCGGTGATCCCGATCAACCCCGAGTGGGACAACCTGGTCCTCGACACCCTGGCGGAGTTCAAGCCGGCCGATGTCGACGCGTGGAGCACCGAGTGGATGGGTGCCGAGGGAGGCGGATCCGCCCACGAGGTCCGCACCTGGATCGCCGCCTTCGCGTCTCTCGCCGCCGTCGGCGACTACCGCTTCGCCTCCCGCTTCTACCGGCCCATCCCGGAGTGGATTGCCGGATTCGCCGTGGTGACGGCGCAGCTGAAGGGGGCCCGATGACACAGAACGAGCACGGTCAGCGATCGTAGAGGCGCGAGCCTCAACTACGGGCCCGGCTGCCATACGGACTGCGAGTGGATCGAAGCCGCCGCGTCCGTGCTGCAGAACGCCACCCTCACCTCGTTGCTGCTCCCGGGCACATCGTCGGCGCGCGCGAGCTGGGAAAGGACGTCTGCGGTTCTCTGATGCGCAGTCATATGGCCGACGCCCCGCAACTGGCGAAGCCGGCCAAGCTCATGGAGTCCTACGGCGCGCAATGCGTCTACGTCACCGACCCCGGCGGCCGACTGACCATGGACGGAGTCCGCAAGCGGGTGCGTACCCACCGGGACGTGCTCGTCGCCGGGACACAGATCGACATCCACGCTCACCAGAACCTGTCGCCGGCCGTGGCGATTTCGGTCGACCGGGAAACCCTCGCCCTCGGCTACGCGGGCGTCTCCTCCCGCTTGCTCCGCCACGCCGAAGCCGCATCGGGACAGTACGGCGTCGACGCCCGGAGCATTCTCCTTGAGGTTGGCCGCCGCAGGCTGGTCGGCGGACAGAGGACATGATCGTCGACATTGCTCTCGGCCTGCTGGGAGTGGCTTCGGCAGCGTGAGGGACGGCGTGAGCAGCGGCCACCTACGTGGCCGCCCCTCATCGCCGGCCCATGTGTTCTGCGTCCCGGCCAGGCCCGGGACCAGGGCAAGAGGGTTGGGCCTCGACGCGGCACGAGCTCTGCCGCCGCCCCGCCCGCATCGGCCAGGCTCGGGACGCCTCGGCGGCGACCCGTCGGACCTCCGCGCTGAGTCGCCGAGTGTCGGTGCGGCCCGTTTGTCCTGCTATCGACAGGGCAGCCACGGGCAGACCGCCTCGATCCTGCACCGGCGCGGCCACGCAGACCAAGCCGGGCTGGTACTCCTCGTCGTCGAATGCGACACCGGTACAACGGATCCTGTCCAGTTCTGCGGCCAGTTCGTCCGGTGTTGAGATGGTGTGTGGCGTGAAGCGGGCCAAGGTCTCGGTCGCGACCTGTTCGGCGGCCCGGGAGTCATAGGCCAGGAGAACCTTTCCGACCGCCGTGGCGTGGGCGGGAAGGCGGCCGCCGATCCGCGAGGGTACCGGGGCGCTGCGGTGGCCGTAGAGCTTGGCCAGGTAGACGACGTGCGCGTCATGGAGCACGGACAGGTGAACGGTCTCGCGGGTCGCCTCGTACAGATCGGCCAGGTAGGGCAGCAACAGGTCGCGGACCGCCTCGGATCCTGGTGCATACACCGCACGGCCGAGGTGATGCAGGCGCTCCCCGAGCCGGTAGTCGGTCCCGATGCGCTCCACGACGCCATTGCGCTCCAGCATGCCCAGGACGCGATGCGCGGTGGACTTGCTCAGTTGGGCGCGGCGGGCCAGTTCGCTGACGCCCACGCCGGAGCTGGTGCGCTCGCCCAGGGCGATGAGAAGGCTGATGGCCTTGTCGACGGCTGCTCGGTCGTCACGCGGGAGGGCGGCGAGAGGGGCAGTCATCCTTTTCACCTCGGCTTCAGACAATGACGTCACTTTTAATGCGCGCTTCGCCAAGTTTTATGTGACAAGCATGCGGATCTTCCAGATGTTCGTCAACAATGACGGGATGGCTATTAAAAGTGACACCCTCGCTCACGAGAACGATCTTGTGGCCCGCAACGTGCGACGTTTCCGGCTGGAGCGGGCCATGTCGCTCGGGGACCTGGCTCGGCGCTCCGGCCTGTCCAAGCAGACACTGTCGAAGATCGAGCAGGGATTGGGCAACCCTACGGTGGAGACCCTGTCTCTGCTCGGTGCCGCCCTGGACGTACCCGCGCGGCGGCTGCTGACCGAGTGGGGGACACCCGTGTACGTGCAGCGCCAGAGCGAGGGTGAGTGGCGGCAGGCGTCGAACTGGAGCGAACGGGTGCTCGACGAGATCTACGGCTCCGGATACGTCCGCACACTCGTCTTGCGTCTGGAGCGCGGCGACAAGGACCCGCAGCCGGTTCATCCGCACGCAGCGGGAACGTTGCACCATCTGTACGTCATTACAGGAAAGCTGCGCACAGGCCCGCTCAGCGAAACGGTCGAGCTGGCCGCCGGTGACTTCGCACGCTTCCCCGGCGATGTCCCGCACCGACTTGTCTGCCTGAGCGAACGGGTGGTCGCCCACATGGTCACCACAGTTCCCCAAGTACGCCAGTTCGGCCCCACCATGGTGAAGAGCACTCCGGCGTCAGGCCGGGGGTGAGACCGTTCGTCCAGCGGACACCATCGCACCAACTCTGCTCTTTCTGGCGCATCACACCAGGCCGGTCCACGGCCGGCCTCAGCTTGTTGCCGGTGCCACGGCACCCACAACCGTCTCGGTGTGGTGGCGAAGGCGTTTCTCCGATATGAGGGAGCGTTGTTCGGGACCGGTTGTTGGCTTGTCGACTCGGGCGGTCTCGGCGCCGGAGCCTTCGACCGGCGCCCGGCCGAAGGCCGCCACCGCGTCATCGACAGGTCCGTACAGTGCTCGGTCGCGGCCTTCGGTGGCGAGTTCCTAAGGGTACTCGGGACGCAGGACGTGGTCCTCGTGGGCCTCCAGTTCCTCGCAGGATTCGCGTTCCGCCTCGACGAGTTCGGCGAAGGACGCATGCCGCTCGCTCAGCCCCCGGCGCCGCCCGTCCCAGCGGTACGCGGCCCACTCGCCGTCCTGTGCGACGTCCCCGGAGTCGAGCAGCCAGTTCTCGGCATCGCCTTCGGCCGAGATGAGCAGGAGGCGGCCCCAGAAGCCGCCGTTCCCTGGGTACTCGGTGTCCCTGATGAGGTCCCACAGGCCGGGATCCTTTTCGTGGAGCCAGCCGACGGTGCTGGTCGTACCCATCTCGTACTCGAACGTACTGATGGTCAGCCAGCCGTCCGCGGCGCTCAGGAATGCGCGGTAGCTCGGCGGAAGCCGGGTGCCGAGCCGCTCCTCAAGTGCCGCGAGCCGTTCCTCGTCCCCGCCTTGCGCCGCCTCCTCGGCCAGGAAGGACCGCCACTGCTCGACGGTCCGCAGCGGCAGCGCGGCTGTCCCGGGCCGCGGGGGAGCCTCCGCCGGCGCGCCGCGGTACCCGATCGGGCCTTCGCCGACCCGCTGGTAGTAGCCGGCGAAACCGTCGGCGGGCGCCACGGGAACGGATCGGAAGAACCGGACCTGGGAGAGCTCGAAAACCGGTCGCACGTTGGGTGCCTCCTACAGCCGGCGAAAGCGTGTGCGGCCGGGAGGCTATCAGCCGGCCCGGTCCGCAGTGGCCGAAGCGGCGATGAGGACGTCCGTCACCCCTGGGCAGGACGCGACCGCCGGCACGCACGCCTGTGCGGGGCTCAGGCCCGGCCGGACGAGATCGGCTGCGGTCGGCAGCGCACTGCGCCGGCGGCCAGTCTTGAGCGTCGGGGTGCGGTGTGCCGCCGGCGGTCGGGTGGCTGTCCCCGGCGTGTGCCGTCGGCGGTCGGGCGGCTGCCCCCCGGCGGCCGCGTGGACGATCACGTTCGCGTGTACACGGCTGGGGAGAGAAATGCCTGACCGAACAGCTGGAAGCACCCGCGCACGGCAGCCTCCGTGGACGGACGGGTGTCGTCCGGAGCCCGCGGATGCAGGGGTGTGCGAGGGTGTCATGCCGCCTCGGCCGGTTGGTCCACTTCTCGCAGGTAGAGGCGGGCCTGTTACTTACGCACCGACTGCGGCTCCCATGTGACATAGGCCGGATACAGCCGCCAGGCCAGGAAAGCGACATGACACAGCGAATACTTCTGCCAAGCGCTCTCATTTGCTGCAGCGTATTGGTCGGGTGTACCGACCAGAGTACGGACGGAGCCGCGGGAGCCGGCCCGACTGCGCCCGGTTCTTCGTCACCGACAGAGACCACCCCCGTTCCGGGACCTGCTGACACCGACACCTCGTCCCGCGAAGCGTCTCCGTCCCTCGACGCGGGAACGTCGTCATCAAGCTCCGCCGTACCGGCCATGAGCGGCCGCTGCCATACCTCCGAATTGCGGGCGTCCGTCGGGGCCGACGACCCTGGAGCCGGCCAGTCGAACTTCGCCGTTGTCCTGACCAACGGTTCCCGCCGTACGTGCTCGGTCCGCGGCTTTCCCGGAGTGGCGTTCGTCAACCGCCAGGGCGAGGCAGTCACCCCGGACCCTGAGCGGGCAGGCGGCCAGGAGCAACCGACCGTGACGCTCACTCCCGGAGCCAGTGCCTGGTCGGCACTGACGTATGCCGATCCGGCGATCACCGGTGTCACCACCGTGACACCGGCGGCTCTGCTCATCACTCCGCCCGACGAGACGACCTCGATCTCGGTGCGCTGGACCGGTGGCGAGGTCTCCAACACGGGCAAGGCATCGGTACCTCGGCTAAGCCCTTTCAGATCAGGCGACGGCGCCTGATCCAGATCACGCCCTGCCGCCTACCGTGCCCCGGCCCGCCTTTTCGCCGTCAGCAAGGACACCATCCGCCACACCGCACTCGGCGGTCATCCACCGATCAGCCGCGTGAACAACGCTCCGGGTCGACACACACGTCGGCTGTGCTGAGCGAGGCGGGGTGGTTCGAGCGGTCGGAGGTGTGACCCTCGGGACATTGTCGCGGGACCTCACAGTCACAGCGGATCCGCGTCAGCGTTCTTTCGAGTCGCAGCCACCGGTGTACGTGCGTGGTACACGGGCGCCGATGCGCGTGACGATCTCGTAGGAAATGGTTCCTGCGGCACGTGCCCAGTCCTCGGCGCTGGGCTCGCCGCTGTCTCCGGGGCCGAAGAGCACGATCTCGTCGCCGGCTGCGGCTGTGTCGTCGCCGAGGTCGACGACGAACTGGTCCATGCAGATGGTGCCTGCCACCGTGCGCCGGCGGCCGACGGCGAGGAGCGGACCGGTACTGGAGGCATGCCGGGGTACGCCGTCGGCGTACCCCAACGGGATCAGACCGAGCGTTGTCTCACGGACGGTGCGGTAGCGGTGGCCGTAGGAGACTCCGTGCCCGGCGGGGACGCGCTTGACGGAGACCAGTCGGGCGGTGAGCGTCATCGCCGGCCGCAGCCCCAGGGCCGTCGGTGCGGCCGCCTCCGGCACTGGGCTCAGCCCGAAGAGCGCGAGCCCGGGGCGCACAAGGTCGAAGTGGGTCTGCGGAAGGTTGAGCGTGGCTGCCGAGTTGGCCAGGTGGAGGACTTCAGGGCTCAGCCCCGTCTTGCGCGCCAGCTCGACCGCGTCACGGAAGCGCTCCACCTGCCGGTCGCATTCGGGGTGGCCCGGGGAATCGGCTTGAGCGAGATGGGACCAGATCCCGACGACGCGGACATGCCCGGATGCTTCAGCGCGTGAAGCCGACCCCAGCAGGGCGCGCCAGTGCGCGGGGGAGGCGCCGCCGCGCCCCAGCCCGGTGTCGATCTTCAGGTGCAGCAGACCCGGTCGACCCGCAGCCAGCGCGGCCTGGGTAGCGGCTTCGACCGCCCAGGGGTCTGCGGCCGACAGTTCGATTCCGGCGGCAACGGCGGAAGCCCAGTCGTCGCCGGGGGCCAGCAGCCAGGCGAAAATCCGGCTACTGATGCCTGCCGCGCGTAGTGCCAATGCCTCGTGCATGCGAGCGACGCCGATCCAGGTTGCGCCGCCGGCCAGACCCGCGCGGGCGCAGGGGACCATGCCGTGCCCGTAGCCGTCGGCTTTCACCACGGCCATGACTTCGGCGGAACCTGCCGCTTCATGCAGCCGAGCTGTGTTGGCCCGGATCGCTGCAAGATCGATCCGAGCCTCCGCGAGCGCGGGTTCGTCGTGAGCCTGGGGCGGGCGGCTGTTGACCTCGTGAGGACTGCCGATCTCCACGTCATCGTCCTTCCAGTGAATCCACCGATGTCTGGCGGCGCTACGGGATGGAGCCATGGTGTCGACAGGTGGAACGCGCTGTCATCGTGTGAACGGCACTGTTCTTCGGCGGCCGGGAGTGCGGCTGGCACACCGCGGCAGCGGACATGCCGGCCGCGACCCGGGGCTCTCACCTCTCGCCGACCGCCCCCACACCAGGGCGGTCAGGCGCGGTGGTCCGCCTCGGCGGGTGCGGTGCTCTCCATGGTCCTCGATGGTGACCCGCCCTTCGATGGGCCGTGTCCCCCCGGGTGGTGTAAGCGATCATGCGCCTCGCCCTCCGGAACCTGGCTCGCGAGGATCTCTCCGTTGGGCTCGGCACGCGAAGCGGCCCGGTCAGGCGTCGGGAGCGCCCCGGTCGTTCGAAGTTCCCGCTGTGGCCTGCGAGTTCTGGTCCCTTGATCGGCTACACCACTCGGCGGGACGCCATCCTTCGATGGCGCAGGCGATCGCGTCGGCCACCTCGAAGAGGTCCCCGGCTTCGGCAACTCCTCGGCCCGCCATGGACTTTGCATACCTGTCACGGTCGAGCGCCGCGCGCAGCAGTCATCGCCCGCACCCAGCTCGAACTCGCCGTCCGGTCGGCGACCACCCCATCGCCGACCGGGACTGGAGCTACCTCGGGAGCACACACCTCCGACAGCACAGACGGTCCTACGGCGTCGAGAAGCCGTCGGAGACTGGTCACGGGCCACCATCCTGCCCGGCACATCCCGATCACCCTCGTGCACCACCGCCGGACGCCGGGAAGCTCCGAGGGCCCGTACCGGCCGCCAGAAGCAGCCGCATACGTGTGCCGGGCAGCTGCCTGGCGCGGGGCAGCGTGTCACATGGGCATCAGCCTGCGATCGTGCTGTCCGGCTCCCTTCGGACTGGCTCGTCACGATGGAGATGCGCCTGCAGCACCAGGGTTACGGCCAGTCGCTGCTCCGGATCCGATAGGTCCACGCTGCTGAGAAGACGCTCGATCCGGCGCATTCGCTGTCGCACGGTATTGGGATGGAGCCGCAGGACCTGCGCGGCACGGTTGTAGTCGCCCCAGTTCATCAGCCAGATCAGCAAGGTAGTAGCCAACGCCTGCCGATCGCGGCCCTTGTCGTCCAGCCTGCTGAGGTCATGGATCAGGTCACAGGGCAGGTTGGCGTGGTTGCGACGGATGACCAACTGAGCCCAGACCTCTTCGTAGCTGACCGCTGGGCGCTCCAGAGCCACGCCGGTGCCCAGCACTTCGAGGGCCTCCCGGTTCCTGGCAGGCAGATCCGCTGCCGAAGAGGTGGGCCGGCTCGCGCCGACCTGCCCGATACGCCCGTTCAAGCTCAAGGAGCGAGCCCAGCTCCAGCTACCCGGCCCGTGACCGTCGGTGAGGATCGCGAACACCAGCCCCTCCAGGTCGGTGAGGATCGGATCGGCCCATGCATGACGTCGGAAGACGGTGCGCCACAGGACGAGATCATTCTGTGCGCTCGTGCCGTTCAAGCGCCCCAGAGCCGCCACCCGGACCTCCGGAGCGGGCAGGACCAGGGGCTCGGTCGAGGAGCTGTTACCGGGTCTGCGGAACGCCTCACGGATCCGGTCCGCCGTATAGCGGCTGGAGAGTTCTTCGTGCGCACGCAGCCGGACGAGCAGCAATCCCAAGGAACGTGCCATGCCCACAAGACGCTTCCGCTTCTGCGGTGTCAGCTCACCGTCGTGGATTGCCCAGATCGAGCCGATGACCTCGGGGCCGACGCGGATGGGGACAACGAGACGGGTCAGGAAGCTGGAATCCTCGATTTCAACCTTGAACGGCTCAAGACTCGTCGCAAGGCGGCGGAAGGTACCCGCTGCGCGCAGTTGTGTCACGACTTTGTCGGGCACCGCGCGCCCCAGGATGCTGTCCATCCGTGCCTGGTCGGCGGTCTCTCCAAAAGCCGAGTAGGCCACTACTTGACTCCGGACATCCTCCACCGTGATCGGGGCGGCGAGCAGTTCAGCGATGTCGTCACTGAGCCGGAAGATCCGTTGGTGTGCGTCGTCGGCATTGTCGAGTGGTGCGTGGACTTGTCGGAGCATGGCATCAGCCATTGAGATGAACTGTACCCAGCTGACATCCTCGACCAACTCACCCAATGCGAGGGGGATATCGGCGGCCCACTTGCGCACTTGTTCATCGACGGGAGCCCGCAGCACAACACCCGCCGCCTGCCGTTCGGCGGCGCTGACGACCACCTCCATCTGGGTCTGTGCCGTGAGGGTCCCGGTGGCGAGAACGAGCGCGCCGTCTACTGTCGCGCCGACCGGGTCGCCGTACACATGAAGCCCCGTCACCTCCACCGGCCGTCCCACAACCAGCGTCGTGGCTACACCCGGGCCAAAGCCCTCGAAGATGCGATGCGCGGTGATCATGCTGCACGAATGTACTCCCAGAACAATCCAGGGACCTGAGAGTGTTGGGATCCAACATTCAATTGTGATGGGGCTCACCCCCACCATGGGGGCCATGTCAAAGGTGATGAGTGACCGCGCCCCCCGGCGTGTGGCCGTCGTCGGCGCGGGCATGGTGGGACTCTGCACGGCTTGGTATCTGCAGGAGTACGGCGTCGAGGTGACGGTCCTCGACCGTGCGCGGGTGGCCTCGGGTTCCAGTTGGGGCAACGCCGGTTGGCTGACACCCAGCATGGCGACCCCGCTGCCCGGGCCTGAAGTGCTCAAGTACGGGCTGCGCGCCGTGCTTGAGCCCTCTTCACCGGTGTACGTGCCGCCCTCGGCGAGTCCGCGTCTTCTCCGTTTCCTCGCCGGTTTCGTCGGCAACAGCACGCAGCGGCGCTGGGATCGGGCGATGGCGGCGCTCGTCCCGCTGAACCGTGCGGCTCTGGAAGCCTTCGCGGAGATGGAAGCCACGGGCCTCAAGGCCACGTCCAGGCCGGCCGAGCCCTTCACCATCGCCTATCGCGGGGAGCGGTCGCGCCAAGCCGTCCTGGAGGAATTCGAGCACATTCAGGCGGCCGGGCAGCCGGTTGACTTCGATCTGCTCGACGCCGACGAAGCGATCGCGGCCGTGCCCGCTCTCTCCAGCAGGATCAGCTGCGCCGTGGCGCTCAAGGGCCAGCGGTTCATCGATCCGGCCGCCTTCGTCAGGGCGCTCGCCGAGGCGGTCGTCTCACGCGGCGGAGTGCTGCGCGAGGGCGCGGAGGTGGCACGGGTCGCCGTAGGCGAGGACGGAGCCCGGGTCGGCGGGGCACGGTATGACGCCGTCACCCTGGCAACGGGCGCCCAGTTGAACACGGCGGTCCGGCCCTTCGGTGTGAGGCGAATCGTCCAGGCCGGCCGCGGATACAGTTTCTCGGTCAAGACCGAGAAACTCCCCGATGGCCCGGTCTACTTTCCGGCCGAGCGGCTCGCCTGCACACCTCTCGGGGACCGACTCCGAGTTGCCGGGATGATGGAGTTCCGACCGGCCGAAGCGCCCCTGGACCCGCGGCGCATCGCCGCCATGACCACGGCCATCAAGCAGCTTCTCGACGGGCTTCACCTCGACGACCGCAGCGATGAGTGGGTGGGTTCCCGGCCCTGCACCACGGACGGTCTCCCGCTCATCGGGCGGACCCGCCACCCGCGCGTATTCGTGGCGGGAGGCCACGGCATGTGGGGTATCACCCTCGGCCCCGTCACAGGAAAGCTCCTGGCACAGCAGATCGTCTCTGGTCGAACACCCAGCGAACTGCGTGCCGTCGACCCCCTCCGGTGACAGAACTCACCACGATCAAAATCACCGGAGCCACCGAACCCAACCCTCAGGAAGGTTCCACCCGAGCACCGTCACCCGCGCCATCCGGGGACTTCGGTGCCGTCAACACCCAGGCCCGACAAGGAGTGAGAACACATGACTGACGCCCAGCACTGGAGCCGGAGAGGCTTGCTGCTGTCTGCCGCCGCTACCGGTGTGACCGCTGCGGTCTCCGGTACCGCACAGGCCAGTTCAGGCAGCACCGCGGCGGCGAAGCTCGACATCGTCCTGATCGGAGGGACCGTCATCGACGGCACAGGCCGAGCCCGCTATATCGCGGACGTCGGCATCAAGGACGGCACGATCGCAAGAATCGGTGACCTCTCCCACGCCTCGGCCTCGGTGAAGATCGACGCCTCTGGGCTCGTCGTCGCTCCCGGCTTCATCGACCTGCACACCCACCCGACCCCGAGTGACCTGCCGGTCGCCGAGGGCGCCCTACGCCAGGGTGTGACCACCGCGCTCCTCAACCCCGACGGGTTCGAGGAGTTTCCGATCTCTGAACTGTCATCGGTGGAAGATGCCGGTCTCGGCCACAACGTGGGGGCCTATGTCGCCTTCGACGCGGCGTGGAGAGGCGTCGTCGGGGAGAAGGACCGGCGCGCCACTCAGGACGAGATCGCGGCCATGAAGGGGTTCGTGGCGTCCGGCCTGCGCGATGGTGCCTGGGGTGTCGCCCTCGGCCTCGACTACATGCCGCAGCACAACTCCGACACCGACGAGGTCATCAAGATCCTCAGCGCGGCACGCCACTGGCGGACCAACACACCCAGTCACATCCGCAACGAGGACAAGGACGTCGTCGAT
The DNA here is from genome assembly GCF_040298665.1 of Streptomyces sp. NPDC001508. Classification (NCBI taxonomy): domain Bacteria; kingdom Bacillati; phylum Actinomycetota; class Actinomycetes; order Kitasatosporales; family Streptomycetaceae; genus Streptomyces; species Streptomyces sp. NPDC001508. Next base: position 75,952 of record NZ_JBEPAP010000012.1, read on the forward strand.
GCGGTCGCCGAACACCTGAGGATCGGTGAGAGGGCCGGCTTGGTGCCGATCATCACCCACCACAAGATCATGCATGTCTGCTGGGGGCAGTCCCGCAAGACCCTCGCGCTGCTTGACCAGGCCAACGCGCGTGGCACCTATGCGGCCATGGACCAGTACCCCTACCCGGCCGCGATGACGGACCTGACCTGGATCGTCCCGCGGACGGTGCTCGACGGCGGTCGTGACGCCTACCTGGAGCGCTTCGCCGACCCCGAACTGCGACCACTCATTGCGCAGCAGATCGAGCAGCTCCTGCTCATCAAGGTCGGTGAGGCCAAGAACGTCAGCCTGGTCGACGAGCAGCGCACGCTGGCCGACGTCGCCGCTGAGATGGGTGTCAGCCCCGGCGAGGCAACCATGCGGATCATCGAGAAGGAGAAGGACTGGACGAGTACGATCTACACGTTCGGTGATGAGGCGGACATCGAGCGCATCATGCGGCACCCCCTGGTCGCGGTCGCCTCCGACGGCGGAACCACGACGGATGCCACGACCCACCCACGCCACTACGGCACCAACCCGCGAGTCCTGGGCCGTTACGTCCGCGAGCGCGGTGTCATCGACCTGGAGACGGCTGTCCGGAAGATGACCGGACTGCCCGCCACCCTCATAGGCATGGTCGACCGCGGGTACATCGCCGAAGGCATGGCGGCGGATCTCACCGTGTTCGACCCGGACACCATCATCGACCGCGCGACCTTCGATGAGCCGAAGCAGTACGCGCAAGGCGTCGAGCACGTGATCATCAACGGGATACTGGCGTTGACCCACGGCAGGCTGACCGACGCACGGGCCGGCAAGGCCCTTCGGCGCGAGGGGAACATGATCAGCCGACGTGAAACCGGCTCCGACAGGGTCCGGGCGTCGGCGAACGGCCGACTGGTTCCCCTGCCGCAGACCTCCGGTTGGCGGCACGCCCAGATCAGTTTCCATGCGCGGGGACACGACGGCGACACCACCGGTCATCTCGTGCTCAACTCACCCGACCACCACCTCACCTTCGCCAGCACCCGGCTGGGCAGGCTCCAGGTGGCTGACGGCTGGGCGAGCGTCACCGGCCGCGGCCGGATCGCCGGTCAGGACGAGGAACGCTCCTTCGTCGTCATCGTCGACGACAAGGACCCCTTCGAGGACGGCAAGACCGTGGTCACCGTCAAGATCGCAGGTGGCTACGCGCTCAAGGGCACACTCTGACCGACCGGCACCCCGAGACGAGGAACCACGAACTCCCACCGGCCGTCCCGTTGCTGACCAGCTGATCGGCAACGATCCGAACGACGACACAGCCACAGGGTGTGTGAGGGGCCATGCCGGTCCCGTCCGCGGCATCGACGGGACCGGCGCCCCTGATCATCGACTGGTGAGCCTGTGGCCGGGCGGCGCGCAGCTGCCCCGCCAGCACACATGCGTCAGGCCGCGCGGCCTCGCCCACGTCCCGCTGGCCCATCCCGTCCTACACGAATGTCTACGGACATATCACGAAAGAGCCGGAGCTTGTCCATGAAGAGTGTGAACACGGTGTCAACTGCACGAGGAAAGGCGCGAGCATGAGCACACCGAAGGTCCCGGAGAAGGCAGCCGCCGACCCCTCCGCAGAGGGCTACGAGCGCGGACTCGGCAGCCGCCAGGTGCAGATGATCGCCATCGGCGGCGCGATCGGCGTCGGGCTCTTCCTGGGAGCCGGCAAGAACATCGAGAAGGCGGGCACCAGCCTCGTCCTGATGTACGCGCTCGCGGGCGTGGTCGTCTTCTTCATCATGCGGGCGCTCGGTGAGCTGCTCCTGTACCGACCGGTCTCGGGTTCCTTCGCGGAGTACGCCCGCGAGTTCCTCGGCCCGTTCTTCGGCTATGTGACCGGCTGGACGTACTGGCTGATGTGGGCCGTCACCGGCATGACCGAGCTGACCGCCGCGGCGATTTATATCAACTACTGGTTCCCCGACATCCCGCAGTGGGGCAGTGCTCTCGCCTTCCTCGTGCTGCTCTTCGGCGTCAACCTGATCTCCGTGAAGATCTTCGGTGAGCTGGAGTTCTGGTTCTCGATGGTCAAGGTGACGGCCATCATCGGCATGATCGTCATCGGCGTCGGCGTGCTGACCCTGGGCTTCTCGCAGGCCGGCGACACCGCGTCCGTCTCCAACCTCTGGTCGCACGACGGCATCTTCCCGAACGGTATCGGCTCCAGCCTGATGACGCTGCAGGGCGTCATGTTCGCCTACCTCGCGGTCGAGCTGGTCGGCGTCACGGCAGGTGAGTCGGAGGACCCGGAGAAGACCCTCCCCAAGGCCATCAACACCCTGCCCTGGCGCATCATCGTCTTCTACGTCGGCTCGCTGATCGTGATCCTCTCGGTCGTGAAGTGGACCGAGTTCAGCGACGGCGTCAGCCCGTTCGTGGCGGCCTTCGGTAAGATCGGCATCCCGCTGGCGGCCGGCATCGTGAACTTCGTGGTGCTGACCGCGGCCCTGTCCTCCTGCAACTCGGGCATGTACTCCACCGGGCGCATGCTGCGCGACCTGGCCGCCAACTCCGAGGCGCCGAAGGTCTTCGGCAAGCTCAACCCGCGCAAGGTTCCGGCGGCGGGCATCACCGTGTCGGTGATCGTGATGTCGATCGGCGTGGTGCTGAACTACCTGGTCCCGGAGAAGGCGTTCGGATACGTCATGTCGGTAGCGACCGCGGCGGCGATCTGGACATGGTCGATGATCCTCATCAGCCACATCCGCTACCGCGCCAAGGTCGTCAAGGGCGAACTCCCGGCGTCGCCCTTCCCAGCCCCGGGCGGCACGGTGTGCAGCTGGATCGCGCTCGCCTTCCTCGCCTTCGTCACGGTGCTCACGGCAGGGGACCCCGACGGCCGGGTCTCGCTGTACGTCGGCGTCGGCTGGGCCGTGCTGCTGACGATCGGCTGGTTCACCGGCAAGCGCGGCAGCCTGACCGCCAAACCCGAGCCGGAGTACGCGGGCACGACTACGCGCTAGTGTGCTGCGCCGGAAAGCGCGGGCTTGGGTCCGTAGCCTGTCTTCATGTCTCGGGGTCCTCGTGCCAGCGACGTTGTGCTGTCCGATGAGGAACCGGGTTGCTGCGCCGGGCGGGCGGGGCGGTGGCGCCCCGTCTCGCCGGGCGGGCGGGGATCGTCCTGGCGTGCGCGGGCGGGAAGCCGACCGCACATGTGGCGACGGAGTTCAAGGCACCAGCGGACACGGTGAGGACGCGGCGCTCGCGGTGTGCCGCCCAGCGGATGGCCGGGCCTATGGACGAGCCGCGGTCGGGTCGGCGCAGGCCGGAGCTGGTGCTCAGTGATGACGGGCGGACTCAGCTGACGCGTGGGGCGCGGCGCGCGAAGCCCGCGCAGTTCCTGGCTCTGCGAGCGAAGGCGGTGCTGCGGTGCGCCACCAGCAGGTGGCGGCCGAGGTCGACGGGGAAACGCTCCGAGAGGTCCTGCACGCTGCAGACCGTGGCGCCGTCGGCTGTTGGTCCAGATCGGTGAGCTGGGTGACCTCGCCGGACTCCAGGTCGATTTCCTGCGGCAGACGGCTGACGCCAACCGCAAGAACGCCCACGCCCACACCGTCCTCGGCGCCGAGGCGGCCGTCCTCGAGCGCTACGTCCCGCCCGTCGCGAGCGAGGTCCGCGCCTGGGTGGACGTGCTGCGCAGCCAGGGGCGCCGGGAGGGCGAGTTCCGCAGCTGGGACGGCATCCGCCGCTACCTCGCCTACGTCCAGCCGGTACTCACCCCATGGACGGCAACCGGGGTGGCCACGCTGCGAGAGACCACTCAGCAGCAGGTCGAGGACGCCGCGAACGGCCTGTCCGGCCACGCACGTCGGCAGCTCGCCATCACCCTGCGCAGCCTGTTCCGCTCCCTGAAACGGCAACGAGTCGTCTTCCGCGATCCCGCCCGAGACTTGCCGTCGCCCTGAAGGGGGTTGCACAGTCCGTGTCCGGCGACCTGCCGGCCAGGCTGCTGGACCACGCCGTCACTCCGCTCGGGCGCCTGACCGTCGCCCTGGCTGCCGTGCACGCGGTCTCCGGCCACGACATCCGCACGATCCGGACAGCCGATGTGGACCTCGCCCGCGGCACGGTCGAATTCCGACGCAGCCTGCCGCGTCACACCCTCTGCCTTGAGCAGTTCACGCACCGGCTGGCCGCCGAGTGGCTGTCCTACCGCCACCGGCGCCGGCCGGCTTCAACGAACCCGCATCTGCTGGTCAGCCAGATGACCGCGCTCGACCCCGACCATCCAGCCGTCCGTATCGGCACGCTCCGAGGGGCGCTGCCCAGGTAGCCCGGCCGACCCAGCTGAAGGCCGGGTTCATCGTGAGGCACCCCGTGGTGCGTCAGCCGGCGTCGTCGCCTGCCGGCGTGGACCCCACGAGCGTGAGCAGCGCGTCGAGGTCCGTCAACTGCTGTGGTGTCAGCGAGCCGAAACGCTGACGAAGCACACGAGTTCCTGCTTCTTCTGCGGGCGCCAGGGCCGTACGGCCCGCAGGTGTCAGCTCGACAGTCTTGCGGCGGCGGTCCTCGGGGTGGCCGGTCCGGCTGACCAGACCGAGCCGCTCCAGACCCTCCACGATCTGGGTGACGGAGCGCGGAGCCTGTCCGAGGGCCGTGGCAAGCTCGGCCTGGTGCAGCGCGCCACGGCCGGCCAGCACCTGGAGGACCTTGGTGCGGGACAGAGACAGTCCCGCGGTCGCCGTCATGTGCTGGTCGACCTGCTCACGCAGGGCGTAGGCGAGGTGGAGGAAGGACAGTCCCACCTGCTCCGGCGTGCTCGCTGTGGCTGTTGCTCCGCGCTGCTCCATGGTTCGGGTATCCTCCCACAAACGCAATCATGAGGTACCTCACGAAATGAGTTCCGACATGGACCGTCCCGCTGCCCTGATCACCGGAGCCACCTCCGGACTGGGCCGCATCGCAGCGCTCCAGCTGGCCCGGCAGGGCTACCGCATCGGCACCGTGGCCCGCGACCACAGCAAGGCGAAAGCCCTCGTCGACGAGCTCCGTGCGGTGACCGACCAGCCCGTCGACGTCTTCCATGCCGACCTCGGCCTCATCTCCGACGCGCGCCGGGCGGGCAAGGAGATCGCCGCGTACTACCCGCGCCTGGACGTCCTGGTGAACAACGCCGGCCTGCACGCCTTCACGCAGCGGATCACCGCCGAAGGGTTCGCGGAGATGACAGCGGTGAACTACCTGGGCCCGTTCGTGCTCACCGAGGCACTGACGAGCACGCTCGGCGCCGCGGCGCCGGCCCGGGTCGTCAACGTCGCCTCCGAGGCCTCCCGGCAGGCGAAGACCATCGCGCCGGCCGCAGACCTTCGCCGTACCGATGCCTACACCCGCCGCGAGTCGATGCCCCTGTACGGACGCACCAAGCTCATGACGATCATGTGGACGCAGGAGCTCGCCCGGCGCCTGGACCCGGGCAAGGTCACGGTGAACTGCTGCGATCCCGGTTTCAACGCCACCGGTCTGGGCCGGGACCTGCCCGGCTCCGCCGTCCTGCAACGCGTACTGAACACCCTGAAGATCGGTGACCCCCGCAAGGGCGCCGGCATCATCGTGCGGCTCGCCACCGACCCGGCGCTCGCCCGCACCAGCGGCGCCTACCTCTCCGTGCGTGACGCCCGCCCACTGCAGTGCCCCGAACCCGGCCGTTCCCCGCTCGTGCAGAAGGAACTGTGGGAGGAGACCGTGGCGCTCCTCGCCGCCCACGCGGCCGACTGAGTCCTTGAGCCATCCGTCGAAGGGCGGACGGTGACCGGTACCGGGGCACCGCCCCGCGCGGGGTTTCGTCCTCGCGTAGCTCATTCCGGCCCGCGCCCGGCTCCTAGGTTTGTCCGCGGTGCCTGTCAGGCCTATCGCTTACGCCCTTTTCTTCTTCCTGTGGGAGTGGCTTTCGTGGCCACCTGTCTCTACCGGCTCGGCCGGTTCGCCTTCCGGCAACGCCGGCTGATGCTCCTGGCCTGGGTCGCGGTGCTCGTCGCCGCGGGCATCGGCGTCAGCAGTGTTCGTCGCAGGCGCACAGCATCACGACGCACCGGACTACGACACAACGCAGCGGTGCGCCGGCTTCCACCGCCCCGACCCCTCCTGTCTCCCGGCAATCGGGCGGCACCTCAACGAACTGCGTGCCGACCGCGAAACAGCGCAGGCCACGGACGCCGTCGAGTACGAGCATCTTCGCCGCAACGGTCCTCTCCCAGGCATGGCCTCGGACCGATGATCACGCCCGCACACCGGGCCCGGGGTGAGCTGCCGTTTCTACTGCGTCGGGCGATACGCCCTGACCACAGGGCCCACCACGGCACCAGCTGCCCCGGCCATGTGTGTCCCCGAAGCGGCCCGGCGTCCGCGCCGGGCCGACGGTGGCCTTTCCATGTGTCGTCGGGCGGTGCGCGTGCACCGTTCAGTTCATGGGCTGAGCAGGAGTTGCACGAGAAGCGACACGTCGAGGCAGATCACCGCTGTTGTCGCTGCGGCCATGGTGATCGCCAGTGGACGGGTGTTCACGGCTGTGCCCATGAGGTGTGGGGAGGACGTGGCGGCGACCAGGGGGACAAGAACGAGGGGGAGTCCGACAGCCGCGTAGGGGGGTGGCGCCGCCGCAGGTCGCGCGGTGATTACGCACCTCCCGGAAGTCCGCGTACACCTAGTCCGCGTACACCTGGCATGCCCGCCGGCGCCAGCGGTGTGCAGGCGCTGCGGTCCAAGGGAGCGCCGGAGCGGCGGTCGCGGATGACGCCCGGGCGGGGGGAGGCGGCCTGGCCGGTCGGCGAGCCGGACAAGGGGCCGGCCGCGCACCGCTGGGTGGAGTATCAACGCTGGACCCTGGCCCGGGTGGCCACGGTGATCGCGCGACGCTTCCACGTCCGCTTCAGTCCGGCGCAGACCTGGCGCGGCCTGCACCAGATGAGGTTCGCGGTGCAGGTGCCCCTGCGCCGGGCCGCCGAGCGGGACGAGGATGCGGTGGCCGCGCGGATCAGGAGACCTGGCCCCGCGTGGAAAGACGGTGAGGGACCAGGACGCGTGGCTGTGCTTCGCGGATGAGTCGGGCCAGGTGCTCCGGCCGCCGAAAGCATGGCCTGGCCCTGAGGTTCACGGGTAAGATCCGCCAGGCTCAACCGGACAGCAAACAACGGGGGTATACCGTGAGTTCTCACGGAGGAAATGGCTACGGACGTCCGCAGTTCGGCCCGCCCGGGCAACCACCAGGACCCGGATCGCCGGGCCCCTACCCCCCTCCGTTCGTTCCGCCGCCGGGCGGCCCGTATCCGCCGCAGCCGCCACCGGCGGGCTGGGGCCCCCAGCCGCCGCACCCGCACGGCTGGATGCCGCCGCCCGGCATGCCGCCCGCCCCGGAACCGACGCGCCGCTCGCAGATCCTGCGCTGTGTCCGCAATCCGCTGTACGCCGCCCAACGGGTGTTCCGTCCCTCGCGCCCGGACCGTGTCGAAGACGCCACCGTCGGCCGGCTGCAGCTGTGGCGGACCGTGCTGGGCGTCGCTGCCTGGGTCTGGCTCACCGTCACCTACGGCCTGATCAGCGACACCGGGGACGTCGAGGCCGCGCTCTCGAACCGGTTCGACCAGAGCTGGATCAACGTCCTGGTGCTCATCGGCACCTTCCCCGTGGTGGTCGGTGTGTTCGTGGCCGCCGCCCAAGGCCCGGTGCGGCGCCTGTATGTGCGCCGCGCCCTGCGTTCCCTGGCCTCGATCATCGCCCTGGTGGCCGCCATGGCCACCTTTCCGCTGGCCATGGCACCAGACCCGGTCACCAAGGGATTCAGGGACGTCATCGGTGTGCCCGGCAAAATCGTCCTCGCGCTGATGTGCCTGTGGTCGCTCGGGTTCGCCCTCTACGGCATCGGTCTGGCGCTCGTCCATGTCCTGCGCACTGCCGACATCCACGAACTGGTACCGCCCATCCTCGCCCTCGTCCTGTCCTGGGAGCTGGCACTGCTCGATGTGATCACCGGCGCCTACGCCGACGTCCCGCTGTTCGCCAGAGGGGTCTTCATGATGGGCGCCCCTGTCACCGTGACCGCCCTGTCCTTCTGGGAGATGCACCGGCTACGCCACCGCCACGGCCTGAGCCTGCGTCAGGCGCTACGTCCCTGACGATCACTGTCGCGGCCCTGGCCGGCTGCGTGAATGGCGTGGCCCGGGGATTGCGGGCCGGTCTCGCCGGTGGCACAGAAGGCGGCCTCGCGCTCGGGTCGTTGGCCCTGCTGATCACCGCGGTCTGGGGAGCCGGCCCTGCGCTTCCCAGCGTAGGAGTCCGCTGGTCGAGTCGGGCTCTGTTGTTCACAATCCCGCTCGGCATGATGTTCATGTCGGTCTGTGGACCGAGCACGGGGCCTGGCTCTGGGGCCGCGATGGGCTCCTCCACCGTGCTGGTTAAGTCGAACCGGACTCCTGACCGGAAGGAACTCTTCCCCTGGGGCGCGCCGCTTTCCGCAGGCCACCCGCTGCGCGCTCGCTTCCCCGCCCGCTATCCGGACCCTGCATGCCCCATGCGCTGGTTCCGGGTATCGGGAAGGGGCTGTCCGAATTCCACACCCGTATGAGGGAGTTTCAGGTCCAGGTCGTCGGAGTCCATGCCGAAGCTCTGAACGTCCACTCGGGCCACTTCGAAGAGATGCTCCAGGATGGACCGGTGAACCGCTCCGGGTCTGATGGAGGCTCGATTCCCTGAGAGGATCGAGTCATGGCACGTCCGTCCCGCCACCCTCCCGAGCTTCGTGAGCGTGCGGTGCGCATGCTCGCGGAGATCCGCAGCAACTACCCCACGGAGCGGGCAGCGATGAAGGCGGTCGCCGCGAAGCGAGATCCTCTGCCCAGACCGACTACGGCTTCCTGGGCCAGTGGATCAACCCGCGCACCGGTCGGCGGCACCGGGTCTGGGCATTCGTGATGGTGCTGCCCTGCTCGCGGCACATGTTCGTGCATCCGGTGCTGCATCTGGACCAGCACGCATGGACGGAAGCACACGTCGCAGCCTTCCGCACTTCGGCGGCGTCCCGCGCCGGCTCGTGCCGGACAACCTCAAGACCGGGGTCGCCAAGCCCGACCTCTACATCGAGCACATGCAGACCGGCCTTCGGATAGGTGCGGAGCGCCGGGTACCGGTACCCGGCTGATCTGGTCAGATTCCGCAGCGCGCTCGAACGTGTTGGTCTCGCTCAGTCCGGCTGAGTAACCCCTGCTCCCGGGCCAGTGCCCGCCACCTGCTCGGGGCTGAGGAGCCACGCCAGTTGTTCGGCCGGCAACAGGCCTCTGTCCAGGACGAGTTCGGCCACTCCCCGGCCACTGGCGAGGGCCTCCTTGGCAATCGCGGTCGCGGCTGTGTACCCAATGTGCGGGTTCAGGGCGGTGACCAGGCCGATGGAGTTCTCCACAGTCCGGCGCAGCACCTCGGTGTTGGCGGTGATGCCGGCAACGCAGCGTTCCGCGAGGGTCACACAGGCGTTGCGCAGGTGTGTGATGTTGTCCGAGAGGGAGCGCAGGATGACCGGCTCGAAGGCGTTGAGCTGGAGCTGTCCGGCCTCGGCCGCCATGGTGATGGCGACGTCGTTGCCGATCACCTCGAAGGCGACTTGGTTGACGACCTCGGGGATCACCGGGTTGACCTTGCCGGGCATGATCGAGGAACCAGCCTGCACGGGGGGCAGGTTGATCTCACCGAGCCCCGCGCGCGGCCCTGAGGACAGCAGCCGCAGGTCGTTGCAGCTCTTCGAGAGCTTCACCGCGATGCGCTTGAGCACGCCGGACATCTGTACGAAGGCGCCGCAGTCCTGGGTGGCCTCGACCAGGTTGGCCGCGGTGACCAGTGGCAGCCCGGTGATCTCGGCGAGATGGCGGCGGGCCGACTCGGCGTATCCCGCAGGGGCGTTGAGGCCGGTGCCGATGGCCGTGGCACCCAGGTTGATCTCGTGGATCAGCTCGACGGCTTCGGCGAGCCGGGCCCGGTCCTCGTCGAGCATGACGGCGTACGCCGAGAATTCCTGCTCGAGCGTCATAGGCACCGCGTCCTGCAACTGAGTACGTCCCATCTTGAGCACGCCACGGAACTCGAAGGCCTTGCGAGCGAACGCGTCCTGGAGCACGGCCATCGCCTTGAGCAGCCCGCGCACCGCGAAAACCGTCGCCACCTTCACGGCGGTCGGATAGACGTCGTTGGTCGACTGACCGAGGTTGACGTCCTCGTTGGGGTGCAGGTACTGGTACTCGCCCTTGTCGTGGCCGAGGAGCTCCAACGCCCCGTTTACCACGACCTCATTGGCGTTCATGTTGGTTGAGGTGCCGGCGCCGCCTTGGAGGACGTCGACGACGAACTGGTCGTGCAACGCACCGCCGCGAATCTCACGGCAAGCGGTGACGATCGCTGCAGCCTTCCTCGGCTCCAACAGACCCAGCTCCTCGTTGGCGAGGGCGGCAGCCTCCTTGACGGTAGCGAGGGCGTCGATCAGATGCGGGTAGGCGGAGATAGGCGTACCGGTGATGGCGAAGTTCTCGATGGCACGCAGGGTGTGAACACCCCAGTACGCATCGGCGGGCACATCCCGGTCCCCGAGCAGATCATGTTCGCTGCGGCGGAGTCTGTCGCTCATGTGAGTGCAGGTCTTCCTTCAGCTGGACGGAGAATTGAGTGAATCGGCCGTCGTGGCCGCAAGGAGGTTTCGGGGTACGGGCCGCGCGGCACCGCGGCCGCGAGTGGACCAACGGCGGCTCCCGGCCGCTGCCCGTTGGGCTCGAGCGGTCCGGTGATCGTGGCTTCGGGAACGTGGATGAACATGCTCATACGACAGTGCCTCCTCGGCGTTGGTGCCGCCTGTTGGCGACAGGTGATTGTCGGTCAGCCGGCCATCGGACGCGGGCGCTCACCGTGGGCAGGTGGCTACCACTGCTGACGGCCTGTCTGCGCGGTCGCCGTACCACCCAACGCGGGGTCAGAGCACTATGCCTGCCAGTCCAGCTGTGTTGGATAAGCAGCCGACGCCTCTTACGGAGCCTGGCAGCCGGATCATTTCGGCCAGCTCACGCTGATGCCGGGCAGCCCGTCCCACAATGTGCACTGATGTTCAGCGACATAGGCGGCATCGTCGATCACCATGCTCTGGGCGGTCTGCAGCAGAAGTCGATGACCTGAAGTGGCGGTGTACGGCGGCCAGTTCATCTGGCGTGGAACGTTCGGCTGCCCTTTCTTCACGAAGGCGCCCCAATATCGCACAACCTTGCGGGACAGGCTCCAGTCCGCAGGGTCAAAACGTGATGCGACCGCTACACCGTCAGTTGTGAAGCTGGGCCAGAGGTAGGCCAAGTCGGAGAGGTGCGCGGCTCCATTGGCGAAACCGGGAACGTAAACCGGACCAGGGCTGACCGCGTCAGGAGACCATTCATACGCGTACGTTCGAGTGTGACGCGAGAAATCCTTGGTGAGGCGTCGGTTATCGCAGCCGCTGAAACCGCTCCCGTTATACCATTCGCCAGGGTCGGCAAAGCCGCCTGAGTAGGCATCGGAGTCAGTGAAAATCGCCTCAACCAGATAGGCGGCCGTGAACTGATCGGCGCTTGCCGGCCAGGGATAATGGGCCGACACCGCCGGGCCGTTACTGCCGAAGGCTGTGCGAACCCAGTTCTCGTACCGCTGTCGGGTCCAACCGATGAGCCCGGACGGTCTGCTGCGGAACTCGTCATGTGTGGTGCCGATTACCACCGGCACACGCGCGAAGTTGCCTTCGTGGATGGCTTGACGGAGATCTTCCGGGAGTGTGGGTGTGCCGCTCACGAGATGCGCTGTGAACCCCGACGAGCTGCTCGCCTCAACGAGTCGCGCCGCGGGGAGGCCTCGCAGGCAGGTGACCATGGTCGCCGGGTTCGTGCAGCCGGCCTTCACAGCGAAGGCCCTGCCGGTGGTTTCGGCCTGGGCCTGGGTGCGGGAAGAACAGCCACCGCTTTGGATCATTGCTTGAGAAAACAACCCGTGTGAGTGGGGGGCCACCAGGTGACCGCATGCGGACCAGCCACCCGCGGAGTTCCCGCCGATGGTGACCTGCGCCGGGTCACCACCGAAGGCCGCGATGTTGCTCTGCACCCAGCGCAGCGCCGCTTGCTGATCCTGGAAACCGTAATTTCCTGACTCGCCCTGCTGGGCTGTCAGCCCGGGCAGGCCCAGGAAACCGAACACACCGAGCCGATAGTTGATCGTCACCCCGATCGTGTTATTGGCGCGGACGATCGTGTCCATGTTGTAGTTGCTTGCCGCGTCACGGACGAAGCCACCCTGATGGATGTACACATGGACTGGCAAACGCTGCGCCGGCCTGGTGCCGGCCGGGCGTTGCACGTTCACGAACAGACAATCCTCGGTATCGGACTTCGGACCGGTCGGGTTCGCCTGCTGGGGGCACCTGCTGCCGTATTGATCCGCTTCGCGGACACCGCTCCAGGCATGAGCCGGCTGCGGAGGCTTGAACCTCAAGTCGCCGACAGGCGGAGCCGCGAAGGGAATACCCAAGAAGTCGTCCACGCCCTCCCTTGTGACGCCTCGTACCGCACCCTGGTCGGTCTGCACCAGCAGAGCGGCTGGCGCGGACGCCCCCGCAGCCGAAGCTACGCCGACTCCCGTCATCACCAGGGTCATCACCGTCGCACCGATGAAGTGCGAAAATCGTCTACGCATCATTCCCACGGATTCCTAACACGGGCCGTTCGGCGAGGTCGCACTGCCTCGCCCTGTGTGTCTGCGACTGTCCTTGATGGTGAATAGGCGGCCGGATGCACATGCGCGTCGAAAGCTTCTGCTGTCAGTGACTGTTGGATTGCATGGACAATTCCGGAATCCTGACCGTCGGCATGGTCGTATCCTGACAGCGTTGGTCGATGGAGCTGGAGGACGACACAGTCACCCGGGCAGGATCGTGGCGAGGTCGCTGATCTGGTCGAGGTACAGGATGCCGTCGATCAGCTTGGTGGTCGCTGCACGGCCCCAAGTGGGTTCGAGGAGGGCGATGCATTTGGCCATCAGGTCGTCGTCGGTGAACGGGTCCGTAGGACTGCCCCAGACGGGATCGCTCACCGCTGTCTCGACGCTCTCGCCCGTTCGGAGACGGCACACGATGCGCGACGGCATGTGTCCCGAGTGGAAGGACTCGTCCATTATTTCGTTGTGATGGACCGCGATGCGGCCGGCGACATCGTGGATGGCCGGATCGGTGAGGTCTGCTTCGACAAGTCCCCGTGCCGGCGATCGTCCGGCAAGCTCGAGGGCCAGGAGGTAGGGCAGGCTGAACTGGGCGTCGACGATGTCCTTGGGGGCGGCGTTCGTGAAGTTCGCCGCCAGCTCCTGGAAGGTGTGGACTTCGACACGTTCGATGTCCGCGAGCGCGGGCAGGTTGCCGTCGTACCGCAGCTGCCTTACACAATCGAGGGCGGAGTGGGTCCAGCGGCACGACGCATAGGGTTTGACCTGGGTCGACCGGAGGCGGAATTCGTTGCCCAGGCCGGCGGTCAGCAGCTCGACGTCGCACCGGTCCGAACCGGCCATCACCCAGAAACCGCGTTCGCCGTCCAGCACCGTCCGACTGCTGCGGACCCCCTCCTGAGCGAGGAGCGTTCCCAGCACTCCTCCCATGGCGGCCCATCCATAGTTGTTCTTCATCCACGAAAGGGGCCGGTCCTCCGGCTCGAGGCCTTCCTTCCGGATGCTCGGCACAGGGGCATTGAAGGCGGCCGCGCCGAGGGCATGGCGGGTGGTCTCGGTGTCCAGCCGGAGCAGGTTGGCAGTCGCCGACGCCGAACCCAGGGTCTGCCAGGGGGCGAAGCCCCAGACCTGGCCGCGTCGTTCCGGACTCGGGAGGGCCGCTTCGGCCACCCGGATCGGCACCTCGTATCCGACCGCCACCGCGGCGAGGACGTCGCGTCCGTGGGCCGACAGCTTCTCCGCTACGGCCAGCGCTGGTGCGATGGCCGTAGCCCCAGGGTGAAGGAACGTCTTGTAGGTGTCGTCGAAGTCGAGAGCGTTCGCGCAGGCCGCGTTCACGTAGGTGGCCGTCAGCAGGGAAGCCCGTTCGCCCGATCCGAGGACGCGAGCCACCCGCTCGGAGCCGAGATCGCTGATGAGGCCCTGCTGGATCCGGGAGGCTGCCGTGTGGAGCCCGCCCACGGCATTGGCGACGCCGTCCAGGACGAGCCGTTTCAGGTGCTCGACCGTGCCGGTGTCGAGGTCCTCGAACCGCGCCCCGGAGACGAACCGGGCAATCTCACCTGTGACGTCCGTCGACCTGCCACGGCTCACCGAACCTCGCTGGCTGGCGTGTCCGGGGGACTCAGCCGGCACAGATTCGATCCGCTGCTTCCTGTGGATGCCCTCGGTGTTCATGACAGCTATTCCTTCTTCGTGGGACGGGGGGCCGCTAGGGGACTGAGACCGGCATGGGCTCTGTCTCCAGCAGCGCGCGCAGAGGTAGTGGCAGCCGGTTCAGTTCCCATGGCGGGGGAGAGGAGGAGGCGACCTGCGCGAACGGTCTGACGCTGAGGCTGGAGACCCACGGCGCCGGCCGGGCCGAACCGGTGAGACGTCACGCGGGTGGCTATGCGCTGGTGGAGGCGGCCTCTCGCTCCGCTCCGCTGAGGTCCAGTGTGATCGGGCGGCCCGTCGCCTTGCGTACCAGGACCACTGCCAGGCCGATCGCCAGCCAGATCAGTCCGCCGATCTTCGCGTGCATGTCCATGTTGGCGACCACGTATCCGATGACCGCGAAGCCGATCACGGGGACGGCCAGGTGGATTCCGAAGGTGCGCTGGCGTCGCTTGATCAGGTAGTAGGACACGACGGAGACGTGCAGCAGCAGGAAGGCGAGCAGCGCGCCGAAGTTGACCAGGGTGGACAGGAGTTCCAGCTGGCCGACAAATCCGAGGCCGAGGGCGAGGCTGACGCCGGCCACCAGCAGGATCGCCCGATCCGGCACCTGAGTACGTGCGTTGACGTGGCTGAGGAACCGCGGCAGGTTGCCGTCCCGGGCCATCGAGTACAGCAGACGCGAGGTGGCGTTCTGCGCGACCAGGCTGCAGGCAAGCCCGACGCCCAGCGCCTTCGCGACGGCGGTGACGATCTCCAGCCAGTGCCCGGCGGCGGCCCCGGCAACGTGGTAGAAGGCCTGGTTCTCTGCGCTCCCCTCCGCGAGCGGGTGGAATCCGGGGAGGAGCAGCGAGGCCAGGTATGTCTGCACGATGAACAGGACGGACACCAGTATCAGACAGAGCATCGTGGCCCGGCCGACCATTCGCCTGCCGCCTTCCACTTCCTCGGCCTGGGTGGAGATCCCGTCGAAGCCGAGGAAGGACAGCACCGCTACAGAGACCGCGCCGAAGATCAGGCCAGGGGTGAATTCGGCACGGTTGAAGAAGGGCAGGACTGTCCACTCCGCGCCGTTCACTCCCTGGCTGATGGCGACAATCGCGAAGCCCACGAAGGTCGCCAGGACGATGAGCTCGCCGATCAGAAACGCGATGTTGTCGCGCTTGGTGACTCGTACCCCCAGCAGATTCGCCGCGAGGTGCTGCCCGCGGTTGCCGCCGCGCTCAAGCCGGGCGGGCGCCTGGTGTTCGCGACCCTCGCCCACTACCTGAACGGGGCGCCCGCCCGGCCCGATGCCGTGGCCGCCGACATCCCGGCAAAGACGCCGGACGGCGAAGCGACGAGGATGCGCCGTTGGGTTCTCCAGAAGCATGTGTGGGTCGAGCTGCTCGACGAGGCCGGATTCACCGAAATCACTGTGGACGTGCTGCCTGCCGCCACCGGCGGGCCGCGCACCGCCGACACACTGCTGGTGGGCGCGTACCACCCGTCCAGAGCAGGGCCCCGCTCCGCCCAGGGACCTGGAGCTGAACGAGAAGAACGGCTAATGCTTCCAGCAGCGGACTGAGGCGGTCGTCGCAGCCCAGGGCGCGTTCTCGACGCCTGCCGGAAGGACCTGTCGTACGCCACGAAGCGGTGGCAGCTGCAGCGCCGACCATCATCGAGACCGGCACCGACTCCTATCGGCTCGCCAGCACCCGGCCAAGGCAGAACAGGCTGCCACGACCTGAGCAGTCGGGGACCGGCGGGGTCGTCGGCGCTCCGCTGCCAGTCCCCGGATCGGTTCATCCGGCCATGCCGTGGGGAACGGCCAAGTGTTCCCGGGCGAACAGTCGAGTCAGAGTCGGCGGATCGTCCTTGGAGCAGGCATCGGCGACCTCGTCGATGAGCTGGTCGTAGTCGGGACCCGTCTTGCCCTGATAGGCATCGGTCATGCGGCCCCATTCGTCCCAGTTCAGCATTTCCTGCTTGCAGAGCGCCGCGAGGTCGCGGACGGCGTTGCCGCTGATCTCGGCCGGTCCCCAGGCGAAATCGACACCGGCCACCCCGAACTTCTGGCCGTCGGCCAAACCTTGGCGGTACTGAACCCACGCCTCGCCGCCGGTCAGGAACTCGCCCACAGCGAGATCCTCGGGATGTTCGACATAGGTCCTGCTGAGGTGTTCGGTGTCGACGCGCACCCAGCGCCGCTGATCGGCGTTCCAGTACTCGGTGATCCAGTGGTCGACGCCGCAGCCTTCCAGGAAGTAGGTCCCGAAGCCGCACCGGGCCCGAGCGGGGATGCTCCGCGCTCGCAGGAACGCACAGGCGATGGTGGCGAAGTGCCGGCAGGTGCCGATCACCCGAGTCTCGGGGGTGCGAGCCTCGTGCAGCGGGGACGGATCGAGGGCGATCAGAGCGGCTATCAGCTCGCTGACCGGCCGGATGTTCTTCTCCGCGAGCCGTACCTCAGGAATCCCTGACGCGATGGCGTCCGCGGGCTGAATGACCAGGCCCTGCGCGGCGGCACAGATGCCCACGGGGTCATCCGGCAGGCTCTCGATGAGCTGGAGCTGCGTCGCGTGCAGGCTCGTGAAGGGGCCGGGCTGGGAGTAGTCGAGCACGTCATCTGCCATAACCGGGCATGGTATGGGGCGGGTTGAACATCCGGCCCGGTGCGGTCCAGCCGATCCACGGTGCTGCCGGAACTCGCCGCCAGACGTTGCTGCTTCTCACCCACACCAGTACGGGCCCGAGCCGAAGAGCCCACCAGGCCGGCTGATGTCTGCCGCTACGCACTCGACGGCCCGCCGCCCTCCGGGGACGCTGTTGGCGAATTGCCGGGCTCGTGCGTGACGTCGGTCTCCAAGACCTGGTTGTGGTCTTGGAGACCGACGTTTGCGTTCGGGGTGGGGTCCGAGTGTCGATGAAGCCGCTGATGCCAGGAGAAGTTCCCGCGGAAACGGTGCGGGTAGCGCGGGCGGCGTTCCCGAAAGGCAGTCTGGCGATCACGGTTCGCGACGAGCTGGGCGTCTTGTTCACGGACGAGCAGTTTGCGGGCCTGTTCCCCGCGCGGGGCAAACGTGCCTGGTCCCCGGGCAAGCCGGCTCTGGCGTTGGTGTTGCAGTTCGTGGAGAACCTCACCGATTGGCAGGCCGCCGAGGCGGTGCGGACCCGTATCGACTGGAAGTTAGTGGGCGTTTAATGTTGATTCACGCCGACCGTTTCAACATGCTTTGTCGCATTCGTCGCCAAACTGTGCGGCCTGAAATGCCTGGAAGCTCCGCACCGGCGGGAATCTTCTACCCCATCGCTAAACCAGACGGAATCCAGCGCCTACAAGTAGTCAAACGGACACGCGCATCGGTGCCCGGAAGGCCGTGAAGGCGCATGTAAGGTAAAAATCAATCCGAAGGTTGTTAGCCGCGAGGGCGACTTAACGCCAGAATCCATCCCTAAACGCCCACTCAGGATGCGTATCGCTCACGTCTGAAGTCGCTCACCCGCTTCGCGAGATGGTCGAGTTCGTGCGCGGCATGGTGTCCGGGGTCCCAGGCGGCGTGCACCGTCACTGTCAAGCGACCGCGAGGCGCGCGGACGTTGACAGGGACGAGCCCGAAGAGCGGGTCGTCCGTGGCCACGGCGATGCCACGGCCGGCGGCGGCCAGCGCCTGGACCACCTGGGGCGTGCTGCACTCGATAAGGTCAGGATTGGGTAGCCCTGCCTCGGCGAATGCCTGATCAACGATGCGCCGGGGTTGGGTGCTCAGGTCGAGCATGATCAACCGATGTAGCGCTAGTTCCTCCAGCGACACCTCATCGGCGCGGGCGAACGGATGAGACGAGTCGACATAGGCTCGGATGGACACGACGGCGATCTCCCGTGTAGCCAGATCCCGCGGAGGCGGGGCAGAGACCAACGCAAGATCGTATCCGGACCTGAGGCGCTCGATGGCCTCGGCGTACTGAGCCTCTTCGACTGTGATCAACGGGTCGGCCGAACCGAGCGTCGCGAGAAATGGAGCGACTAGATCGACCGCAGATGTCGGCGATGCCACCATCCTCACGCGCGCCAACCGGCCCTCAGCGAGTGACTCGGCGAGTGAACGAGCAGCTTCAGCACTCCTCAGCACGGCGGTCGCAGCTTCGACGAATTGCTGACCTGCCGCCGTCAGAGTGAGTCGACGGTGCCTCCGGTCGAAGAGTGCGATACCCAGCTGATGCTCGAGCTGCTGAAGCTGCCTGGACAAAGCGGGTTGAGCGATGAGCAGCTCCCGAGCTGCAGCCGTCACCGAGCCAGCCTCGTTAACCGCGACCAGAGCGGTCAGCAGACGTAGGTCCATGGGACAAGTATGCCGAACCCGCATGAAAACTATAAGTGAGATGAGGCGATGGCATTTCTCGAAGAACTGTAGCCGCAGTATCCGGGCCTGAGAACAGCCGAGTCAGCGTGAGTCCGTCCCGCAGACCCTGTCGACGATGTGTGCGTGCGACACCCTGCGGGTGGGATCAGAGGATCTACGGAGACAAGATCGACACGGGCCGAGGCGGCCGGCGTAGTGGCGCAACCATGCCGAACCAGCATGGAAGTCGTGCCCAATCAGCATTGGACAGCATGTCCAAGGCGGGCCCACGATACCGATCACGGTTATTCGGCCCGTTCCGGCTGAAGGTTGGAATGCACCCGCTTGCTATCGCGGGCTGGCTCTGCGCCGTGCGAGGTCTGATTTAGGGAGCTTGTGATGACGATGGCAGCGGGCCGAAAACGGCCGAGCAGCAGAACTCTCCGACGGTAGGTAAAGCCAGGATCGACGGCTCCTTCCGCTGACCGCCCGACGAGGCCTGAACAGGCTCACCCGGCCCGCTCTCGGCAAGGCCCCTTACGGGGGCGGTGGAGTCAAGGATCCCCAGACTCGCGAGCTGGCACATGCCCCCGGTCGAGCCCCAGACCGGCACACGGTGGACCCCGTGAGTTCGCCACAAGGGGGCCCCTTACGCCCATGCCGCCAGCCGGCGGGGACGCGGGCGACCAGAAAACAGGAGAGATCGATGCAGGAACTGCAGACAGCGAGTGGCGCTGCGAGGGCGAAGCCCCTCGCATTTCCGTTCGGGGAGTACAAGGGGTGCATCGCCGACACCCAGGCCGAAATGACGGCCGACAGTCTGGACGCCTGACCCGCCGCTCAGCCTGGTCAGACACCCTTGCTGCTGTACAACCACGACCTGAATCCGGTCCACTGGCAGGCCCGGTCAGGCAGGTAACACAGCGCCGACGAAGACGTCGGCGCAATCCGAACCAGAAGAGGACACGATGGAAGCCACTCCGTCTTACTCCGAGGAGTTGAACAAGGAAGGCCGCGCCACGGCCACTCTTCCCCAGAAGCGCACCAAGCGGGACACTTTCGCCGCCTGCGTTGGTACCTTCACCGAGTACTACGACATCGGCATATACGCCCTTGTCGCACCCACGATCGCCACGCACTTCTTCCCTCCGGGTGACCAGGCCGCAGCGGTCCTCAGCACATTTGCCATCTTCGCTCTGGGCTTCGTTGTACGGCCGTTCGGCAGCATTCTCTTCGGCGCCATCGGTGACCGTCTGGGGCGGACTCGCGCGCTCACGACCGCCCTGCTATTGATGGCGGCCAGCACCTTCGCCGTCGGAATCCTTCCCACCTGGTCCTCGATCGGTGTCGTGGCCCCGCTGCTGCTCCTGCTGTGCCGCGTCGTGCAGAGCATCTCGGTCGGCGGTGAGTTCGCCGGTGCCAGCTCGTATCTGCTGGAGACCTCCGAGCCAGCTAAGCGGGGCCGGACCATCGGCATCTTGAATTTCGCCGTCGCCATCCCCCCACTGGTCGTCGCCGCGCTGCTCTACCTCATCTCGTCGGTACTCGATAACGCAGCCTACGAAGCCTGGGGTTGGCGGATCCCCTTCCTCCTGGCAGCACCCCTGGGACTCATCGGCCTCTACCTTCGGCTTCGGCTGAAGGAAAGCGACGAGTTCATCGCCATGAAGGAAGAAGGCGAGCAGGTGAAGAATCCAGTCGCGACGGCGCTCAAGACGCAGTGGCGCCGCATGCTCCAGCTCGCGGCGGCGACTGCCGTCACCGCAACCGCATCCTTCATCCTCAATTCGTATATGGTGACCTACCTCACCGGCACCCTCGGATACTCACGCGATGACGCTCTGCTGATGAGCTGTGCCGCATCTCTGTGTTTCGGAATCTTCATCCTCGTCGGCGGGTCGCTCGCCGACCGGTACGGACGACGCCCCGTCTTGTTGATCGGCAATGGCGTATTGATAGTGGCGCTGATCCCTTGCTTCCTGCTGGTCACGGCTGGGCACGTCGCCCTCGCCATGCTCGGGATGATCTTGTTCGCTGCCTGCCTCGGCCCCGTCTCAACGGCAGCTTTCATCATCGCCGGCGAGCTCTTCCCCACCTCGGTTCGGTACACCTGCAACGCCGTCAGCTACAACTTTTCGTACGCCGCATTCGGCGGGACGGCGCCGTTCATCGCTGCGTGGATGGTGTCTGCTACCGGCGTCACCATCGCTCCAGCGATCTACGCCACCGCGATCACGCTGATCGCAACAGTGGCTCTGTTCTTCACCCTGAAAGAGACACGCGGGAACGCCCTGCGAGACGGTGCCGAGGCGGCATCCCCCCAACCCAACTGAGATTACGCCCCAGACAGCGAAGAGGCTGGACAAGATCGACGACCGCCTCAATCCCCCTCAAGCAGCCCAAGAGGCAGGCGCACCTCACGACGCTCGCGGAGGCGTCGCAATCGAGACTGGAGAGAGCCGCAACATGAACATGGAAGTCAAACTGCAGGACCTGCTCGTCGACATGGTGAGGACCGTCAGCGTTAACCCTCCCGGTAACGAGGCCGCGGTCGCTGAGAGGATAGTGCGTGAATTCGACTCAGACGCGTGGTCTGTGCGCATCCTCGAGGGGCAGCCGAATCGTCCGAACGTCGTGGCCACTTTCGATACACAACGTGAGGGCCCCACGTTGATCTTCAACGGGCACATGGACACGCTGCCACCGGGCTCCGGATACCTGGGTGACCCGTTCTCCGGGCATATCGAAGACGGTCAGCTCTACGGACGCGGCTCCCTCGACATGAAGGCAGGGGTCGCGGCGATGGTGCGCGCCGCCATCAGCGCCGCCGATGCCGGAGACGTCACCCGGGGTCGTCTGGTGGTCGCCTGCGTCGCCGATGAGACGAGTGGCGGCACTGTCGGGACGGGGTATCTTGTCTCATCTGGTCATCTCACCGGCGATGCCGCCGTGGTCTGTGAGCCCACCGGGTCCACCGTCAGGCTGGCGCACCGAGGGTGCCTCTGGCTCGACGTCACGTTGTACGGTGAGTCGGCGCACGGCGGACGCCCCTGGCTGGGCCGCAACGCCATCGTGGCGGCCGCCGAACTCATCGTCCGTCTTGAGTCGCAGCTGCCCGAGGTGTTCGCCCGGACAACGCACCCACTGGTCCCCAGCCCAACCCTGAACGTGGGCACCATCCATGGCGGCGACAAGCCAAATCTCGTCGCCGACAAATGTGTCATCTCGCTGGACCGCCGTCTTGTGCCCGGCGAAACCTTCGATACGGCTGAAGCCCAGATCGTCGCTGTCGTCGAAGAACTCCTGAAGGATCGGCCAGGATTTTTTTCCTACGACGTTGAACGCCGGCTTGAGGTGAACTCAGCGGAGATCAACCCCGACGCTCGGATCGTTCGTGAGTGCGCAGCAGCGTACCGCGAGGTCACAGGCGACGATCCCGCGATGAGCGCGACTGCGGGATTCGAAGACGCGCATTACCTACTCGATGCGGGCATCGAGACCGTGATGTTCGGCCCATACGGCCGCGAAGACACCGCATCAGACACCGAGACACACACCACGAAGAGCGGGTCAAACTCGGAGTCGGTTTCGCTTGCAGAGACGTTGGAGACGGTTGAGATCTACCGGCGCATCATCCGCAGCTACCTGGGTGCTTGAGATGAGCACGGATCACGGCACCACCCAGGTTCGGGAGGCCCCCATGACAATCGAAAGGGACTCTGCAGCGGGAATGCGTCAGGTCGAAGACGAAGCAGTCCAGTTCACATCCGAGCTGATCAGTATCGACACCTCCAACCGAGGCTCAGGAGATGCATGCGAGCGACCTGCGGCCGAATACGTTGCGGAGCGGCTCGCCGAAGCTGGTATCGAACCGACGATCCTTGAATCCGCGACCGGTCGAGCGAATGTGGTTGCCCGCATTGAAGGGACCCGATCTTCTCTGCCAGGAATGCTGGTCCACGGTCACCTCGACGTCGTACCCGCCATGCCGGCCGACTGGAGCGCACATCCATTCTCCGGCGAGATTCGCGACGGAGTTGTTTGGGGTCGAGGCGCGGTCGACATGAAGGACATGGACGCGATGATGCTCGCGGTCGTCCGTGGGTGGGCCCGTCAGAACCGCCGACCGGTGCGAGACATCGTGCTTGCGTTCACCGCGGACGAAGAAGACACCATGACCTACGGGTCAAAGTGGCTCGTCGACAACCACGCCGACCTCTTCCAGGGCTGTACCGAGAGCATCAGCGAGAGCGGAGGCTACCGCTTCTATGCGGGGCAGGACACTCGCATCTATCCAGTCGGTGCCGCAGAGCGTGGGCAGGCGTGGCTCAAGCTCGAGGCCCGTGGTCGAGCTGGACATGGTGCGAAACCCAACACCGAAAACGCGATTGCCCGGCTCGCGGGCGCCATCGCACGCATCGATCAGTACCGCTGGCCACTGCGCGTAGTGCCGACGGTCCGCGCAGCGCTCGAGCAGCTCGCCGATATCGCCGGAACGGAAGTCGACCCGGACGATCCAGACCTCAGCCCTGCGCTCCTCCGGGAGCGACTTGGGGAGTCAGCAACGATCGTCGAAGCAACGCTGCGCAACAGCGCCAATCCGACAATGCTCAGCGCAGGCTATAAGTTGAACGTCATTCCCGGCGTCGCTGTCGCATATATCGACGGGCGGTTTGTCCCAGGCGGTGAGGAAGAATTCGCAGCGACGATGGACACTCTCGTCGGACCAGACGTCACTTGGCGGTTCGTCCACCATGCACCCGCCTTGGAGGCCCCCGTCAAATCACCAGTCTTCACCGCCATGCGCGAAGCACTTCTCGCTGAAGATCCGGGAAGTCATGTCGTGCCGTACTCCCTCTCCGGCGCAACCGACCACAAGCAGTTCTCACGACTTGGTATCGACGGCTACGGCTTCGTACCCCTCGGCCTGCCCATGGGATACGACTTCCAAGCCATGTTCCATGGAGTGGACGAGCGAGTACCGGTAGACGCCCTCCGCTTCGGCTCCAGGGTACTGGACCGGTTCCTGGCAACCGTCCAGTAGCACCAAGCCGCACATCTTGGGGAAATTCCCCTCTCCTGCCTCATCATAATACGAGAAAGAAAACGCTTCAGGGTTTGGTGGAAGGCCACACCAAACGCCGAAACATCGCTGCACCGGCTCGCACCCGAATGGTAATTGAGCCGACCCTGCAAGGTTTCTACCCGCGCCGAGATGACCATCAAGCGAACATGTTGATGCGCCGATCTGAGCGCGCGGGTTCCCCGCACACACCGAAGGAACGCGAAATCATGGAAGCGTCTCCAACCCCGAACCTGGACGCGATAGTCGACTTCACTACCCGTCTCACATATGACGACATCCCGGAACGGGTAGCGCTGCAAGCGGCACGTTTGTTGATGGATACCGTCGGGTGCATGTTCGGTGGAGCGCAAACCGATCTCGGTCGTCGTGTGGTTGACGCGCTCGCCCCACTGAGCGGTCGCGATGATGCGACGATTGTCGGGACACGACACAAGGCCGATCCGGTTACCGCGGCTTTTGTCAACGCTGTCCTGTCCGATGCGCTCGACTACGAGGACACACTTCGTGCACATCCGAGCGCAGCCGCAATCCCTGCTGCGCTCGCCATCGCGCAAGCGCGTCGGATCGATGGCCGGCGACTCATTGCCGCGGTGGTTGCCGGGTACGAAGTCGGGGTCCGGGTGGCGGATGCCATTCAGTCAAGTGCTGAGCAAGCTCGTTTGGTGCCATCAAAATTTTCTTGGATGGCCTTCACGTCGGCTGCAACGGCAGTGAACATCGCCGGGCTCGATGCAGAGAAAGCTCGCCACGCCTTCGGGTACGCTTCCTCGGGAAGTCCTTTGCCTGTCTGGATCAGCAAATCCTCCCGCCCGCTGAATGACATCAAAAACAATTTCGGCGAGCAAGCACGTGCCGGCGTCCTCGCCCTCCACATGGCCGAGAGCGGCGTGAGAACTCCAGTCGGCACCCTCGATAGTGAATTTGGGTTTTGGCGCATGGTCGGCTCCGACCGCTACCAGCCCGAGAAGCTCGTGAAAAATCTGGGGGTCGATTGGCGCATCGAAGACTCCTATTTCAAGGGGTACCCTGCCTGCCTGTATCTCCATTCGATGCTTGATGGCTTGACGGAACTACGCGACCGATATTCCCTGCTGCCAGAAGATATTGCCGAAGTAAAGGTCGGATCGTTCCGAGAGATGGCCGAATGGTTCGGAGATCCCCAGCCGGTCAGCATCGTGGACGCTGAGTTCAGCGCGCCTTATACAGCTGCAATGGTGCTCACGAGGCGGCAGCCAGGCCCTGATTGGTACAGTTCGTCGGCTATGAATGATTCGACTGTTCGTTCGCTAGCCGCACGAGTGACGCTGCACGAGGATTCCAGAATGGAAGCACTCTGGCTTGATCGACAAAGCTACGGGAGTCGAATACAGCTACGGACCACAGACGGTCGAGAGTTCAGCGTGGCCAAGGAAGACTGTCGCGGCGGAAAGAATAATCCCATTGGAGATGATGAGCTGGCCAGAAAATTCCTTACGCTGACGACTCCATTGTTGGGAGCTGTTGGCGCCGAAAGCCTGAGGTCTAGACTCCTCAAAGCTGCAGAATTGACGCGCGTACCTGACCTCTCATCCACCGGAGAGCCTGAGTTCGGTACTCAATGAAACCCGGCGCCCGACCTTCTGCGGCTCCCGGCAAGTCGGTCTACAGGCTTGTCAGTCCCAGGCCAACTGGCCCGTCCACTGGGAACGGGAATCTGACGTCGCGATACCGGCGGTGCGCAACGATCGCCACCCTGTTTTCGTACCGTCTTGGTGGTTCTGCGAGCCTTGGCGCCTGTTCACCTTGCCGTTCGGGGCTGGTGAACAGGCCGGGTTCGGGTTCTGTGGGGATGCCGCGGCTCACGAGGCGTTCGAGCTTGGCCCGGGTGCCTTCGGTGTGCCGGTTCCCGGTGCTTCGCAGATGTCCTTGGTCCGTAGGCCGTGCTCGCCGTCCTCGAACAGGGCGAGGATCTGGCGGGAGGCGGACGGCGGCTGTGAGCCGCCGGGATCGCTGTCACTGTTCTCTTATCGTGGGGCGATGCAAGTGTTTCCTGGCAGTCCTGGTGGTGTTCCGTCGGAGAGCACGCTGCGGCACCTTCTCGCTCATGACGAGAGCGGCATCCTTCGTCTCGTGGTCGCGCCGCCGGCTCAGGACGCCGCACTGCACGGTGCCCTGATCGCGGACGAGGGCACCGCCTCGTCGTACGACGGTCGCATCGTGCTCGCCACGGGGGTGCGGCCCGACGCCGCGGCGGCTGCCGACGCGGTGCGCGACGCCGCGCGCAAGGGCGCCGCCGCCGTCGTTCTCGGCGGTACGGCCGACCCGGCCGAGCCGGCGCGCGCCGCCGCCGGCGAGATGGGCACGGCCTTGCTCGCCCGGGCCACGTGGGCCACGTGGGACGACGTTCTGGAACTCGTGCGATCGGTGCTGGTCCTCAACGATGCGAGCGGCCAGGACAGCCTCGCGCAGAGTGCCGCCGGTGGAGGCCTCGTCATGCTGACGGCGACCGTCGCCCGCGCCTGCCAGGCGTCCATCACCGTCGAGGACACGCAGTTTCGGGTTCTGGCGCACTCGGCCACCAGCGCCGACGCCGACGGACTGCGGCAGTCCACCATCCTCGGCGGCAGGGTGCCCGAGTGGCGCGTCGCCGAATTGCGCCGCAGCGGACTGGTGCGTGCGCTGTGGACCAGCCACGATGTCATCCACCGGCCCGCTCAGGGTGACGATCCCGAGCGCCTGGTGATCGCCATCCGCAGCGGCGGCGAGGTGCTGGGCTCCATCTGGGCGGCGGCCGACGGAGGACAGCTCTCCCCGGACGCGCCGCAGGTGCTGCGGCGGGCGGCGGAGGTCGCCGTGCCCTACCTGCTCCAGGAGCGGCTGCGAGGGAGTGTCGAGCCCCGGCGGCGGGAGCATGCCCTGCGAGGGCTCCTGACCGGCGAGGGCGACCCCCGCTCGCAGTTGTGGACGCTGGGACTCAGCGCCGATACCGCATGCGCCGTGGTGGTCGCCGAGCGGGACCGCCGTGCCGGACCCGACGCGGAGTACAGCCTCCAGGCACTTGGCGCCCAGGCGTCCGTCCTCCGCTCCACCGCCCACACCTGGCGTGACGGACCCGCGCTCATCGTGCTGCTTCCCGTCATGAGCGGGAACGAGCGTGACGTCGCAGGGTTCGCCCGCGAACTCGACTCCCTGGCCGCCGCCACGCCCGGCGCACCACCCGTGTGGACCGGCGCGGGCCCGCTGGTCCCCACGCCTCTGGACGCGGCCGACTCCTACGCCGAGGCGCTCCTGGTCGTCAGGGCGCTGCGCGACCGCGAGGCTCGTGGCCTGCGGTCCCACCGTCCCGTCCCGGTCGGGGCGGACGTCGACGGCCGGCCACCGGTGCGCTACGCGGGACCGGGGGAGACCGCGCAGACGGTGGCGGTGCTACGGGTACTCGATGCGGTCCGTCCCGTCTGGGAACGTCACGGCGGACCCGTGCACGACATGATCGCCGCCGACCTTGCGGCGGGAGGCGAACTGGTCCGCTCGCTCGCCGCCTACCTGGACGAGGCGGGCGACATTCCACGGGCCGCACAGCGCCTGGTCCTGCATCCCAACACGTTGCGCTACAGGCTGCGCCGTATCCGTGAGCGGTTCGGTGTCGACCTCGACGACCCCGACACCCTGCTCATCGTCACCCTGGCCGTACGTCTCGCCGCTTCACCTTCCGCGTGACGACGAGCGGAAGGAAGCACAGGAATTCCGTCCGAGAGGCGCCAGCTCGGCCGTGACCGTTGAAGCGGCCCACAAACGTCCGGTGAATTCTTGTGCCGGGCCACGAAGACTCCGGGCCGGTCGCAGGAGAGACTCTTATCGCATCCCGGCCTCCCTACGGAGAAAGTCTGCACGTGAGCCCCTACAGTGACATCGCACGAGACGACCGCCCGTACTCCGCCACCACCGCGTCCCAGGCCCCCGAAAGCATCGGCGCCGTACTGCGTCAGGCGATCGGCAGCGGCCTGCTCCGGACGGAACAGCCCGTCGCCGGCTTCCTCGACGTCCACGGCATCCGCGGGTCCGTGGCCGCCCTGCACGCGGCCTTCGGCGGTGTCCCCAACGTCCTGCACACCTTCGCCGCCAAGGCCGCCTCGCTCGTGCCTGTCCTGCGGCTCCTGGCCGAGGAGGGCATGGGGTGCGAGGTCGCGAGCCCAGGGGAACTGCGGCTGGCCAGGGACGCGGGCTTCGCCCCGGAACGCGTCGTGCTCGACTCACCCGCCAAGACCCACGAGGAGATCACCGAGGCGCTCGCGTGGGGGATCGCCCTCAACGCCGACAACCTGGACGAGCTGAGGCGTATCGACGAACTGCGGCCGGCCGGTTGCATGTCCGTCATCGGACTACGTGTCAACCCCCAAGTCGGTGGCGGCACCATCGGGGCGATGAGCACCGCGACCGCAACCTCGAAATTCGGCGTCGCCCTGCGTGACGCCGGAAACCGCGCGGCCGTGATCCGGGCATTCGCCGACCGTCCCTGGCTCACCAGGCTCCACGCCCACGTCGGCTCGCAGGGCTGCCCGCTCGACCTGATCGCCGAGGGCATCGCCGAAACGTACCGGCTGGCCGAAGAGATCAACGCCGCAGTGGGCCGGCAGCAGATCACCAGCCTCGACATCGGCGGCGGACTGCCGGTCAACTTCGCCGACGCTGAAATCCGCCCGACCTTCGACGACTACGCCGCCGCCCTGCGCGCCACCGTCCCTGGACTGTTCGACGGACGCTACGGCCTCGTCACCGAGTTCGGCCGGTCTCTGCTGGCCAAGAACGGGTTCATCGCCGCCCGGGTCGAGTACGCCAAGCAGGCCGGCGGACGCCGGATCGCGGTGACCCACGCCGGTGCCCAGACAGCCACCCGTACCGTTCTCATGCCCGGTGCCTGGCCCCTGCGGGTGGGTGCCTTCGACCACGGCGGAGAGCCCCTGACCGGACCGGTGGTCGCCCAGGACATAGCCGGACCCTGCTGCTTCGCGGGCGATGTGGTCGCCGAGGACCGCGCGCTGCCCGTCCTGAGCGAGGGCGACTTCGTCGTCCTGTACGACACCGGCGCCTACTATTTCTCCACCCCTTGGGCCTACAACAGCCTGCCGCGCCCCGCCGTGTACGGGTACACGCACACCGGCACGGTCCGGCTCACCCCCGTGCGTGACGCCCAGACCCTGGACGAGATAGCGGCCGAGAGCGGCGCGCGCCACGCGGACCGGCTCCTTGAACTGACGAGCGCGGGACAGACTTCCTAAGAAGTCGTCTCATCTGGTCAGTCTGCGGTAGCAGATGAGGCTGCAGGCGAGGGCGGTGAAGGCCAGGAAGTGTTCGGCCTTGCGTTGGTAGCGGCGATGCAGGCGGCGACAGCCGGCCTGATGGGGCTCGTTGAAATTCCCCACCCCGTGCTCAGGGATGGGACGGACCTGCTCACCGAGATTCCCCACCCACAGGGCGCTGACCTGCGTCGGACGCCACAAGGGAGGGGCCGCCCGATAGCCAGCCAGGTCCAGGGGCGGGGCGAGCAGTCCAGGGTGCGCGCAGCGCATCGCGTGAGCGACGCCGAAGGCGCCCTTGACGGCTCGGCACGGCCCGCACACTCCACGAGCGGGCGGCCCCGGCCCTCGTCGCCCACGGCAACCGAGTGGGGAACGAAGAGCAGCCCTGGGGAAATTCACGAAGCCGCATCAGGCTGGCCAGGACATGGTGGAACGCCTCCACCGGCACGGACCGGGCTACCGGTTTGGCCCGCAGGCCGAGGCACTGCGGCAGATCGTCGTGCAGAACTACTACCGTGACGCGGCAGGCCGCCTGCGCCGGCGCACCGCCGACGACGGCGGTCTGCCGCCTCCTCCTCAGCGGTCGTCTCGCCTTACGACACTACGGCGCGTTACGTCCGCCATGGGCACATCATCCACTGGAAGGAGTTCGCCGCGCAGGTCACCGAGACGTGTGCCTCAGACAGCATCAACGTGATCACGGACGTGGCCACCACGTCGGCCGCCACGAACGACGGCCAGGCCCTGCCCGGCATCCACACCCGACTGGCGCGTCGCGGGCTGCTGCCCGCCGAGCAACCCGGTCGACGGCGGCTACACCTCTCTGGTCCGCCTGGAACGAGCCACCCGTGAACACCAGGTCACCGTCCACGCCCACTGCCGGGCAACCCCACCCGCCGGCACCGCAGGAACGAAGGCCTCGACCGGGACGACTTCCCCATCGGCTTCGACCGCCGACAGGTCACCTGCCCACCGGGGCCAGGTCAGCCGGGGCCGGGACGGCCCCTGCCCGACGTCCTCGCCCACCGCCGCCCCGCCGACCGTGGCCCGGTTCACCAAGAGCCGGTGCCGCCCCCGCCCGGCCGGCACCCGGTGCGCCACCACCGCCGACAGCGCCCGGAGCGTGGGATTTCCCCCACGAGAACTCCGCGACCTGCAACTCCACATCCGCGCCGAGCAGCAGAAACCCGGCTGGAAGACCCGCTACGCGGTCCGCTCCGGAGTCGAGGGCACCATCAACGAGTTCGCCCACGGACACGGTATGCGCCACTGCCGCTACCGAGAACAGCCGAAAACCCATCTGCAACACGTACTCACGGCCATCGCCGTGAACATCGCACGCCTCAGCAGCCTGCCACCGACCGAGGAAACCCCCTCACCACGACCACCGGCCGCCTTCCAGACCTTCCTGGACCAGCACGACATCCCCCCGCCGAAGTCCCGGCGAACGCCGGGCAGCTGACCTCGACCACTCCAAGATCCCCGACAGAGTCAAGCTCAAGCGCAGAGCCTCGGACCCTGTGGGGCTGCGCGCCCGTGCCGCCGCACGGGCGTCAGAGGGGCCGTGTCACTGTGGCGTGCAGTTCGCGCACGCCGCTGCTGCAGCGGGTGCTCGAATCGGCGGGGGTGCCGCGGGCGGGCCGGGGTGGGGCCCGGATGCTGCGGGTTCTGAACGTCAGGCTGTCGCGGTGCACTGTCCTGTTGCAGCTGATGCGGATGCCGCTGCCGCCCCTTGTCACCCCGCGGGTGCTGGGCGTGGACGAATTCGCCCTCTACGGCGACACCTACGGAACTCTCCTGGTCGAGGCCACCACCCGTCTCTCCCTCACACTCTGCCAGGGACGGGACGCCGAACAACTCAGCCAGTGGCTTCGTGAACATCCCGGTGTCGAGGTCGTGTGCCGGATGGCTCGCTGACCTACCGGCAGGACATCACCGCCGGTGCCTCAGATGCCGTGCAGGTCAGCGACCGCTTCCATCTCTGGCAGGGACCGTCCCGTGGCATTCAAGGTCTTGCCGTCGCCCACCGAGGCTGCCTGAGTTCAGCCCTCCCGCCAACCGCAGAGGCCGATCCGGGCCCGGACGAGGAAACCGCCGAGGACGCTGCAGCAGACACTCGAGCCGGTCTGCACGCCAGGAGACCGTTCGAGGCTGTGCACACCCTGACCGACATCGGACGCAGCTACAGCGCCGTGGCCCGGGATGTCTGTACGCACGTGAGTCGGCTCCACGGTACGGACGAGTTTGGGCACCACCCTCGAACCGGCAGTCGAAGGTTCGCCCTCGCCCGAGACGGCCTCTTCTCGCAGGCCACGCCCCTGCTTCAACCCACAACCGGGCTCACCGTCGAACGACTGTCGGAGCCAGAAGAACTCGGTGCGCTGGTACCCGAAAGCCTTGCTGCAGACACCCGGGAGGTCGGTCTGGACCGCCGGACAGTGCGCAAGTATGCCCGCGCCCGCAACTGGCATGAAGTCATGGGCCGCCCACCCCGCAAGCCCTCCACCGTGGACCCCTACCCCGACTACCTGCAACAACGCTGGGACGAGGGAGAGCGCAACGCGATGGTTCTCCATGAGGAACTCCGCGACAAGGGCTGCCTCGGGCACTACCAGCGCGTGAAGGAAGATGGCCGTCGCGCCCCTGCGACGCGGGCTGCCGCTGGACCAGCCCCGCGAGCGTCCGCCATCTCCGCGCGAGAGTGCCTGCTGGATCACCACCCACCCAGACCGCCGCGGCCTTGACGACACACACCGCCTGTACCGGCTCCTCGAGCACTGTCCGGAACTCAAGCACGCTCACGACTTGGTCCGCCGGTTCGCCGCCATGCTCGACAACCGCGACGCCGGCTCCCTGTCGTCCTGGCTCGACGAACTCTCCAGCAGCGGACTGCCACCGCTTGCCGGTCTCGCCGGAGCCCTGCGCGAAGACCGGCATGCTGTCGCCCAAGGAATCGCCACGATCTACAGTTCTGGCGTTAACGAGGGCCGTATCACTGCCATCAAGCTCCAAAGACGCCTGAAGGCAGGGCGTGCCGGCGTTCCACTCCTGCGCCACCGCGTCGTCCTGATCGCCCACCTCCGCCGCCGTTACGCGGTTCGGTCGACCATGGCACCGAGATGATCTGTGCCTACGAAAATCTTGCCAGAGGCAGCTGACGTCGTACGCCGACACCGTGACCGCCACCACCACAAGCACCAGGGCCCTGCACCGGTCTATCCGGAGGCTTCGTCAGCCGGAGTGGCAACAGATGTCACGGTCCCACGCTCGAACAGACTCAGCGAACCACCTGGATGGTGCTGGATCCGTCAGCAACGAATTAGGTCTCTGACGTCCATGCCGGGGATCGGCGTCGGGACCGGAGCAGGGATCCTCATCGACGTCGGCGACGGCACCGCTTTCCCGTGCGCCGCCCATGTGGCCGCCTATGCCGGACTGGCGCCGGCGACCCGCAGCTCGGGTTCCTCGACCCGGGGTGAACAGCCCTCCCGACGAGAAAACAAGCAGCTCAAGCGGGCCCTGTGTTCGCGGCCCTGGCCGACCCGGTCTCGCGGGCCTGCTACGACAAGAAATCGCCCGGGGAAAGCACCACACCCAAGCCCTCCTCCGCCTCGCGAGACGACGAGCCGACGTGCTCTTCGCGATGCTCCGCGGCGGCACCTTCCACGGCCCACAACCAAGCCCCACGATTTGACGAAACCCGTAGGGCACCCCCGCACGCTCGCCGCCTGTTCCGCCCGGCCGGCGGTGCGGCTGCCGGTCAGCGGGACGCCAGGCGCGAGCCGACCTCGGCGAGGGTGCTCCGGGCGGCTGCCAGGGCGGTGAGAATGTGTGGCGCGGCTGCGCGAAGGGTGGCCTCGGGCGGGCTGGCGGAGGGTTCGAGAGCGGCCTTGATCGTATGGCCCAGCAGATCCGCTCGGTGTTCCAGGCTGAAGTCCTCGCGCGGGGGTACCGCGATGCCGCCTGTGATGAATCCGGTCAGCACCGTGTCGATGAGGTAGATCTGGTCCGCCGCAGATGCGACGTCCGTCAGCAGCCCATGTTCGCGCCACACATCGATGAGCCTGGCGAGCAGGGTGTGGAAGCCGAGTTCCTGCGCGACAGGCATCCCGCTCGCCGGTGTGGCGAGCGCGCCGAGTACTTCGCTGTCACCGGCGTGGATGGCGCGGGCCAGGGGATTGTGGGTCTGCTGAAGGAAGACCTCCCGGACCAGCCTGCCGGGCAGGGCGGCTGCGGGGTCCTGCTGGATTCGGGCCGTGACAGCCTCAAGGACCTCCTGGAACTCGCGCCGCAGCAGCTCGGTGAACAGCAGGTCCTTCGTCTTCCAATGCAGGTAGACGGTGCCCTTGCCGATCCGTGCGCGACGGGCGATCTCATCCACGGTGACCCGCTTGTAGCCCCAGGCCAGCAGCAGTTCGCGCGCGGCGGCGAGGATGCGTTCGGTGCGTTCGGTGTCGGTCTGTTCGGAAGCGGCCGGGTGTTCCAGGGGCATGCGGACAGCATCCCACCCGGCTCCCTGGATGACCAAATTTCAAAATTGGTCATCCAGTACTCACCTGGTCTAAGGTCGAGACATGGCTGCTCCCTCACTCCCCCCACGCGGCGCCCGGCGCGCTCTCATCGTCGGATCCGGCATCTCGGGCCTGGCCGCGGCACTGAGCCTGCACCGAGCCGGATGGGAGCCCCTGGTCATCGAACGGGCGCCAGAGCGCCGTACCGGTGGCTATTTCGTCCGTTTCAACGGCGCCGGCTACACCGCGGCCGAACGCCTCGGCATCCTGGACTCGCTCCCGGACCGGCGTGACCCTGACAGCCGCATGTTCGAGGTCGACTCCCGCGGCCGCTTCACCCCAGGTCTCGCCTTCCCTCGGCAGCTCAACGGCACCCCCATGCGCATGCTGCTGCGCAGCGACCTGGAGCGCGCCCTGTACGAGGCGGTCCACGACCTGGTGGAGATCCGCTACGGCACGGGACCCGCCGCCATCACCCAGGACCGTGGCGGGGTGACCGCGACGCTCACCGACGGCTCCGTGGAGAGCGCGGAGCTGCTCGTCGGAGCCGACGGCATCCACTCCACCGTGCGCTCCCTCGTCTTCGGCCCCGAAGATCTCTATCGCAGAGATTTCGACCATGTCGTGGCGGCCTGCGTCATGGACACCCCGCTGCCCGGAATGCGTGAGGGTGACTCCGTGGTGGCCACCGCACCCGGCCGCTCCGCGTGGATCAACAGCTACCGCGATCATCCCCCGGTCGCCTTCCTCCTGTACTGCACCCCCTGGCCCGCCGCCGAGATCCGCAAAGAGCCCGCCGACGCCCTGCGCGAGGCGTTCGCCGACTTCGGCGGGGACGTCGTGCCCGCCATGCTCGACGCGATGGACCGCTCCGAGTCAGTCCTGTTCGACCAGGTCAGCCAGATCCGCCTCAACCGCTGGAGTCAGGGCCGGGTCGTCCTGCTCGGCGACTCCGCCTGGTGCATGACCCTCCACTCCGGCCAGGGTTCCGGCATGGGGATCGCCGGTGCCGAACTGCTGGCCCGCCTGCTCACCGAACCCGGCAGCATGCCCGCCGCCCTCGGCACATGGGAGCAGAAGCTCCGCCCGCTCGTCACCCGCCACCAGAAGGAAGCCCTGCGCATGCAGCACTTCTTCATGCCGGCCAACCGACTGGGCTACCACGCTCGCCGTGGCTTCATCCGCGCCACCAACACCCCGGTCGGATCCAAACTCGCCCAATTCATCATGAACTGACATATCCAGCGGGCCGCAATCGGCGATGTCATCTGCGGGACTTCGGTCTGCTTGTCTCGGCGCCGCCGCTGACCGCTGTTCGGCGTCTCGCACTCCGCCGCCCATCGCGTGATCGACCCCCTCGGCCCGCTACTGGCACTGGCCCCGGTCCGGCGCACCAATTCCGATATCGGTGCTGCGCTCACCGTTCGGCCGTCGGTCGCCGGCGCGACCGAGCCGTCCACCGCGTGCACCAGAGCCTGGTAGAGCAGATGCGGGCCGGCGCCGCTGTAACGCCCGCCGAACACCGTGCCCGAGCAGAAGTGTCGCCGTTATCGTTGACCGGTGATCGGCAACCTTGAGACGTTCCAGGACGAGCTGGCCGCCAGCGGGTTTCCGCCGCTGGTCAACAAGCTGGCCGGGGCCAGCTTCCGGGGCCGGATCGCCACCCGCGACCTCGGGCCGCTGCGGCTGGTCTCCCTCGACACGCCAGAGAGCTCCTGCATCGGGCAGGAGCGCGACGCCTCCGACGGCGAGAACCTGGCGGTCAAGGTGATGACCTGGGGCCGGACGCGGATCGAGCAAGGGCGCGGCGACGCCGAACTCGGGCCGACCGACCTGGTGCTGCTCGATCCCACGCGTACGCTCCGGTTCGAGAGCACCGCCGCGGCGCACGTCACTATCCTGGTTCCGCGCCGGGAGCTTCGGATCCGGCCCGCGCAGATCGACCGGCTCATCGGCGTACGCATCGACGGCAGCCACGGCCCGGGCGCTCTCGTCTCCGTGCTGGCCCGGGAGTCGGCGCGGTCGGCGACCGGGTTCCGCGAGGCGGAGGCGCTGCGGTCGGCGGCGGCCGTCGTCGAGCTGATCGCGGTCGCACTGGAGGCCCGGCTCGGCGACGACCAACCGGCCCCGGACGAGTGGCTGCGGGACCGGATCACCGGCTACATCGAGGCGCGGCTGGCCGATCCCGATCTGTCCCCGCCCGGCATCGCCGCCGCCCATTACATCTCAGTACGCCGGCTGCACAAGCTGTTCGAGGACCAGCCGCTCACCGTCGCGGCCCTGATCCGCCGTCGCCGCCTGGAGCGCTGCCGAGCCGAGCTGACCGGAAGCGGACGTACTGTCACCGCCGTGGCCGCCCGGTGGGGATTCTCCGATCCCACCCATTTCAGCAAGCTCTTCAAGGCGACGTACGGCTACAACGCCCGCGCACTGGTAACCAGCAACCGTGCACAGACGACCAAGACGCGCA
Source organism: Streptomyces sp. NPDC001508 (assembly GCF_040298665.1). Classification (NCBI taxonomy): domain Bacteria; kingdom Bacillati; phylum Actinomycetota; class Actinomycetes; order Kitasatosporales; family Streptomycetaceae; genus Streptomyces; species Streptomyces sp. NPDC001508. The sequence goes on from NZ_JBEPAP010000012.1 coordinate 112,026, forward strand.
CAGCCGGCCCGGGAAAGGATGGTGGTGACCAAGGCACGCAATAGCAATAGGAGAAGTCGTGGCGAAGGTGAACATCGTCCGCCCCGGTGAGGGCGAGATCCTCGGCAGCGGGGCACAGCAGATCCGCATCCTGGAGAACGGCGAGCACACCGACCACCGGCTGGGGTTCGCCGAGGTCACCATTCCGCCAGGCACCCCGAGCCCGTTGCAGCATCGCCACGCCCAGCATGACGAGGGCTTCTACGTGCTGGCGGGAACTTTCCGGTTCACCGTCGGCGAGGACCAGTACGACGCCGGGCCGGGCACCTGGGTCATCGTGCCGACCGGGGCGCCGCACACGTTCGCCAACGTCGGCGACGAGAACGCGGTCATGCTGAACACCTTCACGCCGGACCTGTATGTGCAGTACTTCCGCGACTTCAAGGCCATGATCGATTCCGGGCAGCCGGTCAACGCCGAGACCATGCAACCGCTCTGGAAGAACTACGCCACCGAGATCTCGAACGAATACGCCTCGTGAAGCGCCTTCAATACGACCGCTACGGCGGCCCGGAGGTGATGCGGCTCGCCGAATTCGAGCCACCACGCCCGGGTCCGGATGAGGTTCTCGTCCGCGTCCGAGCGGCGGCTTCCAACGCGCTGGACTGGAAGATGCGTAACGGCGAGATGAAGCTGATGACCGGCCGCTCCTTTCCCCGGGCGATGGGGCACGACTTCGCCGGAGTCGTCGAGGCGGTCGGCGCCGGCGTCACCCGCCTGAAGGCCGGCGACGCGGTACTCGGCCACGCTCGGTTCCGGCAGGCGGGGGCGTTCGCCGAGATGGTGACGGCCCCGGAGAAGGCGGTCGTGCTCAAACCGGTGGACCTTTCGTACGAGCAGGCCGCCGCCCTGCCGACCGTGGGCGTGACCGCCTACCAGGCCACGGCGGAAATCCGGCCTGGGCAGGCGGTCTTCGTCAACGGATGCCTGGGCGGTGTGGGCCGGGCCGCCGCCCAGTTCGCCCGGGCGCGGGGAGCCTCGGTCGCCGGCAGCTGCCGCAACCCTGCGACCGACAAGGCCCACGAGCTCGGCGTCGAACCGGTCGTGGGTTTCGGCTTCGACCCGGCCGCCCTCGCGGAACGGTTCGATCTCGTCCTCGACACGCCCGGCATACTTCCCTTCGCCGCGGCCCGAACGCTGCTGAAGCCCGGCGGAACCATCGTCGACATCGTCCCAACCCCGGCCAAAATGATCAGAAGCGCACTGCCCGGCCCGTTCCGGGCGATGATGGGCCGGCCAGTGACCGCCGACCTGGAGGAGGTGGCCCGGACCCTGCGCCTGCCCATCGCCCGTACCGTCCCGTTGTCCGAGGCGATTCCCGCCCTGACGGAGCTGGAGCGCGAGCAGCGCCCGAAGGGCGGCAAACTGGTCATCGCCATGGCCGGAAGCTAAGCCGGGCCGAGCTGAGGGTGTCTCGTGACTGCTCTTGGTAGTGACCACTGGCCGACTCGCGGTCAGCCCGTGAGGGCGAGGTTGTGCAGGTGGGCGACGCCCGAGGCGGTGTCCGCCAGGGTGCTGGCCGCGCGTCGGTAGTCCCGCAGGATTTTCCAGCACTTCATCCGCGCCAGCGCGTGTTCGACGCGGGCGCGGACCTTGCGGTGGATGGCGTTGAGATCTTCCTGCCAGTCGGTCAGTGTCCCGTCGGCGGGTTTACGGTAGGGCACGATCACGTCGGGGTTGCCCTGGCAGCCGCCGTCAGCCATCACCGGACGCCCGGCCAGTTTCTGGTCGATGCCTGAGCTTGACATTTAAGCTGCTTGCTTCTTTCCGTCGGTTCCATTCGTGTCCGTTTTGACCCGCTTGCCGACGGGGTGTTGGTGCGCACGGCGCTTGTTCTTCGAGCCGGCCGGTCGGCCTGGACCGGCCTTGCCGGGTTTCGGTGCGCCGGTCGGCTGGGGTGTCTTCCAGCGGAGGCGGTGAAATCCTCGACGGACGCGGGCAGGGGTGAGGCGGCCCGGCTTCGCCGGGCGCTCCCAGGGCTTGCGGAGGTCTTCCGCCAGAGGCCGGGCGAGGCGGAGTTGGGTATGGGCGGCAAGAACGAGCCAGGCCCAGCGGTCCGCCGCCTCGGTAGTGCGGATCTTCGGGCGGGTCCATCCCAGGGTCTGCTTCGCCATCCGGAAGGTATGTTCAAGATCGAATCTTCGCAGGAACGACCGCCAGAGCCGGTCCACGTCTGCGGCCGTGGCACTGACTCCCGACCACCACAGCCACACCGGCTTGGGGTCGCGGTCCCCGGGCAGGTGGTCGACCTGCAGCCGGACGACCGTGCCCGGGATGACCGGGAGGTCACCGGCGGGACGGTCGGCCCAGGCCGACCGTCGGCTCAGCAGCGGGTGCAGCCGGTCCCAGGATCGGGCGACGGCCTGCCCGTAGCGGCCGGTCGCGCTGGTGGTGCCTCGTGGAACTTCTCGGGCGTGAACTGCTGGACCCATGGCAGCTGCTCGTCGTAGTCGTTGAGCCCGCTGGTTTGGCGCAACAGGTTCTTCACGGTGATCTTGCTGCCGTCGTTGCCGTTGCCGTGCACGACGCCGGGCAGCCAGTGCTCCACCGTGTCGTCGAGTTTGAGCTTGCCCTCGCCGACCAACTGGAGCGCGACCGTGGCCGTGAAGGTCTTGGTGATGCTGCCGATGCGGTAGTAGGCGTTCCAGGGCATCGGTTGGCCGGTCTCAAGATCCGCAGTACCGGCCCTGGCCTCTGCGTGTCCATCAGCGGACTGGACCCGGGCCAGAGCGCCTACGGCGCCGGTCCTGTGCACGGCGTCGACATCGCGCTGCAGCAAGCTCTGGTCGGGCCCGGGCCCGCCGGGGACAGCGGCGTCGGCGGCAGCCGCCACTCCCGTGGCAAGGGTGGCTATCGCCAGGGTGGCGACGCTCAGCCGCGCACCGGTGGATAGGCGGGCATTGAACCCGCCCTTTCGCGTGAAGAAGCTCTTGCTCATGTCTCCTCGCCCTTCTCTGGGTTTCTTCCTGAGGTCGACGCGCCGCGGCGCGCTGTTCGCGTGGCCTGGGGGCACCGGTCGCGTCGCGGTGTCACGCGCCGCACATCCCTCGGTTCCCTCGCCTTGTGGTGGAGCCGGCGGCACGGCTCATTCGCGGGCCGCGGCGAGCCGGATCGGACGAGGCCGGGTTGCGGTCAAGGCGGTGAGGGCGCTGGTGGCTCCGATGACCACATACGCGCCCGCGAAGACCGCCATGGTGAGGTGCCACGGGACAGCGATCACCGTGGTGCCGATGGTGCTTGCCGAGGCGGCGGCGATGCCGGCCAGGGCACCGGCCACGACGACGGAGCCAAGCATCAGCCCGATCGTGGTGACGGTGGCAGCCTCAACGAGTGCCATGCGTATCACCTGCGGGCGGGAGAGCCCGGTCATGCGGATGACAGCGAATTCCCGCTTGCGTGCGGAGGCACCCATGACGACGGCGTTGATCGCCGCCATGGCGGTGTAGAGCCCTGAGAGTCCCATGAGCACGACCAGCGTCGACTGGTTCGTTTGCTGCTGTTCGCCGGACTGGTCCGCAGCCCAGGCAGCGACGGTGGCCGCGGTGCCGATCCCCTCGTCGCTGATGGCCTGCGCCACCTCGGCGGGGCTCACCCCGCGCTCGACATGGACGACCACGTGGGCGGATGCCTTGGTGAGCAGAGCGGGCGGCACCAGGTCGCGCGGAACGAGGATCTGCTGGCTGGTCGACAGCCGCTCGGGGAGCACGGCCACCAGCCGCAACCGCACCTTCTCGTTGCCCAGGTGGGCCGTCGCGGCCTGCCCGAGGGCGATTCGGTCGCCGTCGCTCGTGCGCTGGGTCACCGCGACGGCACGCCCGCTCAGGTCACCGAGGCTGCCGTCCAGCGGGGTGAGACGGTGCGCCCGCCGGTAGGCGTCGGGGTCGACGGCGACGATGCCGGAGACATACCGGTCCTGGCTGCTGCTGCTGCTGCCGTTGCGCACGTTCAGATCGAGTGTCATCGGGATGCTGAACTCCGGGGAGGCGTCCGCGACCCCGGGGACGGATGCGACGCGGTCGGCATGTGCGCCGGTGGTCCGCACCACAAGGTCGCCGGCGAGGTTGTCCCGCAGCTCGATGTCGGTGGCGCGGGCGACGGCGTTCAGGGTTCCCGCCAGGCCGAGGAACAGGGCGACCAGGACGATGAGCGGGGCGGCCGTGGAGGCGCTGCGGCGCACGGCGTGGCGCAGGTTTGCCTCGGCGAGGGTACCGAGGATGCTGCCGCGCAGGGCCAGGCCGATCAGGCGACTGGTCAGGGGGACAGCGAGCGGGCTGAGCAGGGTCAAGGCAATGCCGCCGATGACCGCGACGCCCAGGGACAGGGCGAGCGCGGCGACCAGCCCGGCGTACGGGGCGATGAACACCAGCACGACGGCGCAGGCCAGCAGCCCGAGCCCGCACACCCACCGAGAGGGCGTCATGGCCCGGCGCACGGTGGCGGCCGAGCGCAGCGCTTCCAAGGGCTGTACCCGTGCGGCGCTCCGGGAGGCCGCGAGGACGCCGAGGACGGCGACGGCGAGCCCGGCCCCGGCGGCGGCGACGGTCGGCCAGAGGGCCGTGCCGACGTTGAAGCCGTCGGGGAGGAATTCCGCCTGGCCGAGCAGCCACATCTGGGCATGGATCGCGGGAATGCTGAGCGGGATGCCCAGGGCGGTGCCGCAGCCGCCGAGTAGCAGCGCCTCACCGAGCAGCAGCCGGCGGACCTGGCTACGTCCGGCCCCGACCAGACGCAGCAGCGCGAGATCCCGGCGCCGCTGGGCCACGGTGAACGCGAAGGTGGTGGCGACGATGAAGACGGTCAAGAAGATCGTCAGCATCGCCGCCATGATCATGACCGTGGCGACGTCGTCATAGGCGGTACGCAGTTGTTCCGCTGCCGGCGGGGACTGTCCGGTGTGGGTCGGTGGGGTGGCGGCCGAGGCGGCGATCTGGAGGGCTGCCGCGGTCAGCGCTACCCCCACGGCGAGGCTGATGACGGCGCCGGCGAAGAGCACCCAGCGGTCCCGGAGGGTGGAAAACGACATGGACAGCATGGGTCACCCCTCCAGGCCGGCCAGCCGGCCGGCCACCAGGGCGGCTGAGGGCCGCGTCAGCCGGTCGGCAATGCGGCCGTCGCGCAGGAAGACGACGGTGTCGGCGCAGGCGGCCGAGACCGGGTCGTGGGTCACCATCACGATCGTCTGCCCGGCCGCGGTCATCCGGCCGAGCAGGTCGAGCACCGCTCGGGCCGACTTGGTGTCCAGAGCACCGGTGGGCTCGTCGGCGAACAGGACGGCCGGCCGGGTCACCAGCGCGCGGGCGATGGCCACACGCTGCTGCTGTCCGCCGGACAGCTCGGCAGGGCGGTGGCGGGCACGGTCGCCGAGCCCGACCGCATCCAGCGCAGCGCGCACATCCCTACCGGACGGCCGGGCTCCGGCCAGCCGCAGAGGCAGGGCCACGTTCTGTTCGGCGGTGAACGAGGCGATGAGGTTGAAATTCTGGAACACGAACCCGATCTGCCGACGGCGCAGCCGGGTCAGCTCGGACTCGGCTGCGGCTGTGATGTCCCGCCCGCCGAGGACCGCCTGGCCCGCATCGAGCCGCTCAAGACCGGCCATGCAGTGCAGCAGCGTGGACTTCCCCGACCCCGAGGGCCCCATGACGGCCGTCCAGGAGCCGGCGGGCACCTCAAGATTCACATGATCGAGCGCCCGCACGGCGGCGCCCCCGGCCTCGTACGCCTTGACGGCAGCGGAGAGCCGAGCGGCGGGTACCGGCCCCGGCGCCGCGCCGGCTGCGGAGTTCCTCCTGGAATGCGCGTTTGTCATGCTGTCCAGCCTGCGGCCGGGGCGGGGCCCAGCGGAATCATGCCCACCCACGTCCTGACCGGGGGTTAACCCACGGACCGGGCCGTGGGCCGTCCGGCTGGAGACGCCCAACCGTGATCCGTAGGGTCACTGGTATGAGACTTCCGGCCCTCGGCCGCGCCCGCTCCGGGCCGGTCACACAGGACGCCGGCGCCCCGCGCCCGCCCCGCACCTGGAGGGCGGCGCTCTACCTGCTGACCGGGCTCCCCCTCACGGCCGGCGCCGCCCTCGTGCTCGTCGCCGGGTTCGCTTTCGCGCTGGCGACCCTGGCGGTGGCTCTGCTCGGGATCCCGGTCACCGCCCTGACACTGGCCGCGGCCGACCTGGTCTGCCGGGCCGAACGGGCACGCACCGCGCTCCTGCTCCATGCCGTAGTACCCGGACCGGCTCCCGCGCCGTGGACCCGGGGGCCGTGGCGCACGCGGCTGCGTGCGCTGCTGGGCCCGCGGCGGTGGTGGCAGGCGGTCGCGGTATTCCTGCTCGTGCCCGGGCACCTCGCAGGGTTCGCGGTCGTCGTCGTCCTCTGGTCGGCCGCGCTGGGCCTGCTCGCCCTGCCCCTCTACGTCACCTTCGGTGGAACCGTGGTCGTGGGTGCAGGGCGGCTCGAAGGTGCCCCCACCCTCACCGTCTGCGCACTCGCCGGTGCTTCATTGCTTTTCGTCGCCCCGCCGCTCACCCGTGCCACGGCGACGCTCCTCCTGGCCATCTCCCGTCGGCTGCTCGGCACCGACGAGCGGCAAACGCTCGCCGACCGCGTCGATGAGCTCGAATACCGACGTGCCGCCGCCGTCAACGCGGCCGAAGCGGAGCGGCGCCGCATCGAACGCGACCTCCACGACGGCGCCCAGCAGCGGATCGTCGCGCTGACCATCGACCTGGCGCGCGCCAAGAGCCGCTTCGCAGCCGATGACCCCTACGCCGCCCGACCGCTCGTCGAAAAAGCCCACACCCATGCCATGACCGCACTCACCGAGCTTCGCGACCTGGTCCGCGGCGTCCATCCCCCAGTCCTGACCGACCGCGGCCTCGACGCCGCGCTGTCCGGCCTCACGAGTCTGAGCCCCGTGCCCGCCACCATCGACGTGCGACTGGAGCGCCGCCCGCCCATGGCCACGGAGTCGGCCGCCTACTTCGTGGCCGCCGAAGCCCTCGCCAACGTCGCCAAACACGCCCGCGCCCAGGCCGTCGCCGTCACCGTGCGGCAGACAGGCCAGCTGCTGGTCCTGACCGTGCGCGACGACGGCATCGGCGGGGCCGACCCGGCCGGCCCCGGGCTGACCGGCCTCACCGGCCGGGTCGCCTCCGTCGGCGGCCGCCTCACGGTCACCAGCCCTCCTGGCGGTCCCACCACCCTCACCGCGGAGCTGCCATGCGCGTCGTAATCGCCGAGGACGCCGTCCTCCTCCGGGAAGGACTCACCCTCCTGCTCGAAGAGGCCGGCATTGACGTGGTCGCCGCGGCAGGCGACGCCGAGACCTTTCTGCGAGCCGTCGACACACACCACCCGGACGCCGTCATCGTCGACGTCCGCATGCCGCCCACCTTCACCGACGAGGGACTGCGCGCCGCCCTCCTCCTACGCCGCCAACAGCCCGGCGTCGGCGTACTGGTCCTGTCCCAGTACGTCGAAGAACGCTACGCGAAGGAACTGCTCACCCACCGCAGCGAAGGCGCCGGCGGCCTCGGCTACCTGCTCAAGGACCGCATCGGCAACATCGATGAATTCCTCGACGCGCTGCGCCGCGTCGAGACCGGAGGCAGCGCCCTCGACCCTGAAGTCGTCGCCCAGATCCTCACCCGCAAGGAAGACCGGTTCGTGCCCCTGACCGCCCGGGAACGCGAGGTCCTCGCGCTCATGGCCGAGGGCAGATCCAACGTCGCCATCGCCGAGCGCCTCGTCGTCGGCACCGCCGCCGTCGAGAAACACGTCAGAGCCATCTTCGACAAACTCGGCCTCGCCCCGGTCGACACGGACCACCGGCGGGTGTTGGCAGTCCTCGCCCACCTCAGCCACTGACCGGTGTAACGGCGGATGAAACGAACCGAGTGTCTGCGTCTTCGCCTCGGAGAGACGAAGGCCAAGAGGTTGCAGCACGTCGGCGATGTCCTCGCGCAGCGCTTCTGATGGCCGCGGAGGCCCGTGTCCTGGGACACGGTGGTGTTCGGGCCGTCGCGCGGGCGGCCAAGGCGGCGTAGCACGCTACCTGGACTCCGTTGAATCCCGCCAGTCAATCAGGGTTCCCGCAGTCATCGACTATGAAGTGCCCGCCTATGCCTCGGCCGGAGGAAAGGCAATCATGGCGGCGTTCAAACCAGCCTACGTACACGGCTATTCCCCGGCCCTCTCCTGCCGACAGCCACTCCCACCACGATTCGCACCCCTGGCGCGTTGGCCCACGAGCTGGCGCGGGTGAGACTCATGCGGTATGCACGCGTAGCCGGCGAGTGGCGCCAGAACATCCATTCCGTAGCGGTGGCTGTCCCCAGCCGCACAGGCTGGCCGACGGTCGCGCTCTCCCTCGCGGTGCCGCCGAACCGGATGGATGCCAGGACCGATTCAGCCCCGACTCACCAAAAACACCTTCTCGCGCACCTATGCTCCGCGGCTCAGGCCCTCGCGGGCCGAATTAACCACCTCACCGAGCCGTAACTGTCCTTCCGCTCCGTGGAAAGACCGACCCCACTGGCCTCGAACGGCACATACTGTTCGGCATGCCAACTTCCGACATTGCGGTCATCACCGGAGCCGGATCCGGAATCGGTGCCAACACCGCCGTCCGTCTCGCCAGAACCGGGGTGACCGTCGCCCTGCTCGACGTCAACCAGGAAGGCCTCGATCGCACGGATAAGTCCGTTCAGCGCGCTGGGGGACAAGCCATCACTCTTGTGGCGGATGTGGGCGATCCGGATTCGGTCGCCGACGCGCTCGGTCGGGTTCCGGGCGACGTCGTGGGCTTGCTCAACGGGGCCGGGGTCATCGTCCCACTCCGTGAGCCCCGGCCCGGCGGCCACGGGCCTCAACTCGGACACGTTCTCCGATCCCGACGTTCACAGCTCATTGACCCGCGCAATACCCATGGGCGGATCGGCCAGCCCGAGGATGTCGCCGACGTGATCGCTTTCCTCCTCGGACCGGCCGCTGCATTCGTTACCGGCGTCGACATACCAGTTGACGGCGGATTCGTCAGCCAAGTGCACCTGGAGTCCCAGGTCCCGATCATCGCGCTGGACAGCCAGCAATAGTCACCCGGGCATCGTCGCTGAGTTCAGCCATTGGGCTTGATCAGCTTTGACGGAAATCGAAGATCAGGGGCTTCGGCCCGAGAAGGATGATGTCCATCATGCCCGTGTTCCGCGTAATTCGGAGCCTCTGGGGCAACGGCATTCCTACTGGCCTGCGGTTTCGCCTCGTCGGGTGCCACAGGCCGTTTCTCTAGTGCTCGGCGTTTCCGCAGGTCGGAAGGGGTTCTGCGAGTGACCCCGAAGGCGATGGGAGGCGGCCTCGGGCGAGCCTGCAGCAACCTCTACATCCAAAACCCGCAACCGGACCTCTCCGACATCGAATTCGAGGGCGATCGGGGCTTGGCGGGTGGTTGAGGGTGTGGCAGGGCGTGGTGGGGCCCGCGCGGCGTCAGTACCGTGGCCGTGCATGCGCCAGCCGCCGCCGGCCAGGATGCAGCCAAGCTTCTTGATATCGACGTGGACCAGCTCGCCGGGGTAGTCGTGCTCGTAGCGGATCGCCTCGCGCAACTGCTCGCCGCTGGGCGGGTCCAGGTCGCGCAGCCGATTGAGCCCGCGGCGTACGAGGACGCGGTGGACGGTGGTGGGCGCGACGGTGATGCCGTGCAGTCGCTGCAGGTGCGCAGCAAGGCGGGCGGGCCCGTGCTTGGTCTGGCGCCGCAGCGCCTCGATCAGATCCGCGACGTCCTCCCCGGTGCGGGCCGGGCTCGTGGCAGGCCGGGAGGAAGGGTCCACAAGCCAGGCCTCGCCGTGCGCGCACCAGCGGGCATACCACTTGGCCAGGCAACGGCGGGAGATCCCGGCCTCCGCCGCGGCATGCGCGACCGGACGCCCGGCGTCCACGCGCTCACATAACCGACGGACGCCCTTCTGGCGTCAGCGGGGCGTTGGGATGTCCCGCCATATCAGCCCCTTGAGGTACCCGCTCCGAGCGTCCATCACAGGCGTCATGAGGTGTGCTGTGACGCCGTATTCACGGCGATTGTGCAGAGTCTCTTGGTTGCACGCGTGAGGGCGACATACAGGTCGCGCTCACCGCCGGGGCGGGCTGCGGCGATCTCCTCCGGGGCGACGACGACGATCGCGTCAAACTCCAGGCCGCGAGCTTCGGAAGCCGGCACGAGGCGGGCCCACCGCTCGACATCGGCCGACGCCAACTCCTCGACCCGGTCGTCCGCGCAGATCACGGCGAGCAGGTCGCCCGGGTGCGCTGCCACCTGCGTCCGAAGCTCCCCGGCCACGGTGGTGGCGACGGAGTGCGGGCAGCCGGCGAGGTGGCGGGGAAGTTCGCCGTGGCGGATCGACCGGCTCGGCGTCTGACCGGGGGCGATCCGCGCCAACAGGCCATGGGTGCTCGCAAGGATCTCCTGGGTCGTGCGGTAGCTGACGGTCAACGTGTGCAGGGCGAACCTGCTGCCGAGATGCGGACCCAGTGCCTGGGACCAGTCGCTTGCCGCCGTCGCAGGGCCCGCCTGGGCGAAGTCACCCACCAGGGTCATCGACCTGGCCGGACACCGACGCATCACCATCCGCCACTGCATAGCGGTCAGCTCCTGAGCCTCATCAACCACGACGTGCCCGAACGACCGCTCCGGCAGCCCGTCCACCAGGGCCGCCGCCTCATCCAGCAGCGGCACATCGGCATCCGTCCACGGGGCCTCAGGCGAACGCACCAGCCGGGACCGTTCGTCGCGGGCGAGCGAGGGCAGGTACCTGCCCAACGTGCGAGCGTCCGCCAGCAGGGCCCGCACGACCACGTCGGGCGTCAGCCACGGCCAGAGGGCCTCCACCGCACGGTCGACGTGGGCGTCGCCCGAGAGGTCCGCACGGACGGCGTCCGCGTCGAACACCTCGGCCGGATCCGCGGCCGGCGCGCCGTCGAAGCCGAGAGCCCGCAGATCGGCTTCGGCCGCGGCATCGAGATCCAGGCCCGTGCTCTCGGCGATCTCGGCGTCGATATGTTCGAGGGCCTCGACGGCGTCGCGCTCCAGGGCATCCGTGACAGCGCCGATCAGGTGCTCCTTGAACACCTCCCGCGCCCGGTTGTGCGCCAGACCGCTCGCCACCGCGGCCTCCCGCGCCGCCGCGACATCTACGCTCTCCAGCCGGACCCACTGCTGCCCCACCCGGACCGCGAAGCCGCCGGCAGGTGCCTGCCGGGAGCGCACCAGGCCCGCGAGCGCCTCGGCCAGCGCGGAGTTCCCCTTAAGGCGCGCGACATCAAACGACTCCACAGCGGCGGGCTCCACCCCGGCCAGCTCCGCGCACGTCGCCAGGAGCACGTCGTTCTCCCCCAGCGAGGGGAGCACCTGGGAAACATAGTCGAGGAACCGCGCGTTCGGCCCGAGCACCAGCACACCGCGCGCGGCCGCTCCCGGGAACGCGTACAGCACATACGCCGCCCGGTGCAGCGCAACCACGGTCTTGCCCGTACCGGGGCCGCCCTGCACCACCGTCACCCCCCGATGCGGGGACCGGACGATCGCGTCCTGCTCCACCTGCAACGTCGCCACCGCCGCACGCATCCGCCCCGTGCGCTGCGCCTCCAGCGCTTCCGTCAGCGGACCATCGCCGACGATGTCGCCGACTGCGGCCGACGATCCGTCCAGTAGCTCGTCGCTCACCGCACGTACCGCACGGCCCTCGACTCGCAGATGACGCCGGCGCCGCAGCCCCATGGGGTGGACGGCCGTCGCCTCGTAGAAAGGCCGCGCCGCGTCCGCTCGCCAGTCGACGAGCAGTGGCAGGTCCCGGTCACCCACGTGCAGGCCGAGCCGTCCGATGTGCAGGACGGTTCCGTCCGCGCCATCAACCCGGCCGAACGCCAACCCCTCCTCGGCCCCCTCCAGCCGACGAACCTGACGTGCCAGACGCTCTGCGGCGACATCGCGCGCGTACACCTCGCCCGCGCTGTCGGCCGACGACTTCAGCACATCCGCCAGCTGGGCCCGTGCATCCGCCAATCGCTCATCGAGCAGCCGGTACATAGCGGCCACATGAGTTTGCTCCACCTCGACCTGTCCTGCGGCACCCTCATTGAGCTGGGACAAAAGTAGCCTTCCTCTCGACTCGACCCTCCACTATGCAGCCAAATTTCCTTGAAAGTAAGGCTTGACTTACTTGTCCGGGTCAGCCGCCGCGGCCGGTCCGCCATCACAGCTCAGGTCTGGGCGGCCTTCGGGCACTGTTGGACAAGAGGAGCCGACCGGGCTCTCATCCGGCCTGAAGAGATTCGAGTTCAGGGAGGCTCAGCACTTCGCCGCCATGCCAGACCCTGCCCAGGCGGCTGGCGCAGCCAGCCCCACCCGGACACCGTCCATCGGCGCGTCGTTATCGCCGCTGGAGCGGCACTGAACCGCCCCGGGTTCGGTAGAGCTCTCGGCCTGCGCCGAGTTGGGTGGAATCGAGTTGCTTGGCTTCAGGCGACATCCGCTTTCCGACCGTGATCGTTTGGTTCGGGCTGGGTGGGCATGGACTCCGGCTGCTGGCGGGAGAGATGGGCGTGGTTCGTCTGTTCGTCTCGCTTGTGGAGGTGGCTGGTGCCGTCGGTGTTCGGTCTGCTGGAGGCCCGGGAGAAGAAGGTCCGGGAAGAGGTGGCACGGCTGCGGGAGGACGCCGAGCGGGTGCAGGCTGCCCTCGGCGAGGCGGAACGCACACTTCAGCGTCTGGTGGATGCCCGTGTGACGGTGGCCGGGGTGGCCGGGCCACCCGCGGTGGCGGAGCCGGTGGTGAGTGCTTTGGCGGGGTCGGTGGTGCCCGGACGGACCGAGGGCATGACAGCGGCAGTCCTGCCTGCGGACTACCAGCGGATCATGTCCGTGCTGGTGTCGGATGCGGCCGGGGAGGGTATGGGGTGCCGGCAGCTGGCCGCGGCCCTGGGCCTTCAGACGGTTCCGGCGAAGGTCGAGGGGCTGCGGTCGAAGGCAAAACGCCTGGTGGAGCGAGGGCGGGCGCTCCAAGCACGGCCAGGGGTGTTCACCCCCGGCCGCGGCGCCGGCTGCTCCTGCACGACCTTCGCGCGGGAAGACGCCCCGTGGATCGCGCAGTCGAACAGGCTCGTGCTCGTGTCGTCGTATGTGTCGTCGTCGGCGTCCTCGAAGTCGACGCCCGCACCCGGCTGGGTCTTGGTGCCGGGTTTCACGGAGAACAGACCCGCGCCCCTGCCTGCGGAGTTGAAGATGTTGTCGAACACCATGGTCGTCACCTCTGGTCGTCGTGGCGGTCGGATGCCCGGGTCAGGGCTGCTTGTGCAGCGCCCGGTCGCTGTCGGTCAGGCTCTGGCTGTCGAACATCGTGTGGTGGACGTCCAGGGCGGAGACGACCTCGGCCCACCCGTGCATCAGGAACCCGCCGCCGGCCAGGTCGAGGTCGCTGATGGGGCGGGCGACCACGTCGTCGAGGCCGGGGTGGTCCCCGGGCTGCGGGGGAGACAGCACCGCCACCGGCACGGGGTACTTCACCGCGATGAACCCGGAGAAGGTCACCGGGATCTCGTAGCAGTAGTGCTTGTGACAACGCCGCTGGGTGACGATGGTCTCCACGCGGCCGCCCGGCGGGACCTCGCCGGAGATCTGCGACTTCGAGGCCCAGCTGGTGGTCAGGGAGCCGCCGACGGAGCCCGAGATGCCCAGCAGCAACGAGGCGTTGAGCGACGCGGTGCCGGTGGCGCTGCCCTGAGTGGTGAACCCCACCGAGCCCGTCACCGTGTTCGACGCGGAGTTCGTCGCCGCGTTCCGCACGGAATTCTCGGTGGCGTTGGCGTTGTCCACCCCCATGTTGTCCTTGCTGTTCTTGTTCGTCACCGTGTTCGCGTTCTTGTTCGCCACCTCGCTTTGGCACTGCGTGGCCATCTGCGACTGGAGATCCATCCGGAGCTGGTTTTGCAGCTGCAGCTGGAGCTGTGCGCTGACGCTGCCGCCGAAGGTGAGCTTGGCCTCCCCGTGGAGAGACCACGTGATGCCGTTCGACACGGTGAAATCGACCGAGTCGGTGAAGGTCATCTTGGATGTCTGGCTGCGGTTGACGTAGGCGCGCGAGGAGAACGTGTCGGGCGGGGGCTGGCTGATGTTGCGCCGCTCCTCGATCAGCGGCTCCCCGAGGTTCATATAGGCGAGCCAGCCCCGCTGGAGGGCGGAGCCGGGGAAAGTGCCGAAGCTCGACTTGTTCACGGAGAACCCGACGGGCTTGTGCTGCACGCCGTAGTCGTCGACGTAGACCAGGTTCGGGTGGTTCAGGAGGGACTGCCAGGTCTGCTCGATGTTGAGTTCCCGCAGGTTCTTCTTCGTCAGCGGCTGGCGTTTGCCCTGTCCCAGATAGTACGCGATGGAAGACATTCCCCGTCCTCGACTAATCTGGCCGAATTCGGCTCGGTGAAATGTAATCAGGAATCTGCGCGCGTTCCGTCAACCGAAGCTAGCAGGTGCTTCATTTCCCGGAAAGGTATCGCGGTGTATAACCCTCAATCGAGTGATAAAGTTTTGTCGGCGGCTCAACTGGCCCTATTCCAAGGTAACTTGAGGAAGCGTCGATCGCTCGGTCGATGACTTTCCGAAGTCCTGCCTGTAAGTGCTTTGGCCTCGGATGTTGCCGTGAAGCGAGGGGATTTGATTAGGTTGCCCACGCTTTCGAGGTCCTTTCTGTCGAAGAACGATTGGGGCCTGCGGTAATTCCGCCTACCGGTCATGGTGCTGAGTTATCGACTATGGCGCCGAGTGTCTGACGTGTTGTTCTCCACATCCAAAAGCAGGTGAGGTTTCCGCCATGTACACCCAGGAACGCACGGCGATGTCGAATCTGGTGGTGGGCGGCCCGGTGGCCGTGAACAGCTACGACAACGCGATCGTGGCAGCACTGGTCGAGAACCGGCCGGTCATGCTCGTCCACGCCTTCAACGGCGGCTACCTGCGGCCCGCCGAACTCGCGGAGGCGAGCCACGACAAGGGGGTCAAACTGGCCACCGCGCTCGATCCGGCCACCAAGGAGGCGAAGGGCCACCTCTGGTACATCACCCCTGCCGGCTTCTTCGGGCAGCGGCCGCTGTACTTCATCGAAAGCGCCGCTGGCCAGGTGCCGCCCCCTCCCGCCGCTGCAGGCCAAGCCGAGGACGGACGAGGCGACGATGGCGCGCCCAAGCCGCAGCGCAGGCGCATCACCGTCCACCAGGACGCTCCCAAGAGCACGGCCGACACCGTCCAGGTCGGCCTGCCCGACAAGGTGGGCGACAAGTGGCGCGGGAAGAACGGCGCGCCCGAGGACACGCAGCTATGGGTCGTCACGGTGACACCGTGGGGACGGATCACGTTCGTGCCGATCACCCACCCCGACGCCATCCTCGGGTTCAAGGACCACGCGGTGACGGCTGAGAGCGAGGTGCGCCTCACCTACAACTGGGGCGGGGACTTCACCGGGACGGTCATCAACACGTTCTACCCGCGATTGCCCAGCGAGTGGAGCGTCCCCTACCACCACGTCTTCACGTGATCCGCGGCCACCGCCGCGCAACGCCCGTCCCGAGTCAACGTCCGCACCGCCTGGAAGAGGCACCAGATGCCCGTGCCCACTCAAGAACTGAAGCTGGAGATCGTCAACGCCGCCACGGGGAAGACCCTCGCCGTTCAGGCCGCGCCGGGCGCGGCCGGAGCGCTCGTCGTCCGGGACTTCCCCGACGGCGCCCCGCGCCCCGAGCAGTGGCAGCTCACACCTGTGCAGGCCACACAGGAAGAACAAGCGTATGTGTTCCGCAACGTCGTCAGCGGCAAGGTGCTCGACGACCCCGCCGCCGCGGACCGGGGCGTACGCGAGGGGGACGCTGCCGCCGGCAAGACGGGCCAGCAGTGGCGCGTCGTCCCTGTCGACGGCGAAGCGGGCCTGTACTTCATCGAGGGCGCGAGTGATGGTGCGGTTCTCGACCTCGCCGACCCCGACCCCGACTCGGAGGACATCCGGGTCGTCCTGCGCGAGTACGACGACAGCGCTAAGAGCCAGCGCTGGCGGTTCGTCACGGCCGAGCCCGAGCGCATCAGCGACCCCGTGCTGCGCTGGGCACCACTGAGTCACTGGAACGGCCGCCGGTCCTGGCGACTGGCCCACTCGGCCGCGCTGCGGCCGGCACCCGATACGACCCCCTCCTTCAGCGACATGCTGCTGGTCCTGCAGCGGTTCGGCAGCGACCAGGACGCCGGCGGGTGGAAGAACGAAGGGCCCACGCCCTCTCCCAGTGGCCAACCCACCTGGTGGGCCGGGCTCGGCGCGCGGTTCCTCGCCGACACCACAGGAACAGGACAAGCGGACATCGTCGGCCTCAAACCCGCCACGGGCGCGGTGACGTCCTCCAGCCAAGGCGACGGCACGTTCGACGACGAAGAGCGCGTCCTGCACCCACCCGCGCCCTCCCCGAGCCCCGCGGACCTGCGGACCCTCGCGGACATGACGGGCGACGGCAAGCCCGACATCGTCGTGCTTTCCGCCGACGGTGTCAGGGTGCACCCTCACGACGAGGACGGGACGTATCCGCCGCCGGGCGGCGAGCCCGTCCTCAGAGCATTCGGACACGGCAACCAGGCCGGCGGCTGGCTGGCCGACAAGCATCCCCGCTTCCTCGTCGACACCACTGGCGATGGCAGGCTCGACGTCGTCGGCTTCCACGACGACGGCGTCTGGGTGTCCCTCCAGGACGAGGACGGAAAATTCGCCCCGCTCACCGACGAACCGGCTCTCCGGGCGTTCGGCCACCACAAAGAGTCTGGTGGCTGGCTGGTTGACAAGCACCCCCGCTTCCTCGTCGACACCATCGGTGACGGACGCGCCGACATCGTTGGCTGTCACGACGACGGCGTGTGGGTGTCCCTCCAGGACGAGGACGGCACGTTCGCCGAGCCCCTGTACGTCCTGGACGACTTCGGGGCCGACCAGGGCTGGAGCTCGACCGAGGAACATCCCCGGTTCCTGCTCAGCACGACCAGCGACGGAGCAGTGGACATCATCGGGTTCGGCCCGCAGGGCGTCGTCGTCTCACGCGGGCGCGGGGACGGCACGTTCGAGCCCCCGAAACTCGTCCTGAACGACTTCGGGACCGCCCAGGGATGGACGAGCAAGAAGCACCTCCGCTTCCTCGCCGACGTCACCGGCGACGGCAACCCGGACATCATCGGCTTCGGCAACGAGGGCGTCTGGGTATCGCACAACCACGGCGACGGCCAATTCGAGCAGGCCCAACTGGTGTGCCGCGGGTTCGGATACAACGACGACGCCGGCGCCTGGCGCGTCGACCGCCACCCCCGCTTCCTCGTCGACATCACCGGCGACGGACACGTCGACATCGTCGGCTTCGGCGGCCCGGGCGTCTACGTGGCCCGCAACCTCTACCGCCGCTTCAGAACCCGATAAACCTCCAAGGGCCTCCACAGCCGTGCGCAGCCAGGTGCTCGATGACCGCCCACGGCACGTCCAGCGGGTCGTCCACCAAGAACCGGCCGACGTACCGGACGGTGCACATCCGGACCGCGAACCCCAGCTGATGCGCCATCTGCGGCGCAACGCGATCAGGTCCCGGTCCACGTCGTCCAGGAAGAAGAACCGCTCCAGCTCCGGCCGCGTCGTGGCGTGGCGCAGTGCGACGCCGAGGCGGACTTCCTGCCCGACCCCGCGCACCAGGGCTACGCCAATGTCGCCCTCGCCTGATGTCCGCGGTCAGCCGCAACGAGCGCGCGACGGTGATCCTCAACGTCCGCAACAGCACCACCGTTGACGCAGGACGGCCTGATGAGTCCGTTCTCGGAGTGGATCATGGGCGAATAGTGGACGCGGCAGCTGGGCAGTCTCCTGATCACCGATTTCAAGAGTGCGTTCCGGCGTCCCATCAGCTCGTCCTCGTTCCACGGTGAGTTGACGTTCACCCGGGTCGTCGAGCGGCTCGACCTGGCAATCGTCCAGATCGGGGCGAGGTTCTGGGACGCGGTGGGCGGCAGGAGCGCCGGCGAGCTCGCGGTGGCCGTCGTCGATGCGCCGAAGCAAGGAGCGAGATGACCTCAACGGGGGCTGGGCCGTGGTAACCGGAGCCTCGTCCGGCATAGGGGCGGCCGCGGCGGATCGTTTGTCCCGGGAGGACTGCCTACTTGTCCTGGTGGGCCGCGACGCGGAACGCTACAAGCAGGAGACAGCCAGGACGGGGGCCGGGCGGTGCTCGCCGATCTCACCACGTCCGAGGGAATCACTGCCGTGCGCCACGCCATTGACAGCCTCCTGCGGTGAACTGTCGCTGCTTGTCCATGCCGCAGGGCGCGGACTGGGCGGTTCACTGGGCGATACGGGATCCCGCGCGGCCACCGATCTCCGCCCTCGTCGACGACCGGGGCCGGTTCGGCAGTGCCATGGTGCGCGACGGATTCCGCTTCTTCCTTTCGCCCCGGGCACGTGCTGAGATCGACGCCCAGTTCGCGGCGTTCGCGGCCACCGGTCCTGCTTTGGACCACGTCAACACGCACAAGCACTTTCACCTGCACCCGACGGTGCTCTCGCTGATCCTCCGAGTGGGTTCGCACTACGGCCTGCGCGCCTTCCGGCTGCCCCACGAGCCCGGGGGTCAGGTCGGGTTGTGGCCCTGGGCCGCGCTGACCAGGGCCCGGCTGGAGAGGGCAGGGGTCGGCCACAACGACCAAGCGCGGGGGATCGCCCACAGCGGGCGCTTCGACGAGGCGGCGCTGATCGACGTACTCACCTTGTTGCCTCGCGGTTTGACGGAGATCTATCTGCACCCGGCGACCGCCGGGCCGGAACCGATCACCGACACCATGCGCGGCTATCGCCATGCCGACGAGCTCTCGGCGCTCCTGTCTCCACGGGTGCGAGAGGCATTCGCCGAGACCGGTGCCGGGACCGGTGGCTTCACCGACCTCTGCGACAACCTCAAGCAAAGGGCAACGACATGACCTCGGCCGGCGGCCACAGCGACGAAATCCCCCAGGACTACCCCTTCGTGGGCCCCACTGCCCTCGAACCGCCCACCCAGTGGTCCGAGTTGCGCGAGAAGTGCCCCGTGGCGTGGGTCCGCACACCCGGCGGTTCCGAGACCGCGCTGCTGACCCGCCATGAAGACGTCCGCAGGCTGTTCGCCGGCCGCAGGTTCAGCCGGAGCCTGGTCGCCGACGATGCCGCACGGCTGGGCGATTCCGAGGACGGGGGAGTGTTCAACCGTCTCGATCCCGGGGAGGAGTAAAGCTCAATCGCCGACTTCAGCGACGACGACCGGTCGGAGCACACCCGCTGGCGCGCTGTCGTCACCCGCGCCCTCACTGGTCGGCGACTCGACCTGTACCAGCCGGACCCGGCCGCCACGCTCCGGCGCTTCGCCCGTTTCCTGCGGCCGGGCGGAGTCATGGTGTTCCATGAGATCGACCTCACCAACGAGTACTCCAGCTGGCCGCCCAGCCCTCTCTGGGACGAGAGCTACCTTCTCCTCGCCGAGGCGTACCGGCGAGGCGGCACCCCACCGGACTTCGGCCGCCGCCTCACCCGGACCTTCCTCGACGCCGGGCTGCCCAGCCCGGCGGTCGAATGCCTGACCCCGGTCGGAGCGGACGCGTCCTCACCAGTGATCCGGTGGATCGCCGACTCCGTCCGCAGCCTCGCACCGATGCTGGAAAGGACGGGGCTGACCCTGCCCGCGGGCCTCACCGCCGACGACACCCTGCCGGACCTGCTGGAGAAGGCCGTACAGGAACAGGGCAGCCAGATACAGGGACCCGTCCAGTACGGCGCCTGGGCCCGCAGGGAGTGAGTCACTCATGACCTGTGCCGGCAGCACACGCCAGGTCTTCGGCGGACGTGGACACGACGGCAATCCGCGGCGCGGGCACCTCGTCCCCGAGGGCCAGCAGCCGCGTACGGATCTCCTCGGCCGCGGTCGGGTCGGTCCCGGTCAGGAGCCGCAACGCGCGTTCCCAGACCGTGCGGGCCGCGCCGGGGTCGCCGATGGCGAGGTAGGTGTCGCCGAGGTGACGGAGCGTCCCCGCCTCGCTGAACAGGTCGCCGACCTCGCGGTAGAGCCCTAGCGCGCACTGGTACGCGGCGACGGCCCGCCGGTGCTCGCCGAGGTGGTGGCGGGCGACACCGAGACTGTCCCAGGCGCCGGCCTCGGCGTACCGGGTGCCGTCGAGCCCGGCAAGGCCGCTCAGGGCCTTCTCGAAGTAAGCGGCGGCCCTGCGGTGTTCGCCCCGCCCAACGTGGGTCCAGCCGAGCGCGTGCAGGGCGCTGGTCTCCGCGGCACGGTCGCCGAGGGCCCGGTAGAGGGCGAGCGCCCGGCCCGCCGCGTCGAGCGCCCCGTCGTGATCGCCGAGGCGGTCCAGCAGCCAGCCGTGACTGCGATGGGCGTGGGCGAGGCCGAGCCGGTCGCCGAGCTCGGCGAACAGGTCGAGGGAGTGGCGGATGTGGGTGCGCGCGTCGTCGTACCGTTCCAGGCGGGCCGAGGCGCGAGCCAGGCCACGGTGCAGATGGGCCTGTGCCGGGCGGTGGCCGTCGCGGACGGCCGCGTCGAGACCGAGGCGCTGGAGTGCGGCCCCGTCGTGCCAGTGGCCCTGCCGGTCCATGAACCGCTCCAGGGCCCAGGCCAGGCCCCAGACATGGGCGTGGTCCCCGCGTGCGACCGCCCTTTCGGCGACGGCGGAGAGCACCTGTGCCTCGGCCTTGTACCAGCGCAGCGCCCGCGCGTCGTCGGCGAAGAACTCGGGACGCGCGCCGGGGGCGGCGGCGGGCAGCGGATCGAGCCTCCAGAAAGGCGAGTAGACACCGCCGGCGGCATGCGCGGTGTGCAGGTAGTGGTCGAGGAGACGGCGTACGGCGGCCTCCCGCTCGCCCGCGCTCCGGTGCTCCTTCGCGCACTCCGCCGCGTACGTACGCAGCAGGTCGTGGCAGGCGTACCGGCCGGGTGCGTGCTCGGTGAGCAGATGGGCGCGGGTGAGCTCGGCGATCAGACAGCGGACCGCTGCCGGGTCGTCGTCCGCAACGGCCGCCGCGCCCGGCAGTGTGATGTCGGGGCCCGGGTGCAGGGACAGCAGCCCCAGCAGGCGTGCCGCGTCGGGGCTCAGCGCACGGTAGGACCAGGAGAGCACCGCCCGTACGTCCCCGGCCGGGTCCGCGTCGGTGAACGCGTCGAGGCTGCCCTGGGTCGTGCGCAGTTCGTCCGCGATCGCGGCCAGCGCGAAGTGCGGATGGGCGGCGGCCCGGGTGGCGACGACGGCCAGGGCCAACGGGAGCCCCGCGCACCGGGTGACGATCTCGTCGACGGCTGCCGGGTCGGCCAGGACGCGGTCCGCGCCCAGGCGGCGGGTCAGGGACTCGCGGGCCTCGGCGGCCGGGAGCCGGTCCAGTACCAGCGGCCGGGCGGCCTCGGCCGTGACCAGGCCCAGGAGGCGGTCGCGGCTGGTGACGACCACCAGGCAGCCGGGGCTGGCGGGCAGCAGCGGGCGCACCTGTTCGGCGTCCCGCGCGTTGTCGAGCAGGATCAGCACCCGGCGCCCGGCCAGCAGGCTGCGGTAGAGCCCCGCCTGGGCGTCCGCCCCGGCGGGCACGCGCTGCGGGGGCACGCCCAGGGCCTCCAGGAACCCGCGCAGCACCTGCGCCGGATCCGCCGGGATCCCGCCCGGGGCGAAGCCGCGCAGGTTCGTGTACAGCTGCCCGTCCGGGAAGCGGTGGGCGGCCCGGTGCGCCCACCGCACGGCCAGCGTGGTCTTGCCGATGCCGCCCAGACCGCTGATCACGGCGATCCGGGTCCCCGGCGCGTCCTTCCCGGACAGCTCCGCCACATGCGCGAGTTCCGACCGTCGGCCCGCGAACGCGGCCAGGTCGGCGGGCAGTTGAGCCGGGCGGACGAACGGGACGGCCGGACGGGTGGTGGCGGCCGCCGGGGTGTCCGGAACCACGGTCAGCCGGACCGGAGCGCTCCGGGCGCCGCGGCCCGGCGTGGACGGCTTCCTACGGGCGTCCACGCGCAGTACCTCCTGCTGCGCCGCCCGCAGTTCGGAGCCGGGCTCGACGCCCAGTTCGGCGGTGAGCCGGGCTCGTACGAGCTGCCAGGTGTCGAGCGCCGCCGCCCGTTGTCCGGTGGCCGCGAGCGCGCGAACGAGGCGGGCCTGCAGCGGTTCGTCGAGCGCGTGCTCGGTCGCGGTGCGGTGCAGTACGGCGAGCAGCCGCCCGGCCTGCCCCGACGCCAGCGCCACGTCGGCCGCCTCCTTCACCACCGCCAGGTGTTCGCGCTCAAGGGCGTTGAACGCGGGATGGGACCGCGCCTCCACCGGGACACCGGTGGCGACCGGGCCGGTGCGCAGATTCAGCGCCTCCAGCAGGAGCGGTACGGCCGCCTCCGTGCCCCGGGTCCCGCTCCGCCGTGCCATCCGCACCAGTTCCCGGAAGCGCAGCAGGTCCAGTGTCTCGGGCGTCGCGTGCAGCCGATACCCGCCCGCGTCCCGTAGCAGCCAGCGGCCCGGCGCGCGGACCGGCAGCTGGGGCTCCAGCAGCCGGCGCAGCACACCGATGTGCCGGTAGACCGCGTTGGCGGGCGAGCCCGGCGGTGCCTCGCCCCAGAGGGCGTGCTGCAACTCCTCCATGGTCACTTGACTCGCTCCCCGTGGACGGGTGTTGGTAGGTGGCGGCAGCGTAGGCGGCGAGCAGTGGACGAAGTGTGCCTGCCTTGTGACCGGGACCGGGAGCCGTAAGTGATGGAGATCGATCTTCTGCCGTACAGCGACCGTCCAGACGGGATCGAAGTCGTGGAGCGCGTCCCGCGCGCTCTCCCAGGCGCGCAGGGCCTCCATGGGACTACCGGCCGAGTGGTGGGCGTCGCCGAGCCGGTCGAGCACGCACGCCTCGTTGAACAGGTCACCGGCCGCTCGGAACAGGGCGAGGGCGCGTCGATAACAGGTCACCGACCGCCCGTGCCGGCCCAGTTGACGATGGATGTGGCCGAGGGTGTCCCAGGTGTAGCCCTCGGCGAGCGGGATCTCCAGCTCCTGGAAGAGAGCGAGTGCCCGGTGCGCGTGGGGGAGCGCACCGCGGCCGTCGCCCAGGCACGCCTGCCCCCAGGCCCTGGCCACCAGCACATCGGCCTCGCCCCTCCGCCGACCCGACGCCTGATACAGGCCGAGAGCGGGCGCCAGCTCCTCGAGCCCTTCTCTGAAGCGCTCTTGACGGGTCATCAACGTCCACAGGGAGAGATGGCACTGCGCCCGCCCGTTGCCGTCGTCGTCCACGACCCGGCCGAACTCGCCCATGGATGCTCGGAGATGCTCCTCGGCCTCGGTGTACCGCCGCAGCAACATGCAGGCGCGGCCGAGGCCGAGGTGGGCCTGGGCGAGGGCCACGGGAGCGGCGAGTCGCCGGGCGGCCTCCAGAGCGGCCCGCTGGAGGGCGAGGTACTCCGGCCAGTGGCCGAACCGTTCGTGGAAGCGCTCCAGGCACCAGGCGAACTGCCAGACATGGGCGTCGAGTTCGAGGTCGACCGCCTGTCGGAAAGCGCCGAGGAGCACCGCCCGCTCGCCGGTGAGCCATGCCAGGGCCGTCGCTTCGTCCGCGAGGGGCTGCGGTGGTGTGGAGGGCTCGGCCGGTGGGACAGGGGTGATCACGGCCGTCGGGGGGTCGAAGAGCAGCGCGGCGGTGTGGGCGGTGTGCAGAAGGTGGTCGAGCATCCGGCGCAGGCTCGCCCGGCGCTCGTCCTCGCTCTCGGTGGCGCGGACCAGTTCGGTGGCGTACGCGCGCAGCAGGTCGTGGCAGGCGTACCGGCCGGGCGTGCGCTCGGTGACGAGACGTGCGTCGGCCAACTCGGCGAGCAGGGCCCGGGCCCTGGAGACCGGCTCACCCGTGAGGGCGGCCCCCGCGTGGAGGGTCACCTCCGGCCCGGGATGCAGGGAGAGCAGCCGGAACATGCGGGCCGCGGAGGGACCGAGTGCGTCGTACGACCATGAGAACACCGCCCGTACATCGATCGCGGGGTCGGCGTCACGGAATGCCTCCAGCCCGCCGTGAGCGGCCCGCAGCTGCTCGGCCAGCGTCGCCAGCGGGAACGTCGGCCGGTCGGCGGCACGGGCGGCCACGACGGCCAGGGCGAGGGGCAGCCGCGCGGTGAGCCGGACGATCTCGTCCGTCGCCCGGGGTTCGGCGGCCACCCGGGCGGCACCGATCCGCAGGGCCAGGGCCGAGCGGGCCTCGGCCGGCGTGAGCGTGCCCAGGGCGACCGGGTGGGCACCGTCGGCGGAGACCAGGCCGCCGAGCCGGTTGCGGCTGGTGACGAGAACCAGACAGCCGGGCGTGCCGGGCAGCAGCGGCCGGACCTGAGCGGCGTCCCGCGCGTTGTCGAGCAGGACGAGCAGTCTGCGCCCTGCCGACAGACTGCGGTACAGCGCGGCCTGGGCGTCGAGCCCCTCGGGTGCGTGAGCGGCCGGTACGCCAAGGGCCTCCAGGAATCCCCGCAGGGCGTCCTGCGGTCGTGTGGGCGGTGCGGCGGGATCGAAACCACGCAGGTCAACATAGAATTGCCCGTCCGGGAAGCGGTCGGCCGCCTCGTGCGCCAGGTGGACGGCGAGAGCGGTCTTGCCGACGCCGGCCGGGCCGGTGATGGTGCTGATCACGACGGTGGGCGCGGCAGCCGCCCAGCCTTCGGCACGCGCTGGACGGCACCCGCATCATCGTCCGCCGCGAGCGCCCCCACCCCGGCGCCCAGCTGTCCCTGTTCGACCAGGACGAAGGCATGCGCCACCAGGTCTTCCTCACCGACACGCCCGTCGCCGGCGGCGGCTCACTCCAGGACCTGGAGGCCCGCCACCGGGCCCACGCCCGGGTCGAGGACTACATCCGCTGCGGCAAGACCACCGGCTTCGGCCGCTTCCCCTCCCGCCGCTTCGCCATCAACCAGGCCTGGCTGGAGCTGTTCCTGACCGCGATCGACCTGCTGGTCTGGGCGCGAACCCTGCTGCTGGACGGCGAGTTGGCCACCGCCGAGCCCAAGAAACTGCGCTACCGCCTCCTGCATGCTGCCGCCCGGATCACCCGCGGAGCCCGCCGCCTACGCCTGCGGATCGCCGCCACCTGGCCCTGGCGTCACGAACTGACCGCGGCGTTCAGCCGCCTTGTCGCACTGCCCCGACCGGCCACCTGACCGACGACGTCGCCGCTGACCACCCACGACCCGAGGACCCAGGAGCACCCGGCCCCAGCGCCGGGACCTCGCCATGCCCAACGTCCGACAGCAGCCCCGCGACCCCCGGCATACGGACCACCCCAGACCAGCCGACGCCAACCGAAACAGCGAGGTTAGGAGTGTGGGCCCAGGTACGGGGGTGTGGTCACGCCGAACTCTCCGCGCAGGGCCGACCGTGCGGCGAGGTACCCGCACATGCCGTGCACGCTGGGGCCCGGGGGCGTCGACGCCGAGCACAGGTACACGCCGGGCAGCGGTGTGCGGTACGGATTCCAGGCGGGGACCGGACGGAACACGGACTGGGCGAGCGTGACGGCCCCCGCACCGATGTCGCCGCCGGGGTAGTTCGTGTTGTACGCCTCGTACTCGGCCGCCGCTATGCCGCGCGCCGCGACGACGGTGTCGGCGAAGCCTGGGGCGTATCGTTCGATGCGGTGGGTGATCATCGGTACCGGGTCTCTGGTGTCGCCGTTCGGTACGTGCGCGTAGGCCCACACCGGTCGGCGTCCGCCCACCGCGCGGCCGGGGTCGGTCACGGCCGGGTCGACCAGGAGCACGAACGGCTCTTCACCGGCCTCGCCCCGGACGGCCGCGTTCTCCCTCGCGCGTATCGCGGCGTCGCCGCCACCCAGGTGTACGGTCCCGGCCCGCCCGACCTCCGGGTCGGCCCAGGGCACGGGCCCGTCGACCAGGAAGTCCGCCTTCGCCGCGCCCGGTCCGTAGCGGAAGCGCCGCAACGCCCGTCGGTAGCGCGGCGGCAGCCGGTCACCGGCCAGCGCGAGCAGTCCGCGCGGTGTGGTGTCCAGCATGACCACCCGGGCGTCCAGCTCCGCGAGGTCGGTAACCCGGTGGCCGGTATGCACCGTGCCGCCGTGCGCCCGCAGGTCCTCTACCAGGGTCTCGGCGATACGGTCGCCGCCGCCTCGGGGCAGCGGCCAGCCGGTCGAGTGGGCCAGGTGCCCGAGGAGCAGTGCGACGGCGGTGGCTGACGGGCTGGGCAGCCGGCCCATCGCGTGCGCCGCCACCCCGGTGAGCAGCGCCCGAGCCGCCTCGGTGCGCAGTCCGTGGGCCTGGGGGAGCAGGCCGCCGAGCATGCGCGGACCGAGGAACAGTGGGGCGGCCGGGTCGTGCGGCAGGGACCGCTGGCCGGACAGCAGGAAGTCGGTCACGCCCGTGCTGTGCCGCACCAGCGGGGCCATCAGGCGCCACCAACGGCGCCCGTCCGGGCCGAGCCGGTCGCAGGTCTCGCGGAGGTCGCGGTACGCGAACGCGGCTTCGCCGTCGTCGAGCGGGTGCGCGTAGGAGATCGGCGGCTGGAGCAGCGTGACACCGCGCGCCGCGAGGTCGAACTCCCGGAAGAAGGCCGACGCGGCGGCCGTGGGGTGCACGGCCGCGCAGACGTCGTGCCGGACCTCGGAGTCGAACAGCGCCGCACCGCGCAGACCCCCGCCGACGGTCGTGGCCTGTTCGTGGACGTGCACGGTCAGCCCGGCGCGCGCCATGGTGACGGCGGCGGCCAGACCGTTCGGGCCGCTGCCGACGACGGCGACGTCCACACCGCGCACCCTGTTCGCCACGCCCGCTGCGTTCGTGTGTGTCATACGGGCACCTCCTGGGCCACGTCTTCGGCGGTGCTCCGCCGACAGGCGAACTGCTGGGCGGCCAGCCGCCGGTAGACCTCGTCGGACGCCATCAGCTCCCGGTGGGTGCCGACCGCTCGCACGCGTCCCTCCGCCAGCACGATGATGCGGTCGGCCCGCACGATGGTGGAGAGCCGGTGTGCAATGGCCAGCACCGCGCATTCCTGGGCGGCCTCCGTCATCGCGTCGCGCAGCGCGGCCTCGGTGTCGCTGTCCAGATGCGCGGTGACCTCGTCCAACAGCATCACCTCCGGCCGTTGCAGCAGTGTGCGGGCGATGGCGAGCCGTTGCCGCTGGCCGCCGGACAGGCCCGCGCCGCGCTCGCCGAGCTGCGTGTCGAGCCCGTCGGGCAGTGCGGTGACGAAGTCGGCCAGACCGGCGAGGCGCAGTGTGCGGGCGATGTCGGCGGCGTCGGCTCCGGGGTTCGCGTACGTCATGTTCTCCCGGATCGTGCCGCGCAGCAGGGGCGTGTCCTGCTCCACATAGCCGACCCGCGAGCGGAGTTCGGCGAGCGGGAGAGCAGCGGTGTCGTGGCCCGCGACGCGGATCGTGCCGCAGTCCGGCCGGTAGAAGCGCTCGATGAGCTGGAACACCGTCGTCTTGCCCGCGCCGGAGACACCGACGATCGCGGTCAGGCCGCGGCGCGGCACGGCGAAGGAGACGTCCCGCAGTACCGGGGTGTCGTCGTGGTAGGAGAAGTCGATGTGCTCGAAGCGGATCGCGTCCGCCTCGTTCTTCTTGTCGCCCTCCTTCCTGTTCCTCTCCTCTCGGTCCTCCTCCGGGAGTACGGGTTCTTCCGATTCCTCCGGCTCCTCCTCCTGCGGGATCGCCGCCAGCTCCGTCACCCGTTGGATCGCGGCGCGGCCCTGCTGGACCTGGCCGATCGAGAGGAAGAGCATCACCAGCGGCGTCACCAGGTAGAAGAGGTACATCACGAACGACGTGAGATCGGCGGCCCGCAGTGAGCCGGTGGCGACCCGGGCCATGCCCCAGGAGATGACGACGGCCAGCGTCAGCTGGGTTCCGACGTTCATCGCCGGGGTGAGCAGCGAACCGGCTTTCGCCACCCGGCTTCCGCTGCGCCGTGCCCGGTCGGCCAGGCGCGCCAGTTCCTCGGTCTCCCGCTCCTCGGCGCGCGAGGCCTTGACCGTGGTGAGGGCCCCGAGTACGCGCTGGAGACCCGAGCCGAACGCACCGATGTCCGTCCGGTTCCGCAGGGCGGCGATACGCACCTGGCGGGCGAGGAGCAACGCCCCGCCGCTGGCCGCTCCGAGGCAGCCGACGGCGGTGAGCAGCAACTGCCAGTCGAGCCGGGCCATCAGCACGATGCCGCCGGTCACCATGAGGACAGAGCCGACCGTCTGAGCCATCGCCTGGGCGATGACCAGGCAGGCGATGGAGGTGTCGGACACGGTGCGGGCGAAGACGTCACCGTGTTCCAGGTGCGCGAAGTGCGGGATCCGGCTGCGGAGCAGGCGGCTGCCGAGGGTGCGCCGGGCATCGAAGACGATGTTCTCGCCGGCCCGGCCGATCGCATAGGAGTGTCCGGCGCTCAGCGCCGCGTCGGCGAGGAAGAACAGCACGATGAGCGTGACCGGCCAGGCGATGGCCTTGTCCAGGGCCACGGCTTCGATCAGCCGGCCGAGCATCCAGGGCTGGGCAAGCTTGGCCACCGTACCGGCCAGGCCCATGCCCAGGCCGGCGGCCAGCAGGGCCCAGTGGCGGCGGACCGTCTCCCGGAGGTTCATGCCGGCTCGACGGTCGGCTTGGTGTAGGACGCGATGAACACACCAGCCGTGGGAACGTAGTCGTTGCGCCGCCAGTCGCTGTGGTGGCCCTCGGGCCGCAGTCCGGCGTTCCGGGCGTAGCCGTCCACCTCGTCGGGCGTGAGCAGGCGCGCGGTCTCCGTGCCGATGCGGTGGGTGCCGTCCGGCTCGAACAGGATCGTGGACACCTGCCAGATCCGGTTCTCCCCGAGGAGCGTGGCGTGCATCTGAAGCCCGGCGTCTGGCTCCGGGAAGGGCACGAACACCGTGGTGCGGGTCAGGCCCTGGTGCAGGGCCTCGACGCCGGGGCGGTTGTGCGTTTCGACCAGCAACCTGCCGCCAGGGCGCAGAAGTTCGGCCGCACGGGTGATGGCGTCCTGCTGTCCGCAGGGGTCCAGGATCAGCGAGAGCGTGGAGCAGACGCAGTAGACGAGGCCGTACCGGCGGCTGTCGCGGTAGGTCCGGATGTCGCCGAGTTCGGTGGTCACCGAGCCGTCGCCGGACTTCTTCTCCAGCACGGCCAGCATCTCCTGAGAGGAGTCCACACCGGTGACCGGACCAACACGATGCGAGAGCGGCAGCGCGATGCGCCCTGTCCCGACGCCGAACTCCAGCGTGCCCCAGGCCGGGTCCGGGTGGCACGCGGCCAAGGCGTCGACGGTGAGCCGCGTGGCGGCGTCGCCCGGGAACATGCGGTCGTACCAGCCTTCGAACTGCTTGCCGTAGCCGATGTCGGCGACCGTGTTGGTCGTTTTGATCGTCATGAGGTCTCCGTGTACTTGGTTCTTGGATCCTGGTCCTCGTGAAGAGCCGTGGCTCATACCGCGAGGGCGGGGGCCAGCTCGCGGCGGCGCTGGGACAACACGTAATGGATCGCCGGATGCGTGGCGCCGAACGCGAGGACGAACCGGTTGAGTCCCATGAACTCGCCGATACCGAGGTGGAACGCCGTCATCGTGGCGAGGTAGGCGCGGGCGGCGGGCTTGGGCAGCACGTAGATGAGCGGGAAGCCGCACTCGATGGCGATCGTGCCCCAGGACAGCGCCGTGGAGACCGCCGGGTAGCGGGTGATGAGCCGGTGGGCGCGCGGGTCCCCGTAGTTCTTCGTCCGCATCACCCCGGCGACGGCCGCGCCCCTGAGCCAGACCGGGGAGACGGCCTTCACCAGCCCGGAGGCGACGTAGGAGAGCGAGGTCTCCAGTGCCAGCGTCCGCATCGCCAGGTCGTCGGCCTGTTCGCGGTCGCGGATCAGTCCGGTGGACGCCATCGTGATGTTGATGACCTGCTGCAACTGGTCGGCGCCGTCCCGGCCGAACGGAATATAGGCAGCCTGCGCGCTTTGCAGGGCGGCCAGCGTCGCGCCGCCCGCGATGCGCAGCGGCCGGTTTTCGGGCCACAGGAAGGTGGCCGCGGAGACGGCGGCCTGCGCGCCGTAGACCGTGTAGGGCAACGCCCTTGAGGCCAGCGCGCGATACACCCTGGGATGCCGCTTCGCGAGCCCTGGACGGAAGGCCTCGACCTGGCTGCCCAGCAGATCGCCGCTCGCGAACCGCTTGTGCTGGCTGAGCGTTTCAAGCGCCGCGACGAACGTTCCCGCGGAGGCAATGCGGCGCACCGTGGCCGGCGGGTGGGCCGCGGCGAGGGACGAGGCCACCCGGGTGGCCAGGCGACGGAACACGGGGTCTCCTTCTGACAGGCGATTCGGCGGGCGTTTCCGGTGGTGACTTTCGGCGAGGACGGGGTGCCGGGGACAGGACGGTGCCTGCCCCCGGCCGGGGTGGTGCCGGGCGGCCCGACGACGCGGCGCGGTTTCGCCGGAGGCCGGACTCCCCGCTGCCCTTGGTCGGCACCACATCGCGGGGATGACAGCGCGGGAGACCGCTCAGCCGGCCGCGACCACGATCAGGGCGGTCAGGGCCGTGCGGGTGTAAAGGCCGTCCAGGCAGGTGTTCACCGTCAGGAAGGCGGTGGACATCGTCGGGTCGGCAGGAGCATCCGGGCACATGATGGAGTCGGTCTCCGAGAGCAGGCCTGGGGTGACGCCGGTCAAGGTCTCGTTGGCGAACTCGGCTATCAGGGACATCTCGCCTCTTTCGTCTTGATCCTCGTGCCGGACGTCAGTAGTTGACGCGGTCGACGTAGTTGGCGATGTTGTCCGCGAGCCACCCCGTCGTGAGGAGGACGGTCTCCACGATGAGGGGGGTGGCCATCACCGGGTCGGCCGGGGTGTCCAGACGGGTGGCGACGTCGGTCGCCGAGAGCATTCCCGGGGCGACGTCGGTGAGGGTTTCGTTGGCGAACTCGGATACGAGGGACATCTCTTCCCTTTCGTGTGCGTGCGAATTCTCTGTCGTTCCCTCAGCTGGGGCGTGATTCCCGTTTCGGCTGAGGGGCCCGCTCTCACGCGCGAGCACGGCGACGTGTCACGAGTACGGAGGTGCAAGGACGTGAGAGCGGAACTCCCGGCCGAAGCGGTCTACCGGGCAGCAGTGGCAGCGGACGATGACGCCGGCGGCCGGCCCAGCGGGATGTGTTCGGAGGCGAACATGGGTTCCACCTCTTGCCGTTCACCGCGCTCGGGGTGGGCCCGCAGCAGCATGAACTGCGTGTGGTCGGTACCCGGCTCGTGCGGGACACGGGTGGTCAGATAGCGCTGAAGGATCCGGTAACCGGGACTCCTGGCGATACGGCCCAGGTCCGCGGACGATTCGTTGGCCGCCCTGATGATGACCTGAAGCGCGTCGAAGAGGACCTTGGGGGCGCGGTTGCCCGCGTTCCAGGCCAGGGCGTACCACGGCCGGTCCGGGGTCAGCTCGATTTCCCTCCAGGGGGCCGCCTTGCCGTCGGTGATGTCCCGGTAGAGCAGATGTGAGTTCGACATACCGGGATTGGGCCCGAAGAACCGCCAGTTGGGGGCCATGAGCAGCCGCAGCGGACCCTGTACCAGCAGATGGTCGAACCTGTGGTCGGGAAGCTGGCCGGCAGCGGTGCTGACCAGCCACGCTGCAAGCCCGGTGGACACCGTCGCGTATACGGCCCGCTCTCCGGTCGTGCCATGCTTCATGCCACCCTCCCGGGGATCACCAGCTCGGCGAGGGTCTTGGCGTGCGTCTGCTCCGCGACGACTCCCATGTGGTCGGCATCGTCGAGGACGTGGTGCCAGGAGGAGTCCGACAGCTCCAGCATCGTCTCCTGCGACCTGCGGTGTTTCTCGGCGCTGCGGGTGCCCTTGAGCGCCGTCACCACGTGCAACGGGAGACCGAGCCTCCCGACGGGCGGGTAGGTGCGTGCCGTCATGTACTCGCGGTACGCGGTGGCCCACACACGCGGCCGGGCGTGGTAAGCGGTGAGGCTCTCCTTGATCTCCTCGCTGTAGAGCGCGCCGGCCGGTGTCATCGGCCGCAGGATGTTGAGCCCGGTCGCCGCCCACAGGCATTCCATCAGCAGCCGTTGCCGCGTCCACCAGTCGGGAAGCAGGCCGAGACTGGCCTGGAGGTCGCTGATGATCGTGGGATCCACCATGACCACGTGGGACAACGCCCCGCTTTCCCGCGACGCCACACTCCTCCGTGACGCGGCGTACGCGGCGGCAAGGTAGCCGCCGATCGAGTGTCCGACCAGGACCAGCGGCAGGTCGTCGAGGTAGCGCTCGCGCAGTTCGTCGACGATGCGGAACTGGTCCTCCAGAGTGGCCCCCCGCAGCGGACTGCTGAGCCCGTGACCGGGCCGGTTGTAGCCCACGCAGGCGGCGTTGCCGGGCAGGAACCCGCGTACCCAGGACCACTGTTCGTGCGGCAGGCCGAGGCCGTTGAAGAGGAGCACGCCGAATTCGGCGTCCGGTGGCCGTCGGTGATCGACTTCGATGACGCCCCCGTCGGGGCGCTCGAACAAGGTGTAGGCGGCCATACGTCGGCGGGTGCCGCGGCGCCGTGTCCGCGCCCCCCGGACGACGTTGCCCGTGAGTAATCCAGCGACACCGATGGCGAATTGAAGTTCGACCCCCAGGGCCTTCCTCATCTCGATGACCTGCCTCTCTGGTCTCCGGTCGGTCTGGTCGGTCCGGTCGGTCCGGTCGGTCCGGTTTCCGGCTCGGTGAGCGGCGACAGCACACCGAGGTCCGCCCACCCCACAGGGGCAGCGCACCTTTGGCGGCATCGAGCCTGCCGATTGCTGCCGGGCCGGTGCAACGGCCACCGGCTGTCCCGGACGGCGACCGGCTGTCCGGGCTGGTCGGAGACAGTCCGGATCTTGTCCGGAGGCGGCTCGGACGGGCTCGGGACGCTGGCGGACAGATCCGGATCCGTGTCCAGACACGTTCGGAAGTGTCCGGACTGCGGCCGGACGACAACAAGGCATGGCGGAATTCCGCATTGTCCTCATGACACGGCCGAAGCAAGATGCCGTTTCATGAGGAACATGGGGGATCTGTTACCGCAGGAAGCCCGGGACGCCGCCGATTTCATCGCGTTGATGCAGCAGTTGAAGGAACGTTCCGGGCTGACGTATCGCGAACTGGAGGAGCAGGCCGCCCGTAACGGTGACATGCTGGCCCGCAGCACGCTCGCGGACGTACTGCGCCGGACGAGTCTGCCGCGCCCCGATGTACTGGCCGCGTTCGTGCGTGCCTGCGGTGACGGGCAGCGGGCCGACTCCTGGCTGGAGGCCAGGGAGCGGATCGCCGCGAGGCCTGCTGCTTCGGGCTCCGAGTCCGAGTCCCGGCAGGGTTGGGCGTCCGACGCCGTGACCGGGACGGCGACGGACGCGTCGGGGGCCGAACCCGCGTCCGGGGCCGTCGTTCAAGCGGGGGTCGATACCTCGGTGTTGGCGGCCCGGCCTCGGCGGACCAAGAAGCGCACGGCCGTGATCGCGGCCTCGGTCGTCGTCCCGGTGCTGGCGTTGACCTGCTGGGTGTTGCTTTCCGACGACTCAGGCTCAGGCTCAGGCTCCCGGTACGATTCCGGTGCCGCCACCAACGCCTGGGTCACCATCCGGCCCGCCCGTACGCCCGACCTCTGCCTGACCGAAGGCCGGGACCGCGCCGGCCGTTACGAGAGCGCCGTCGCCGCCCAGTTCCCGTGTGACGAGGCGCTGGTGCCACGCACCTATCTGCAACCGATGGGTCAGGGCATGTACCAGATCCAGTGGCACCATCCCCAGCAGGGGAAAGGGTGTCTGACCGTCATGCGCGACGGCCCGGTGAAGGGCATGCTCGAACCCTGGGATGACTGCGACCGCTCCACCGTGTTCCGGCTGGAGGACACCGACACCGCCGACCAGGCGGTGCAGATCCGCTCGAACGACAACAGGCGGTGCGTCGGCATCGTCGACGACGACACCGCCGAGGGCGCCGAGGCGGTCGAGGAGCCGTGCGACGGCGGCGCCGATCAGCGGTTCCTCATCAGGGCGAGCTGACCGGGGACGCGCGCGGGGCGTCAGCCCATGCGGAATCCCGGTCCGTCGCCGTCCGAGTAATAGGCATGGTCGCTGTATGAGTTCGACGGAGCAGGCGATGCCGGTCCTTCGTAGCGTCCAGCGCGGCTTGGTACGCCTCTCCCAGCGCGCCGTCGACCATGAGAAGTCGACGGCCGTGCGGCCCTACCTGAAGCTGACCACCCGCTCCCCAGCCGATCAGGAACACCGCCCCCGTACTGGCCCGGCTGGAGATCCAGCAGTTCTCCCACATCTTCCGTGCGGGGTCGCGCATCCGCGTTCGGATCGGGGGCCCCAGCATGAAGTTGAAGTACACGATCTCGGTTTGCAGGCGCCCGAGTTCGGTCATGGCTTCGCCCAGCGGGGCGAGGGCATCGCTGTACGCCTGGAGGGCTTTCTGCCTGGGCACGCGGGCCAGCCCTTCGGACAGGCGGAGGCTGACCTGTGCGCTGACTGCGGTGGTGATCCCGGCCAGGGTGCAGACCTGGGTGGATACCTTGTTCAGCCCCGGGATGATGGGCGCAGGGGGCAGGGCACAGGGGGCAGGGAGCGCAGTTGGAATCGGAGGCGGTCGATCCGACCGGCCATGTCGTACAGGGCCAGGGCTTTCGACGAGGTCGGTCATGGTGGAATTCCTCGGGGAGTTCACGGTGGCGGAACCGGCCCGGAGGCGGCCTCCCTGGCGAACGGATCAGTCCGCTGGAGGACGGCGTGCCGGTTCACGGGTCGTTCCTGGCCGGCGCGGGGGAACGGCAGCACAGCGGACCCGCAGGGGCCGATGGGGGCGGGAGTCAGCGGGGTGCTGGCGGGACGGGTGGCCTGGTCGCGGACACTCGGCGGACCGCGGGTGGCGCGGCCTGGCTGCCGGTGGGTTCGGAGACGGTGGCCGGCGCGGGCGGCGTAACGGGTTGTGGGCGGTCGTGGGCCGGCTGCCTGGCTGTCCTGGTCTCGACCGCGGCAGTCCAGCCGCGGTGGTGGCCGGCGATGGCGAGGACGAGAGCGCGTACGGACAGGGCCTGGTCCGGTGCCGCGGTCGTTGTCGCCTACATCGTCAGGGGGATCGCTACACCGGCGGGCTCATCCGCACGGCGGAAGAGGTCACGACCGCTGACTGACGTACGGGGAGCGGGCGTTGAGCAGGATCGGTCGTGGCGGAGCGGAGGCCCTTGCACTCCGCGCACGGTTCCACGACCCCGAATGGAGTTCCACCATGTCCGGATTCAAGCTGCCCCACCGCGCCGTCACGTTCCTCGCGGCAACCTCCGCGGTGGCGGCCACCGCGGGGATCGCCTCCGCGTCAACAGCACCCGCGTCCGAGCCGGACAGGACGGCGCGAGCCTCCGCCTTCTCCGGGACCGTCACCTCCAGTCTCAAGGGCTGGGGCCGTATGGACTACCCGGATGCCGGTCAGGACATCCAGGTCACCGTCAACGCCCACGCCACCTTCAAGGGCGTGGGCTGGGTCAAGCCCGACAAAGCCTGGGGCACCTTCCGTATTCACCACCGGATGCCGGCCGCCGACGGGGAGCCCGAGATGGTCAACTGGGGCGACTTCAAGGTGGACTGCCTGACCAGCGGCGGCCCCACCGCCACCGTGACCGGGCGCATCGTGCGCACCGGGGGCAACACCGGTGCCTGGGACGACTATCTGAAGCGGCACATCCGCATGGGGATCAGTTTCTATGTTGGAGAGGGCAAGGGCAGTGGTCCCAGCCGTATCGGGCTCTCCGGGGGCACCGAGGAGGGCGAGCCGCTGCTGAGCAAGTGCATGGCGCCGGCCGCCGACTACCAGGTGATCAAGGGGGACTACGACCTCACGGACAAGGCGCAGGCCCGGTAAGGACTCCGCCCCGGGCAGCGTGCCGGACGCGGCTTCCTGGCCGCCATCCCTTCCACCCGGGCCAGCGGAACCACCCGATCGAAGTGGGGCCCAATCACCTTGCTACAGGGGCGTGAATCACACCAATACGCGCCCCTTCCACCCCAGCAGGGGAGCCAAAACAACTTCGTGCACTGGAACCCACAGAAGTGCCTACAGACACAGGCCGGATACATCGCCACGTCGGTCGGGACCGTCGGCTGACCGTCAGAAGCGCCGGACTTGCAGGTCCATTCGTCCCAGCAGGGCGAACTGCACGGCGACCGTGGCGCCGAACAGCACCAGCAGCACCACCATCTGGGCCGTGGCCTGGAATTCAGGCCGACTTCATGTGCGCCCACGACGGTCAGCGCGCGGTTTTAGCCGCCCTGGCCAGTGACGAGATCGAGTATCAGGACGCCAACTCGAAGCCGTCCTGTGCCGACGCGGACTCACCGCGGCACGCCCAGGGAGAGCAGACGTCGGCCACCCCGTTCTCCAGTTCCTCGGCCACCGCGGTGCGGTCGTCGAGTTCCTGTTGGCGGGCGGCCCATTCGGCAGCGGTGACGTGATCGATCGGGGCCTCACTGAGTGGCACCCGGGAGCGGTGAAGGAACGCCTGCCCCAGCAGATGGTTGCCCGCGGCGTTCGCGCGGGCGTTGCCCTGGCGGATGGCCGTGTCGAATGCGACCACGTCCGCCCATTCCTCCGGGCTCCCATCCCGGATTCTGCGCCACTGCGCGTTTCCGTGGAACGGACGAGTTATTGAGAATCGAGACAGGATTGCGTCCCTTCTATGGTTGATTGGTAAGTTTTGTCGATGTCTCCGTGGCGGCCTCGCCGGATGCGGCCGCGGCACGGTGGTCGACGCTTGAGAGCCCTGTGGCCCTCAGAGCGGCAGCTCCACTGTTCAGCGGTTGATGCCGCGCTCTCTGAGGGGGAACAAGTGCCGCCTTGTTCGTTTCTGTGTGCCGCTCCTCTACATTTGAGGAGGTCATCAACTACCGCATTACATCTGCCCGGTGATGGAGTCGGCGTGGAGCGCGCGTCCCCGCGCCACGCCACCACGGGACGGCTTCAGGCGCAGCCACGGGTCGGCACATCCGGACGCCGACGACCCCGTGTGGCGCGCGTCCCGCCGGGCGGCGAAAGGGATGCGTCGTGCCTTCGGCTTCGGCGAACAACCGTACGCTGCTGCGCACTTCAGGTGCCGCGGCCTATGCGTTCGGACTCCACTCGGTACACCCAGTCCTCAGAGCGTCCCAGAAGATCGCCGAGCTGCCGTTGGCTCAGGCCCCGGCGTTTCCGGTAGAACCGGACTCGCTTGCCGAACGGAAGATGGTCGGTCATGCCCGCATTGGCGCGCTCCCCTCACCCTGCTCGATCGAGTGTCACACAGTGTGAGCGCGTAGGGCAGGAGAGTCAGCGCCTGAAGACGTCTGTGATCCGGAACGTAGGCTGGTTCCCATCGGGGGCGCGGCTGATCTCCGCGTGATGCCCGGAGACGGGACTGTACGTTTTCAACGGCGGGGCGCAGTCGTTGGCGAACATTGGAGGGCGAGAGCAAGTGATCTCAACGCAGGCATGGGCGGATGCTCGGCGGCTGTGGGACTTCCAGCAGATGAGCCACGAGCTGCGCCCTTGCTCCGTGGCGATCGGACTCGGGAGCCACGACCTGGGCGTGGCCGACACCACCGCAGACTTGTACCACCGTGGCATGGCGCCGCTCATTGTCTTCACCGGAGCGACCAGCCGTACCACGCGTGAGCGGATGCCCCGCGGTGAAGCGGAACACTACCGGGACCGCGCAGTGGAGCTGAGAGTTCCTGCGAGCGCCGTCATCGTCGAGCCGAAGGCCAGGAACACAGGCGAGAACATCCGCTTCTCCCGCGCCCTGCTCGAAGAGCAGCGTGTTCCCGTCTCGTCGGTCCTACTGGTCAGCAAGCCTTATGAGGAGCGACGGGCCTACGCAACAGCGCGAAAGCTCTGGCCGGATGTCGAGTGGGTGAGCGCCTCCACGCCTATGACGCTCTCCGAGTACGTCGATTCAATCCAGGACGCGCGTCTCGTCATCGACATGCTGGTGGGGGCCCAGCAGCGGCTCATGGTGTACCCACAGCAGGGGTTCATGATCGATCAAGAGATCCCTGACGAGGTAGCGGCGGCTTTCGAACGGTTGCGTAGCGAGGGCTTCACGAGTCGACTCGTGCCGGAAGAGGCGGAACGGGCCTGAGCGCCGGTCCACCCCGGTCGCAGAGCTCACGCCAGGCCGCACTGAGGCCCGCGGTCTCATTGCCGATCAGCAGCAGGACCGGCTGGGTCAGATCGAGTTCCGAGACTTCGGCGTCACCGTTCTCGTCCGTGCCGACTACGGCCACCGGCCGCATCGCCCTGGTCGCGCTGGTTGTCCAGGCCCAGGGCGCGCTCGCCGGTCAGCAGGTGGGCCACCCGGGCGTGGGTCTCCTGTTCGGCGGCCGCTGTCGTCCTCGGACGGGCAGCGGTTTCCCACCCGGGGCAAGTCGATCACTGCCCGGCATCTGAACAAGTACTTCGTGTCCGAGGGCATCTCCACCTACACGCACGTCTCCGACCAGCACTCCACGTTCGGCACGAAGGTCATCGTGGCGACGCACCGCGAGGCGCACTACGTGCTGGACGAGATCCTGGGCAACGCCACCGATCTGCCGATCACCGAGCACGCCACGGACACACACGGGGTGACTCTCGTCAACTTCGGCCTCTTCGACTCGGTGGGCAAGCAGCTCTCGCCCCGTATCCGTGACCTGGGCAAGATCACCTTGTACCCGGATGGGCGCGAAGGCCGACTACGAGGAACGCTTCCCCACAGCGGGGCCACTGTTGACGAAGAAGGCCAACCTCGACCTGGTGGCCGACCACTGGGACGACCTGCTTCGCCTGGCGGGGTCGTTGACGTACGGGCAGGCCACCGCCTCCCTGGTCGTCGGCAAGCTCTCCGCGTCCTCCCGGCAGAACGCCCTGGCCGCCGCGCTCAAGGAGTACGGCGCCATTCGCAGGACCATCTACGCGGCGAAGTATCTGTCCGATCCCGTCTACCGCCGCAAGATTGCCCGGCAGCTGAACAAGGGCGAGTCCCTCCACTCCCTGCGCCGCCAGCTGCACTACGCCCGTGAGGGCAAGGTCGCCCGACGCCGGCCCAAGCAGCAGAACGAGCAGGCATGGTGCCTGACGGTGGTGACGAACGCGGTGGTCTGCTGGCACACCGAGTACATGGGCCTGGCCGTCGGCGAACTGCGCGGCGCCGGCCGAGAGGTGGACGCGGAGGTCCTGGCGCACATCTCCCCGGCCCGCAGCTCGGCGGTCAACTACTACGGCTCCATCACCGTCGACTACGAACGCGAACTTGCCCAGCTCGACGAGCAGGGCCACCGACCGCTGCGGACCTTGGCCGTGGACGAGCCCGGAGCCGGGCTGCAGAGCGATCGGCCCCGTAACGCGCGGGGCGTACGGTCGGGCGGGCCCAAAGTCACCACCTATGACTCCGGGCCGGATCGCCTTGTGCGTGAGGCTCAGCCGGTGGGCAAGATGCGCAGGAGCGGGCCGTACTGACCGGGCTCGGACGGGATGTCCTTACACCGGTGACCGGCCCGCGTCAGGATGCTCTTGCAGGCGAGGGCACTGCCGCCGCAGTTCACGTGCAGCACGACCGCGTCCGCACGGTCCGGGTCGCGGTCGACGGACAGCACTGCGTCCGGGGCGGCATGGCGCAGACGTTTGGTGATCGCACGGTGAGCGTGGCGTTCGACACGGTGACGCCGCACGACGCAGATGGACATCTGGGTCTCCTCACGCTTCGGCATGCGCGGCGTCGTACACACCGCACGCCCGGGTCCACGGCTCATCGTCGGCCTTGCCGTGAGCAACGAGCTCGTCGTACAGGTCGGTGGCCCCGTCGGCGGCTTCCTACGGGTCCAGGAGATCGCAGTGCGTCACTGGCATGTACCTGCCTTCCAGATGACCTGCTCAATCGCGGATCTGAGGAAGGCGAGTGTCAGTTCTGCGCGGTGGGTAATCCACTGTTCTGTCGCTGAGTTGGGCACGCCGTAGCGACGCTGTCTGATGTCATCCACGACGTCGGTGGGGGCACCCAGTTCGGTGAGCACACCGAGGGCATCGGCCTTGGTGATGAGTTTTCCGTCTCGCAGCGTCGCTGTTGCTCTGGCCAAAGTCAGCAGGCCGAGGTCGATCCAGATGTCGCGCATCCACCACGCCGGGTGGTCCAGGGCCGGCAGCCAGAAGCTCTTCAGGTCCTTGACGATGAAATCAGCGAGTTGCCCGTCAGTCACCAGCGGCAGGAGGTCGGCGGGTGACTGACCGTGCAGGACGAGTCCGAAGTCATGAAGTTCCCGCCTGGTCACCGGTGTGACCGGCCGATGCATCAACTCCTCGTGTGCCCATGTCAGGTGAGGCTGTGCCGGGTCATCCAGCTCTGTGACCACGGGATAGCTGCAATGCAGCTTCGACGCGAGGGGGATGACATTGCCCAGGTTCTGGTGCACCTCACCGAGTTGCTGTTCCTCCGCTGCCGTGCAGGGTCGGGCTACGACCGCGATCAGGTCGAGGTCGCTGCGGCCCGGCTGGTAATCGCCGCCGGCGAGTGACCCGTGCGCCCATACCGAGACCAGCGGCACGACTGGCCGGAGTGCTCTGACGAAGCACTCGATGAGTTGCTCAGTGTTCTGATCCGTCATGGGGAAAGTCTGAGGCCGCATGCCTCACCCTGCCGAGCATCGTGAGCGTGCTGTACGCATGATCGCGGAGATCCGTTCCAAGTACACGGCGGAGTGGGTGGCGATGATGGCGGTTGCAGCGGAGCTGCCAGATTGGCCTCCTGGAGGGGGAGACTGGGGTCCATGACTCCATCGGACCACGCAGACACAGTCCACCTGCGGGCGTTCACCGAAGACGACCTCTCCTTCCTCGATCGCCTCTGCACAGATCCCGATGCGCTCGGAGAGTTCGACGAGACGGAGCGGGAGAACATCCGGGAGTCGACGCTGGAGGGGCTGGAGACTGCGGCCCGCAAGGGCAAGTACGGCGGCCGACCCCCGATCATCACCGACGACATGCTGCACACCGTGCTGCGGCGCAAGGCGCTCGGCGAGTCCGTCGAGCAGATCCAGCTCGCCCTGATCATCCCCACCGGTAAGCGCAAGGGACAGAACCCGTCCGTCGCCAGCGTCTACCGGGCACTCGCCGAATACGAGAAGACCCAGGCATACCCAGAGGCCGTCGAGACGGCACACGCCGACTTCGCCGCCCTTCAGCAGCGCGACCGCAGCCCCGTGTAGTCACTCAGCGCTACACGCCACCTGGCCGTAGCTATACGAGAACAGGGCCTGGTCGACGGCTGTCTGCCACCCACCGGACGGACCATGGGCGACGACGCGATCAGACCGCCGGACTCCACGAGTTCAACCTGAGTAGCAGTAGAAGCGAACGCCCGGTGAGCTGCGCATGATGCGCAGCCAGGTGAGAAGGTATTCGTCGGAGAAGAACTCGCCTGAATCGTGCACGCGAATCCACTTGCCGACGTACCTCTTGTGCGTGAGTTCCTCCGTCATCTGCCTCTCGAACTCCTCCGCATTGTCCCGGCAGAGGAGGAGATTCCGAATGTGTGCTGCGCGGACGTTCTTGAACCGGTACGTGCCGCGACACGGGACGGACAGGTGAGCTGGCAGCGGCCGGTGATCTCCAGTGACAGGAACCGCAGCGTGGTAGGGGCCTCCGGAGCAATCGTCATGACGCGATCGTAGGCCGCTCGCCGGTCAACCCGTTTGGTGTTGTGGCTAGTTGGTGTGACCACCGCACCCAGGCGCCGGGGCACGTCGGGATCAGGCGACGGTCCAGTCGCGCAGCTGGCGGGCGATCCTGGCGACGCCGAGCGCCCCGGAGGCGGCGTCCCGCACGAGCGCGACGGCCGCCTTGGGCGGGTAGTCGAGTTCGCGTGCGTTGAGGATCAGATAGGCCTCGGTCGCATGCCAGGCGAAGCGCTCGTTGGAATGCTCCAAGCACGGCAGCTTCGCCAGGGTCTGCAGCAGCGCGCCGGCCTTGAGATACAGAGATCCGTAGATGTCGCGCTCCATCGCCCGGGCATTGACTCGGGCGACAGCGGCGTACAGCGGTCCGAGATCGTCGACCTGCGGATCGCCGTCGAGCAGCTCGGCGGCGTGCAGCAGGAACGTGACGTCGAGCGGGTGCAGCGGTTCCGACTGGGTCACGCGGCGTGACCTCGCTCCTGGTGCTGTCCCAGCTCCTGCTGCGCTTCCTGCTCGGCCGCCCGCTGCTCGGCACTGGGGTCCAGACTGCTGGGCTCGGCAGCGAAAGCCGCGCCGCTCCGGGCCATGGACGCCTGGAAGCCGTCCAGGAACTTCCGCTCCACGGCGGTGGCGCGGTCGTAGGCTGCGGAGAGGATGTACTCCTGCATGCTGACCCCCGCCTGCTTGGCCGCTGCCGCGATAGCGGCCCGCTGCGCAGGGTCGGGGAAGCGAAGGTTCATCGCTGTTTTGGCATCCGACATGGTATCCACGGTACCAGCGGTACCACACGCGCGTCTCGGGATCGACGAGGACGACTCGGCCCCAAGCCGTCGGCGCGGACACGTCCACAGTCCCGCCCCTGGGGAGGGCCTCTCACAGGCCTGTTCTGCACCCGAAATATGTACCGGGCCCTCTGAGCCCGGACGGAAATATGTAACGGCTACTCTTCCTATTCCCCCTGCCACACCAGCCGTGCCCCCTGACCGGCCAGGTCGTCGCCGAGCACCTCGTGCGCACCCGGTCGGCCCGCGCGTACGCCGACACGATGACCCGCCACCCAGGTCCGCGAAGCCCCGAGCGCACCCGTGACGGCCGATGCCGCTCGACGCCCCGACTCGGAAGTTGCCCTGGGGACGCGATTGCATGAGCGCCTCGGTGTGCCGCCCGCCCCCATCGAGTCTGGCCCGGCACCTCGGGCTCGACAGGGGCCTGCTGCTCAACGCTGCCATCGCGGCCCACACGGAGAAGAACGTGCCGCTCATACCCGTCGTCGTGGACTTCCCATGCCTGGCTGACGGCCCCGACCACGCCCGCCGCCCCCACAAGATCCAGCCCGTCACCACCACCGTTCTTCCCGCCGACGAGGACCAGGCACTCAAGGAGAGCGCAGGAAGTCGTTCACCGACCTGATGAACCAGTTCGGCCTCGACCCGCAGCTGTAACCGCCACGATGCCACGGGTCCCGCCGCCCGGACAGAGAGCAGATATCCCGGTGTTCCAAGAGACCCCCATCTTCAGCCGTCTCATCGCCGAGCGCGGCGATGTCCCCGCCCAGGTGCGCGGTGAAGCCGAACGCATACGCCGAGACATGGCCCGGGTGCTGCGCCAGGGGCCGGCATCCCATCGGAGCACACCGCATAACGACCCCGGCTCGAAGACTCCTCCCGCCGCTCTGTAAGGCGCGTGGTGCGTCGTGCACATCGAAGTCACGGCGGCAGAAGGCGTGACCGCCGGAGGCGACGTGCCGGTCCTCGTCGCCGCTGCGGAAGCGGAGCCGTAGCTGCAGGCGCCGGCCGTCGGGCGTGGCGGGCATCGTCTCCTGGATCTCCGGCACCCTCACGTCGCTGCTGTACTCGTCGCGGAGGGCCCGGTGTGCGGAACCCGCTTCGCCCTGGGCCACGGACACCAGCCCACACTGCCGCAGCAGGCCGAGCTCCTCCACTCCCGTGTATCGCCTTCGCGCGGACGCGATACACGGAGTGGAGGTTGTGATGACCGGGCGTCGAGCGAGGGCCGTCGACGCGCCGAATCTGGTCCCGCCGCGATCGTCGACCGTGACGGGGATCTGGGAGCGGCGGCCCTGAGTTGGCGTGCGATCCTGGATGCGATCGGACCGCTGGACCCGGCCCGCAGGGGTGGCCGCTACCAGGTTGTCGCTGACCCGCCAGCGCCCTACTGCAGGTCACTGAATCCACGCTGCTGATGAGCTGTGGAGTCGGTGCAGGTCAGCATGGGGAGGAGAGCCCCTCCTTGCTCCGGCTACTGGAAGTAGCCCCAGCCCTGGTTGGCGCTGCCGTCGCACGTGAACTGGGCGGCCGTCGCACCGTTGGCGGTGCTGGCGCCATCGATGCCCAGGCACTTGCCGCTCTTGCGGTTGTGCAGCTCGAAGGTGTACGCGTCGCGGTCGACCTGCACCCAGTCCTTGGTTGGCGTCGCCGGACCCGTTTGCGATGATGGCGGCCGCGCCGTTGGCGGTGCTGGCGCCGTCGATGCCGAGGTTGCGGCCGGAGTAGTTCTCGAAGCTGTAGTAGCCGCCGTCGGTGATCCGCGTCCACAGCTGCGTCAGGGAGTCGGCGTTGAAGGGCTGCTGAACGACCTTGGTCCCGTTGGCGGAGCTGCCACCCAAGGGCTGGATGTACTTCTGGGACTTCACGTTCCGGATGCCGTAGTACGCGGCCGCGGCCACGGACTTGCCATCGGCGGAGGCGGACTTGACGTCCTGAAGTGCCACGGGCTTCAGATCACTGTCACTGCTGTGCGACGACTGGGCGTCCGCGATGGCAGGGCTGGCCAGCGCCATCAGGGTTCCGGCCAGAGCGGCCACGAGAACCTGCTTGGGGCGTCTGGTGCGCATGCTGCGTCT
This sequence comes from Streptomyces sp. NPDC001508, assembly GCF_040298665.1. Taxonomy (NCBI): domain Bacteria; kingdom Bacillati; phylum Actinomycetota; class Actinomycetes; order Kitasatosporales; family Streptomycetaceae; genus Streptomyces; species Streptomyces sp. NPDC001508. The sequence continues at coordinate 156,691 of NZ_JBEPAP010000012.1, forward strand.
CCTTGCCGTGGGTGCTCTGTGTGTTACCGAGAGCACTCAATCAGGCTTTAACGATGATCTCGCTAGTGCGTTCGAACATCTCGACTGAAAGCGCTTGCTTGACAAGGGTCAGGTGCACGTGCAGTAGGGCGAGATCCTGCGCGCGTCCCGGCCGGGCGGCTGTTCGGAGTGGATACGATTCTGCCTCGGTGCAGGCTTCGGCCTGCGGTTCCCTGGATCTGCTGACGCTGGGCGTAATCGCCACGGTCTCGTTTCGGGGCTAACGGCACCAGCTCGCGCACGCTTGATCATTCCTATGACGCCCCAGGTGAACACTCGAGAGGCGCCGGACGTGAACATGGGTATGGAACCCCCCCACCCCGACTTCCCCGGCGGAGGTGCGATCACCCTCCGTGCCCCCGCAGTTACCCCTGACGGTCCGGCCGGTTCGTACATCACGCTTGGGCTGGCTGGATGCACTGCGCGGCATCGCGGCGCTCGTCGTGGTCTTCGACCACTCCTCGTACTCCTTCATGGCCGAATTCCGGCGGCAACTGATGCCGGAGTTCAACACCAGCCGGTACGGCATCATGGTGTTCTTCCTGGTGAGCGGCTACATCATCCCCGCCTCGCTCGAACGGCGAGGCAGCATCCGGACCTTCTGGTTCGGGCGGATCTTCCGCATCTACCCGCTGTGGGCAGCCGTTGCCGCGGCTGTCCTCGGGGCCCATCTACTAGGCATCGCGGAGATCCGCGACTTCGACGGGGAGAGCGTCGCCGCGGTCGTCATCGCCCATGTCACATTGTTCCAGGAGTTGCTGGGCACTCCCAACCTTCTCCTTGTCCTGTGGACGCTCTCGTATGAGATGGCCTTCTACTTGCTGGTCGTCGCTCTTTTCTCGGTCCGCCTTCACCAGCGGTCAGCCACGTACGCCGTCGCCTTGGCGGCGCTCGCCGCCGTCAGCGTGACGGCAGGGGCTGCGCTACCCGTTTCTGCTCTGTCCGGGGCGGTGGGCGTTGCCCCACTGGTAGTCGCTGTTGCGATCACCATGGCGGTCGCTATCGGCTGCGCGAGCGCACAATCTCCCATACTCCGGGTGTCCGGTGCGGTACTGGGAGGCATGCTGGCCCTCGTACTGGTCACGTGCAACGGCACGGTCCCCATGTGGGAGGGGCTGGTGATCCTTGCCGTGATGTTCCTCGGCACAGCCGTCTACCGGGCCGAAAGCGGTCAGAGTAGTTGGCGGTATGCGGCAAGCGCCGCCGCTGTGGTGGTGGTGTGTGCTGTGGGAAGTGCGTATCGGTACGGCGGAGGGGCCAACTTCACCGGGCGGGGCTGGATTGTGGCGTTCCTGCTGGCGGTGGCCACTTTCGGTATTGGGCTGGCGTTTCGGCGCCAGCGGATACCGCGGTGGCTGATCGGGCTGGGAACGATCAGCTACTCGGTGTACTTGGTGCACCCGGTGTTGCTGGCGGTATCCGATGGCACGATCGGGCGCTGGGAGCGGGACAATCTCGTGCTGGAAATCGCGTTCTATGCCGTGCTGCTGCCTGTGAGTGCGTTGACCTACCGGTGGGTCGAAGCACCATGCCAGGCGTGGGGCCGAAGGCTGACAGGTCGTATTCACGCCGCGCGAGGGGAATCTGTTCCCGAGGGCGCTGCGTTGATATCCGGAGCCCGTGACGCCCCGGACCAATGAGGGTCGGAGCGTTGCAGGTTGGCTCCTAGCGCTGGACGGTCTGGATGAGGGTAACTGGCCGAAACGGATAGCAGGACTCGCTCCGGCCGATCGCTGCCGGTTAGCGCGGTGGGGTGGTCGGCCTTCGTCTCTGACTGCCGATCAGGTCCCCTGGCGCCGCGAGGCCGTCGGCCGGCGTCGCCTTGTCAGCCAGCGCGCCGCCCGCCGGGGCTGCCGCACTGGGGACTTGACCGGCGCCCACGAACTTTCGCGCCCCCGCTGTGTTCCGCCGGTCTCCGGCCTCCTCGCCCGGTTGAATGGTGTTCGCAAACGATTGGCGACAGGTGGTCGACGCGTCCAATGAACCCCCGCAATCCGGGGGTCCGCGGCGCCGCGAATCCAATCAGATCCGATGGTGATTGCTGACAGGGTTTGACGACAGATAGGGTCCGATCCTCCGTACGGAAGGGGGCCCCTCGGTGGCGAACCTGGTCTACAAGCGGGTCTCGACCGACCAGCAGTCCACCGCCCGGCAGAACCTCGTCCTGGACGAGGCCGGGATCGAGGACCCGGTCGTCTTCGAGGAGGACCCGGGAACCTCCAGCCGCCTCCACCCCCTCCAGCGCCCGAAGTTCCGCGAGCTGCTGACGTACGCGCGGCCGGGCGACACCGTGCACATCTCCGAGATGTTCCGCCTCGTACGCGGCACCGGCCACATCCTCGACGTGCTCGATGTCCTCCACCGCGACCAGGTCGCGCTGCGCATCCATGACGGCGCGTTCTCCGCGATGGACCTCACCGCCCGCCACCCGCGCACCGGGGAACTGTTGTCCACGGTGAAGTTCATGGTGCAGACCTTCGCCGCCGCCGGCGAACTCCAGCGCGATCTCCAGCGGGAACTGACCTACGACGGGCTGCGGGCCGCCGCGGCCAAGGGCAACAAGGGCGGACGCCGCCCCGCCGTGGCGGCCGAGAAGACCGACGCCGTGCGCACCGCGTACCTGGAGGGCCGCTCCATCGCCGCCCTGGCCCGCGACCACGGCGTCAGCCGCGCCGCGATCCGCACCGCCGTCGCCGATCTCACGCCCGAGCACACCGCCGCCATCCCGGAGGAAGGACCGGCCCCGGAGCTGCCGGTCACCCTCGACATGCCGGGCAAGGTCGCCGACTTCCTCAGCACCACCGAGCTGGATCCCGCCGAACGGACCGCGCTCGACCACGGCGTGACCGTACGACGCGGCCAGGGCTACACCCTGCGCGTCAGCACCAACCCGGCGGTCCACCACCAGCTCCTCGCCCGCTGCCAGCCCCTCGACGGCGCCCACAGCATCCCGGCACAGCGCAAGGCCCGCCGCGAGTACGCGAATCGCGTCAATGCCCTCGGGACCGAAACCTCGCAGTAAGCCGTCAGGGCTTCGAAACCAAGAGGCTTCCGACCTGGGAGATGTCGGAGGCCTCCGCTGTTCCGCTGGTCACCGGCACCTTCGGATCGAAGAGCATCGGCCGATCACAGCCTGTCGAAACCTCTCACAGCAACACCGGTTTCCTGGTCCGTTCCTCCTCGGCACAGCAACGCGACCGCAACCCATGGTTACTCAGCGCTACACGCCACTTGGTGACAGCTATACGAGAGCAGGGCCTACTCGTCTCCCGCCGACCGAGGAAACCGCATCGCGATGCCGCCGGTCGACCGGGCGCGAGGACAACGTTCTGGTGGGCCTGCTGTGAAGAGTCCCTGCTCATGAGGAGAAGTCCATGGCCATGCAGCTCGCCGAGGGCGTCGTCCTGGAGAGGTACGACGCGCTCAAGGCCGGAGATGTCAGCAGCCTGGAGGACATGTTCAGCAGCTATCTCCTCGAGGAGTTCGACCGCACCGGCGAGATGGCCTTCGGCAACCCTGTAGCGGGCTACCTCTCCACCTTCCTCTTCCGCTGCGAAGGGGAGGACGCCGGGTTCCTGCCCATGGACACCGGCCGCTACTCGGTCGAAGTGATCCACGTCAAGGAAGAGTTCCGCGGCCGCGGGCTCGCCACCTTCTCCCTTACCGAGTTCAACCGGCACTGCCCTCAGACGCTGGCGCTGAAGACGCCGCTGTCGCCAGGCGGTGAGGCGCTCGCCGCTCGCCTGGGGCTGAACCTGGCGGACAACACACCGGCCGAAGCTGCCAAGAACGAGCGGGTCCTCCGAAGCATCCTGCAAAGCATCAGGACCGGATGCCCGCACGGGGCAAAGAAGACCGGCGATCCGCAAAAACCCTGCAAACGCTGCTACAGGAGAGGACTTCGCCGGTACGCAAGCGTCGTCATCAGCAAGCACGCGCAGGCCAAACGAATGCTGGCCGGGCTCTGATACGGCTGCCGGCACTGAGGCGGCGCAGGCTGGCTCTGACTTTCCGGCCGCCCTCATCTCGGTGGATCAAGGCGACCTCCGAGACGACGGCGGCGAGCTCACTGGGCGCCGACTACCTCTTCGGCGTCCTCCAGGAGCTGGAGGGCATCACTGCCACGGGGCCGCTCGCACCAGTTGGCGCAGGATGCCCCGCTCGGAAACCACCGGACCGGCAAGTCCCGCTCGATCAGGCACCGTGGATCACGCGCAAGAACTGCTCGAAGTCCATCTCCTGCCCGTACTTGAACGGCTCCTGGATGACGTTCCACTCGCCTCGCGTCACGCCGTCTCGGCATACACGGACGGGAAGCGACCCGCTCGCCCCCACGACCACCATCCGCCCGACCTCGTCGAGGGCCCTCCTGGCCTCCGGGAAGGAAGTAGACCCAGCCCTCTTGGCTCCAGCCGTCGACCACGATCGAGGGATAGGCCGCGTTCACAGCCTCCAAGACCTGCCGCCCCGGCCAAGACTCCCCGAACGTGCCCGCGTATTCGTCAACGCGCTTGATCTCTATGAAGCGTTCACTCATACGCATGCACGCTAGCCAGGTGGCGGGCCGAGCCGGTCCCAGGGTGACGGGCCCGCGTCCGAGGGGCGAGGATCGCCCCTCGTGCTGGGAGCGCTGGGGTATTGGTTAATCCAGGACAGGCCGCCGAGGTCGAGGCGCTCCCGGGCGCGGGTGACGGCGACGTAAGCAAGGCGTGCTTCGTCAAGGTCGATGTCCGGCTGGCCACTGCCATCAGCGGTGTTGTTCGTGCTGCCGGCCCGGGGCTCGAAGTCCGTGGCGATCACGACGGTGTTCTTCGCGCTCCGCATGTCTCATGAGACATGCTGTCGATCACGGGTCGAGCGCTGGGCCTGGGAAGCAGGGGCGCTCGCGATGCCTCAGGGAACGTCACGCGTCAGCAGCAGCCTGAGACAGCAAAGGAACCACTGGCATGTCCGAGAGTGTTGACGAAGTGGTCCCTCTGCGGGGTGGCCGCATCACCGAAGACGTCGTCCGCATCGGTGACACGGTTCGAAGGCCGACCTCGGCTGCCTCGCCGTTCGCCGCCTCCTTGCTTGATCTTTTGGAGAGCCGGGGATTCACGGGGGCCCCGCGATATCTCGGCCGGGATCAGGTAGGCCGGGACACCTTCAGCTTTGTGCCGGGCTGGGTCCCGCCCAAGTTCCGGCCATGGACCGACGTTCAGGTTGCTGCGGCCGGCGCCCTGGCCCGCGCCATGCACGATGCCACCCGGGGCAGCGATCTTGCTGGTCAGCATCAGGTCGTGTGCCACCACGATCTGGGACCGAACAACGCCGTCTTCCAGGACGAGATGCCGGTCGCCTTCATCGATTTCGACATGGCCGCGCCCGGCAGTCCGCTGGAGGATGTTGGTTATATGTTATGCAAGCGGAACGTGTGTCCGAGTGTTCTGTGTCTCACTGATTGGCTGGCGAGCCAGCTGCCTTGCGCCAGAGGCTTCGGTGGACCCAACTCATCTGCGGGTCGGGGCCACCGCGCTGTCGGTCCAGCTGCCGTTCACGATGCTGCGGTTCTTGTGGCAGGCCGTCGATGGTCCGCACTTCTGGGGTCAACCTGTTTGGCCCCAGAATCCCAGCTCGGACACCAGGGGGCAACTGACCGTTCAGCAGCGGGGGCGAGTCGGGCAGCTCGGGGTGCGGGATGGTCCCGCCGCCCGAGCTGCTGCCGAACAGCGGCCACTTCGGGGCACCGACGGAATCCGCTGATCAGCGCACATGGTTGCGGGTTTCAGTGGCAGTTCCCACGCGCACGTTGATCGTTTCCCAGCCTGCATGGTGTGACCCATCGGTGGATGTTCCGAGACCGTGAACGTTCAAGGCCGGCGTCGCCCGCCGGATCCAGATCGTCAGCAGTTCTGTCGTCATTGGCGCAACCCGGACAATTTCCTGTGTGAGCCCGCCCGTTGCGAACGGATCGTCGTTGCGAAGGGCCGGTGCCCGAGGTGACAATGCGTGGAGGTGCCGGGTGGTCATCCCGGCGAAGTGTTGGAGGCGCTGCTTGTGAACACCGCACCGCGGTGCGCCTCGCTATGCGCGCCAGACGCTGACCACTTCGCTTCGCCCACCGGCTGACCTGCTTCCTTCACAGTGGGCGCTTCCCCTCATGGGAGACCACCGTAGTGCCCGAACACTTCTTGACGGCTGATCGCCGTCCTCTGGCAGCAGTCCTCGTCGCCAACCTCGTTTCGACCGCAGGGAATTGCCTCACGTACATGGGTGTGCCGTGGTTCGTGCTGCAAAGCACGGGCAGTGCCGCCAAGGCCGGGATCGTGGCGTTCTGCACACTGCTGCCCGCAGTGCTCGCTGCGCTCGTCACCGGTCCGGTCATCGACCGGATGGGACGACGGCGGGTGAGTGTCGCCTCAGATCTCGCCTGCGGAGTCGCCGTTGTGGCGATCCCCCTGCTGCAGTTCGCCGGCATCCTGCAGTTCTGGATGCTGTGCGTGCTGATGGCGCTGACAGGGCTGTTCCGTGCGCCGGGTGAAACGGCCCGCGGCGTGCTTTTGCCCACGCTCGCCGAACGCGCCAGAATGCCGCTGACCAGGGCTGCCGGGCTGTACGACGGCGCGGCGCGCTGTGCGGCGCTGACGGCATCCGCTCTCGGAGGTGTGCTGATCGCCGTACTCGGAGCCGAGAACGTCCTGTTGGTGGATGCCGCGACCTTCGCCGTGGCCGCGCCGCTGTTCGCGTTCGGGGTGCGCGGCCTGCCCGAGGCACAGCCCCTGCGGCAGGTCGAGCCGGCATCGTTGCGGGCCTACCGTCGTCAACTCACGGAAGGTTATCGCTTCTTGGCGGCCACGCCGCTGCTGCTGGGCCTGTGCCTGATGACGCTGGTCACCAGGGGCCTCGACCAAGGATGGAGCGCTGTGCTTCTCCCCGTGCACGCCCGTGAGGAGCTTGATGGTGCCATCGATCTCGGTCTGCTGAACGCGGCGTTCGGCATCTGCGCACTCACGGGGGCTCTGATCTACGGGGCTGTGGGCAGCCACTTTCGGCGATGGCCCGTGTTCACGATCGCTTTTCTCATCGGGGGCCTGCCGCGCTTCGTGGTGGCCGCCTTCACCGACACCTTCACCCCGCTGGCCGTGATCATGGCGGTAGAGGGTCTCGCCTTCGGTGTGCTCAACCCCATCATGGCCACCGTGACGTATGAGACGGTGCCGGAGGAACTGCGCAGCCGCGTGCTGAGTGCGACGACAGCCGCGGTCCAGCTGGTCACTCCGCTGGGCGGACTGGCCGCGGGCCTCCTCGTGGATGCGGCCGGCCTGCCTTGTGCGCTGCTGACGGTTGGCGGCGTGTATCTGCTCGCCACGCTCTGCCCGGTGATCTTCCCAGCCTGGAGACAGATGGACAGCAGCGGCTCTCCCCACGACAGGACAGAGGGCTCACTGCCGCAAAGTTCGAAGGCAAAACGGATGTAGAGACGCGGGCCGCTTGTTCCTGGGCTGTCTTCCGCCTGTGGACCACCGCCCGGAGCTGCCCGGCCGCCGCGACGATTGACAACACGGAACGGGTGGCATCGT
>NZ_JBEPAP010000013.1:0-87753 GCF_040298665.1 Streptomyces sp. NPDC001508
AGCGGGCCCGCGCCGAGGACCGCATCCGCGCCGCCCGCGCCACCGGCCTGACCAACCTGCCTCTCCACGACACCGCGCAGAACCGCATCTGGCTGGAGATCGTCCAGATCGCCCTCGACCTGCTGGCCTGGATGCCGATGCTCGCCCTGACCGGCCCCGCCCGGCTGTGGGAACCCAAGCGCCTGAGGCTGCGGCTGTTCTCCGCCGCAGCCCAACTTGTCACCACAGGCCGACGCCGCATCCTCCGCCTCGCAAAGCACTGGCCCTGGACCGACGTGATCACCGAAGCCCTGCAACGGCTCGCTGCCCTGCCGAACCCTGGCTGACCAGTAGCTTCCCGTCCCTACGAACAGCACCGCCCCGGCCGGAGACGTGGAACCCGGCGCCCACCCGACGCGACAGCCGGGCCATACACCTGCCCGTGATCAGCCCGGACGACCGAAACGGCCCGCCAGAGAAACCGACGGACCGTCACGAAAGATCGAGGCTAAAGAGGCACAAGAGCCCGTCTATTCGGTCAAAGGGCTGATCACCGAGACCTGGCTTCTCACCCGTCATTACCTGGCACTGCTGGTACTCCGCTCGATCGGCTACCGAGGTTCCTACCAGGACCTCTCCGAAACGAACAAGTGGGTCGGCCAGATCCATCTCGTACCCTGGGCCTGAGAGCGCACAGGAATTCATGGGCTACGGCGCCTCTTCGCGAGGGACTCCATGCATCTCCCCTGCCGCGGCCGGTCAAGCAGCCCTCCCCCGCCGGATGGGGAATTGAGTATCCATTTTCAACGTTCGCCGTACAAGGCAAGGATGACTCTGGCGACTGGCATTTTACGGTTGGGGCCGATCCAGGATCGACGGAAGATCCGCTGAAAGATCCAGCCTAAGAATCCGTTTCGGACGCGGGTGGACACGCACGATTTCTCGTTCAACTTTGCAGGAGCGAATGACATGCGCCGCAGTCGTTCGCACAGAATTCCCGGGCCACGCTGCGACTCGACCGTGGAGTCCTGTTATCACCGCGTCCCAGCCTCCGTACTCCGAGAGGAGAACCCCAGCGGAAGAACGCCCATGACAGGCGCAGAAACCCGCCGGCTGAAAAGCCCCGACGGACCGCATCTGCGGGGCTTCTCACCGAACGGACGCCCCTATAATGCGGGGGTACGGGAAATCGGTCTGACCAGGTTGAAGACCTCGCGGGCGGCATACCGCTTGAGTCCTCTGAGTCAAGTCAGTGGGTTGCGGTGGCGTTGGGTAGCGGGGGGGCTGTAGGGGTCGTAGGGGGTGGCGTTGTGCCAGCAAGCCCATATGACACGGAGCCATGCGCGGGCGACGATCCGCGTGGCGTGCGGGTTGCGTTTTCCGCGTGCGCGGGCGTTTGCGTAGAGGCTGGCGGCCCAGGGTGATTGCATGCGGGAGTTGTGAGCGAAGGCGGTGATGGCCTTGCGGGCGCGTGTGTTGGCGGCCCACCGGAAGTAGACGCCGTGTGACTTACCTGATGCTTTGGTCACTGGTGCGGCTCCGCACTCGGCGGCGGCTTGTTCGGCGGACTCGACACGGTCAAGGAGCGGGCCGACCTCGGCGAGTAGTTGTGCGAGGTTGATGGTGCCCACGCCGGGCAGTGCGGCGAGGAGGATGGCACGCGGGTGCCGGGCGAGGCGGTCCTTGATGGTCGTCTCGAGCTGGGCGATGGTCGTCTGCAGACTGCGCAGGAGCTGGACTTGCGCGGTGATGAGGGCGGTGAGGACGTCGGCGGGGAGGCTGACGGGGGCGATGGGAGCGGAGCGGAGCCGGGCCGGCAGTGTGGATGCCGGCTTGCCGCCGCGGTAGGCATGACGCTTGCAGAAGGCGGCCATGCGGGCCTCGCCGAGTCGGGCGGCGGACTGGGGGGCGGGGTAGTCGGTCAGGAAGTTCAGAGCGATGTCGGAGACGAGCGAGCAGAACAGGTTCTTGGGTCCGGGCCAGTGTTGTTCGAGCAGAGCGCCGAGCTGGTTGCCGGCGGCGGTGCGTGCACGAACGTGATCGTCGCGCAGGCGCACGAGGGCCTGGAGTTCTCGCAGGCCGCTGTCGACAGGCACGAGGCGGCGCAGGCGGTGGCCGTCGGTGCGTAGGTAGTCTGCGAGTTTGTAGCTGTCACCGGGATCGGATTTGGCACCGGAGGCGCCCCATCGAGGTCGGGCAGCGTGAAATGCGGTGGGGTGGACGGGCACGACCGGGTATCCGGCTTCGAGTAGGCGGTCGACGATCAGCCCACTGGAACGTTCGATGATGACAGGCAGTTCAGCCGGGGTTCCATGGCTGGACAGTCGGGCCAAGGCAGTCGAAAAGTCGTCTTCGCTGTGCTGGAAGGCCCAGTGGTCGATCACGGTGCCGCTGTCGTCAATGACGGTCACGTCGTGGCTGGCGCTGGCCCAGTCCCATCCGACGAACATCAATCTCGTCCCTTCTGCCGGAGTTGGTGGTTGACTCCGCAGGTGACGAGACCCGGCTGCCGGTTCCTCATTGTTCGGCCCTCGGTGGGGCATGTCCTTGACGCCGGTCTGGGGCCTCGGCGTGTCAGGGGCGGCAATACTCAAACTGGCCGTCGAGCGCGGCACGGCAACGAGGCCGTCCCCCGACACTCACCGGGGAGTCACGGTCCATGGATTGGGCCGCAGCATCGATACTTCCCCAATGAGGCATCGGATGATCTCACGCCGGGTCTCACCCTCCTGGGTGCGGCGTTCGTAGTATGCCTGCGTCCGCGGGTCGTGACGTAGCCGGGTGAAGACGATGCGGTGCAGGGCCGCGTTCGCCTGGCGGTCGCCGCCGTAGTTGAGCCGGCGCGTGCTCCGCCGGCCAGAGGACGCCCGTCACCGCATCCTCCACGGGATGTTCCGGCCGAAGCGGATGGCGCCGTCGACGAGCCGACGGAAGCTGCTCTTGCCGAGGGTTCACCCTGAGCGCGTCCGGAGCATCGGAAACGTCCGCCCATCGGTTGTTCCAGCACGGTGGCGGAGCCCGAATTCAGCCATCTTGCCGGTTGCCGCACGCTGATTCCGGTTTCGTGCGGCGCACACCGTGATGGCTGATTGCGTGTCGAACCTTTGATCGGCCGTGCTGTTCACGGGCGCAGGCAAGAAACTCGAATTACGACGGAATGGCTTATTCCGGGCAAGGTGTGCGATGTACGCGCGCACAGCCCACCCTACCCGTTTCCGTCACACTCCCCCATCCCGCTGCTCTGCGTACATGGATGATCGCAGACTGTTCTCCGGCCCTGCAGCGACCGCGTACGGAATGAGGAGGAATGATGGCTTCGGAACTGGACGCGATGGCACTGGCGGTACCGGCGGCGAGTGCCGTGGCGGCAGAGATGGCCAGGGGCGGCTGGTTGACATTGCGCTCATCCCTGGCCCGGTTCTTCAGGCGGGACGGGGAGCCCGCCGTGGAGCGGCAGCTGGAACTGCTCGACACGGCGGAGCAGACCCTCGCCGAGGCGGCGGAGGAAGACTCTGACGAACTGCGCAGCAGGCTGGAGCAACGGCTCGTCCTACAACTCGCGGCCTACCTGGACCGCTACCCTGACATGGGCGAGGAACTGGCAGCGCTCCTGTCGGCCTTACAGGACGGCACGCCGGCAGCGGGCGCGCCGGCGTTGACGGCGCAGAACAACACCAACAGCCAGATCGTGCAGGCGTCCGGCAACCTGGACGCGGGCAGTGGGGGCATCAACTACGGGGTCCCGCCACGCAACCCGAGGGCGTGAGCAGGCTGTGACCTCGTCTACTGTGCCGCCCGACAACCTTGTGTCCGGCGGCAGCGGGATTCACGCCGCCAACAACACCTACTCGACTCTGCTGCAGGCCGGGCGGGACATCAACCTGCAATCAGCAAGAGTCCCTTCCCACCGAGCCCGTGTTCCCGGCGGAAATCGACGCGGTCCGCCGTGCCTGGGTCGCCGAGGACAGCGATGGCAAGGAGATCGCGACCGCCCCGGAAGTGCTGGCCATGTTCGGCCAGGACGAGCGGGTGGTTGTGATCGTCGGCCCGCCCGGGGCGGGCAAGACCGCAGCGGGACTGCGCGCCCTGTCCGAGCTGCGACCCGTACTGCCCGGGACCGGCGGGCCGAGGCTACGGCTGCGCCTAGAGCACGTGCTGCCGGACTGGGAATCGGTCGAGAAGGACAAGTTTCTGCTCCCCGCCGAGCACGGCCGAGGGTATCTGCTCAATGTTTCGGGCGAGAGCGCGCGCTGGGAAAAGCCGGACGTCACAGCCAGGAAGTTCCTCGGTCACGCCGAAAGTCTGAGGAAGAAGGGCTCCTACCTTGTCGTGGTCGCGGGTGAGCACGGCTGGCCCGAGAACGACCCGGTCCTGGGGCGCACCGTCGTTCGAGCTTTCAGCGCACCCCCGGGCGACCAGATCGCGCGCCGCCACATCGAGCGGCTCTATCCGTGGGTCGCACACCGTGGATGGCTGCAGGAAAGCGTCTACGAAGCCGACGGACGGGGTGAGGAGAGTGACGGTGAGGACCGTCGAGGCCCGCTTGCCGGCCTCCTTCGAGCCGACATGCAGCCGGGTGACGCCGCAGCACTCGCTCTTGAACTCAGCCGCATCAGCGACTCGGGTGGCACGGTCAAGGACGCCCGCGACCTCGTTCTGCGCTGGCGTGAACGGGTCAGTACCGTTTTTCGCGAAACGCAGGACAGCGCGGACGACCGAGCGTTGCTGCTGGCGGCCGTGCTCTTGGAGGGGCTCAGCCCCGCCGAGGTCCTGGCCGGGGCGCGTCTGCTGCTCGATGACCGGAAGACGCGCGGCATCCGGGACATTCTCACCGGCCGCGATCTCGTCACCCGGCTGGAGGCAGTCCAAGCGAAGATCGACGGGCAGCGAGTCTCCTTCGGCCACCTGCCAGGGTACCCGGCCGCGGTGCTGCGGCACTTCTGGCGCCAGCTCAGCGACATCCAGCCCAACCTGATCCAGTGGGTCAAGCAACTCACCGCCCCCAAGGGGCTCGGCGCCACGCGCATCCCCCAGATCGCGGACCTGCTCGCCCAGCTCGCCGTGGATGAAAGCGACCTGCGCCCTCTGGACGTCGCCCAGTCATGGGCCACCGCCGGCGACGCCGGGCAGGACGGCGCGTCCCGTCTGCTCGCACGCGTCGCCAGAGACCCCGCCCTCGGCCCGGAAGCCCGTACGAAACTGCGGTCCTGGGCCGGCCAGGGAACCCTTGCCAACGCCACCGTGGCCGCGGTCGTGTGCCAAGGGCCTTTCTCGAAGGAATACCCCCGCCAAGCGCTCACCTGCCTGCGCTGGGTCCTGGGCCGTTCCGAACACGACAGCGCCGTATCCGTAGCCGAAGAGGTCTTGCGCGCCATGGGCTCGGAGATCCGGCTGCTACCGCGCGTATGGGACACGGTCAGCAAATGGGTGACCGAATACAAGCAGCCGGACGATCGGAATCATCTCGCGGCACGCCGCGCCGTCCTGGCCCTGCTCGATCCCTCCGTTGAGCACCCTGTGGCGACCCTGCTGCTGGCCAATGCCCTGGGGCACCCGGACACAGCAGATGAATTGGTACAGGGCTGGTCCGCCGCCCTGTCCGTGCCAGCCCTGGAAACACGGTGCGAGGAAGTCCTCGCTGCCTGGGCCGAAGCAGTGGCGGACGGCGCACTCGACGCCGACGCAGTGGTCGAAGTACTCAACCACGTCATCCGCGAATACTGGATGACCGGCCCGCTCTCCACCTTCATCGCCGGACGAGCCGGCACGGGATACACCTCCCAATCGGTCGTCGACCTGCGCGAGCGCCTCATCCTGCGCTGGAACGACCCCCGGCCGACCCACACCGAGCCGCACAGCGGCCAGACCCCGACGCCGACGCGCCACGCAACCTCCCCCGAAGACGATCCCGCCCCTCGCACCGGGACGGAGGACGAGGCATGAGACGCAATTCCAGACGGGCCCGCCGCAAGCAACTCCGCCGCAAGATCAGCACCTTCTCCGCAGTGCTGCGCAGCAGTCGGCCCGGCATCCACTACACCGCCACCATTCACGCCACCCTGACCCCGGAACCCTCAGGCCCCTACGACCCGGATGAGATCGCTGACCGCGTCCGCACGGCCCTGCGCATCACGGCGGCGGCCGCGGTACGCAACCAGGACCCGATCGACCTCCCCGCCGCGCAGGATGCCTGCGCACAGCATCTGCGCAGACCTAAGGCTCTCGACCTTCCGGACCAAGCCACTCAGGTCACCGCTTCCGTTCACCTCGAACTCGCCGACGAGGACCGTGCCGCAGTCAAGGAACTACTCACCGCCATACGCGCCCAAGCGGCCACGGACACCCTCACCAGACAGCGCACGGAGACGCTGGCCAGGGAACTCGCCCACCCAGCAGCTCTCCTGGCCCGTTGGCTCCAGCAGCCGGACGCGCAGATCACCAAGCCGCCCGATGAAGCGGAGCTGGAAGCGCTCGCACGACGGCTGCGCGGCTACCCGAAAGACCGCGATGAACCCCTGGAGCTGCAACTCCTGGATATCCTACGGGATTTTCTCGCCGAGTTCCCCAAGGAAGAACAGAAGCGACTACTAGTGATGCTCCTCGCCAACGGTATGCGTGCCGCCCGGAAGCCCGGTCATGCTCACCGGGCCGAAGCCCTGGTGAAACCAGCACCGTGGCCTGGCGTTGCCGGTCTGGCCGAGGACGCGTCGTGAACGCCAAGCACACAACGCTCTGGCGTCTCCTCCTGTCCCCACGCACCAGCTGGCATGCCCTGGCCCTGATGCGCCGGGCCCGCACACACGCCTCACCTCCGCGGCAGCTGTCGTTCGACGCCGCCTGGCGGCAGTCCCGGGTGCAACACCATCCGGGCGACTCCCACTACCTCTTGCACGGCCACGGCGACGACCGCACCTGAATCCACCGGTGCCCCAGCAGGACTTTGCCGTCTCACCCGCAGACGTCAACGGACCGGTGGTGTGTGGCGGAGCTGAAGCCACGGGACGCCTGTCCGACGCCGGACGATCCCAACGTTATCGTAGACGTCGTTGCTGAGATGAGTTTTGCCGCTACCAGGCAGGCAGCAGGTGCCAGCATCCTCGTCCGCCCACTTTGTCGCCCGGCATCGAGCCCCGTGGAGGAGCCGACATCGGCCGCTCCTTCGAGCGAATTCTGCGCGAAGAGCCCACCCCGTTGCCACCACTGCTGACAGCATCCGCCCCGTCAACGCCAGACACAGTCAAAGGTGGTCCGTTGGAACGGCAGGTAAACGGCCGGCAGCGTGCGGTGTTGCAGTGGGTAGGTGCCGGCTGCCCTGACGGCGTATGGGAGACCAGCTCCTACAAGACCACCTGTCAGGCGCTGCAGAACCGGGGCCTGGTCGCGGTCTCCCGGAAGGGCGGGCAGTGGAACGTCGCCCTGACGAGCGCAGGCCAGTACTATCTGGCGCACGGCACATACCCTCCCCCAGGGCCGCGCCCGCAGAAAGCCCAGGCCGCAGCTCCACAGCGCTCGTCAACCCGAACGCAGAACGCTCCGGCCGCCGGGCGAAAGCCAAGCCCTCCCCGGCAGAATCGTGTGACGTTCACGGAGCAGCTGCTGCAAGAGCTCGCGGACTCTGGCGGCCGGATCGTCAAGCCCGGCACCGGCCGTGACTCTGTGAACTGGCCATCCCGCATCGCCGCCGCCCGTAGATCGGGAAAGGTCCCGAAAACCAAGGAACTGTACGGGGGCTGGTGCCGCGATGGGTACGAGATCAAGCTCGTCGACATTCCCGCCTGGCGCCTTGCCGTCCTCGCCCCCGTCCCTGTCCCCTCCCGGCTCACTCGGCCGCACAGCGCGGTACGGGCCATGCAAAACGAGCCCCGGCCGATGGGCCTGACCAAGCCCGTCCAAGGGCGTGCCCTCAGGCTCATCCAGGCACTGATCACCGCCGCCGAGTCCGAGGGACATTCCTGTGCGGCGGGACGGACAGGCTCTGCACCCCCGTCTCATCGCCGCCGCAGGGCATCTCCCCACTTCACCATCACCGCTCAAGGGCTCACAGTGAGGTTCCTCGTCCTCCAGGAACAGGACCGGGCCGAGCACGTCGCGACCGAGAAGGAACTCGCCGAGGCCAAGAAGTACTCCTGGAGCAGAATCCCCCGTTTCGACTACACCCCGTCCGAACGTCTCCGTTTGGTCCTCAACGGCGGCCAGCCACACCGAACGAGCGAATGGGCCGACACCCCCGGCCGCCTCCTCGAAGACCAGCTCGCCGAGATCGCCCAAGAGGTCACACTCCGCGGTGAAGCCGCCGAACGCCGACGCCTGGACGAACTCGAGGCAGCGCCAGAAGCGCATCCGCTGGGAAGCCGCCATGGAACAGGCCCGCGTGCAATACGCCGAGGCGTACCGTGTCAGGCACTTCGAAGCGCAGGAAGCGGCATGGCGCCACGCGACCCGACTGGCCGAATACGTGAGCGCCGCACGCACACAAGTCGAGACCCTGCCTCCAGGCCAGACCAGAAGCGAAGCCGAGGCATGGATCATCTGGGCGGTAGCCACCGTCGAGCGCCTCGACCCACTGAGCACGCCACCCCGGATGCCCGAGATCCCCGAACCACGAGCCGACGACCTGAAGCCCTTCCTCGGACACTGGAGCCCCTATGGCCCCTAACACGAAACCTGTCTGACGCCCCACCCAGCATCACGGAACGACACCAACGCGAGGCGAAGGGCGAGGTCAGCCAACGACTCGGCAGCCGACATCCATGCCCCTTCAAACCCCACCGCCCTGCGGCGGAGAACGAGACCCCGGCCGCCGCCAAACGCACATGCCAAGCCATCAGGAACTTCGCCCGTCCGTTCGCCGAACCTGGGTCATTCGGTACCGGCGACTGCCCTCGTACAGCCATACGCCGCGCGCCAGCGTCAAGACGCTGTCTCAGGGGACGAAGCCGCATCAGCGCCTCAGAACGGCGCTGATGCGGCACCATCAGAGGGCCGCGCCCCCGGCAACACACCTACCGGAAGCGGCAGGTTGGTCACCACGAACTGATTCAGAATGTCGTCGCGATCCATGAACATGATCTGGCTCCGCTTCGCTGCGTCCAACGCGTTGCCCAGCCAGTTACGTGCAGCCTTGGTGATCTCCCCGCCGGCCACGATGAACGCATGGTCAACAAGGACACGCCGGTTGGTCTCCGGGTCGAAGATCTCGTGCGCCAGCATCATCAGAGCCTGATTGTGAATCTCAGCGATGTTGGCGTTACCCGCCCTGGACCTCCCAGTAGCGTCCAGCTTCCCGCGCTTCACTTGGATGCCGAAGTACAGGAAGTGCTGGGTCGGCAGGGTGTAACGCATCCAGATATCCTTGCCGTACTCCAGCGCCTTGTCCCGGTGTCCGGCCGCAGTGATCCGGTGAAAACCCAGCTGCCGGAACAACGGCAGCAGCACTTCTTCAATCAGTGCATCCTCACTGCACGTTTCCAGGAAAGCGGCAAGCGCTGTACGCCGCTGCATCTCGGCGACGCTCAGAGGACGATGCGGGTTCTTCGCCAACACCGAGACAGTGTTCGTTCCGATGTGCCGCAGGTAGCAGTGCTTGTCCTCCCCGTAGAAGCCTTCGAACCCCTCGCGGGCGATCGCATCATTCAGCAAGCGCAGGGCATGGGGCCGGTCGAGGCCCTCATTGAGAGCATCCGCCGGATTCATCAGGTGGTCGATCACCCTGCAGAACGACTCCGGCGGGTGCACAGGCCCCTCGTGCGGCTCCGCCAACAATTGTTCCAGCACACCCGCAACCCAGCGATGCCGCGTCGAACCGTCGTGTTCCCAATCCATGTCGAGCTCCGCGAAGAACTCGGTGATATACATGCTCGAGCGATACGGGAAATACGCAGGCTCGGCATCAGCTTGCGGATCAGCCGCACCGAGGTTTCCGCATATAAGGTCGCCAAGCATCTCCAGCGTTCGCCTTCTGAACTTCACGACACCCCTCCCCAGAGCCGTCCCCCTGCCACCGCGTGCAAACTATTGTGCCCTGTCATCACAGAACATCCGACGCGTAAGACCAAGTCGAGCGTGCGTCACAGATTCAGCATCAACGGCGGCCACCACGTGACACGCATGGCCAGCCGGCACACCACTGGGCCTCGCCAAGCAGAGCACAACGCATCGACCCTCCACACAACGGAGCCCGCCCGGCTGCCCCTGGGACCACGTCGTCCGTCATGGCTGCGATCACAAATTCGGCGTCCCGGAGAACTGCACTGGTAGACAACCTGCATGACGAGCCGAACGCGTCACGCGTGCACGCACAGTCAACTGCACGGCGACGCCCCACCGGAGCGCTCCGGTGGGGCGTCGCCTCGTGGCCCCGGGCAGAGGCCCACCAAGGTTGCTGCCCGGCAAAGCCTCGGTCTATCACCGGCCCTATCACGCGTCTGTCACCAACTACACCGACGCCCCCGGACGGCGATGCCCTGACCTGCTACAACGCACACACCATGGACTGGCGTGGACGCCCATAGACGGTCTCTACAACCTGTGCCAGGCGGGGCCAGCAGCTCGGAGCGGGCGGCTTTGGCCGATCCAACAGTGCCTCAGTCCCAAGGTCTGCATCAGTCAAGATCCGGACCATTCCCGGACCAGCAGTCCCGGCAAGGTCCCCACGGCGGCCATATTTGCAGGTCAGCGAGCTGCTAGCGCTGTACCACCAGCAGACGAAAAACCTCCTGGTGTCGTACGCCCCGAAGAAAATGGGCTTCTTCTGGACACAAAAAGGGGCGCTTTACCACCAGGCATTTCCGGGCCAGGCCCGACGAATCCGCTGACCGCTCGGCCACAAGGCGCACGCCGCCCACCGCATGCCTCAGTCCGGCCCGCAAGCTCTGTTGAGTACCCGGCATCCGGGAACCGCGCGGGCCTATCCTGACCACGCGGGCGCCCCAAGGCGCTGCGTAACAGATCTGCGGCGGACGGGGATTGGGCATGGTGAGCGGCGAGATCGTTCAGTGGGTACAGCAGGCCGGGCCGGCGGTGACGGCCGCGGTGGGCGCGTACGGTGCGGCCGTACTGACCCGGACGCAGGACGCCGCCGCCGACGCCACGGTGAACCTCGGACAGCGAATCCTGCAAGCGGTATGGCGCCGGAGGGACGAGGCGGGCCGGGCCGAGCTGGAACGTGTGGTGGACGAGGCCGCCGACGAGCAGGACGACACGTACACAGCGGCCGTGCTGGGCAGGCTGCTCAGACGCGCTCTGCAGGACGACCCCGAACTCCGCGACGAGCTGACCGCCCTGCTGCCCGCCCCGGCCGCGAACGCAGTGAACATCACCGCCTCCGGGGAGCGTTCGATCGCCGCACAGCACATCGGCACCGCGATCACCGGTGACGGCCACACCCCGCCACGGCCATGACCGCGGACGACACCACTCCCGGGCCACTGGTGGAAACCGCCGGCCAGCGGTCGATCGCGGCCGAGCGGATCGGCGTCGCCGCCACGGGGGATGTCGTGGTGCCCGTCGAGGCACCGCTGTACGGCCCGGAGAGAGTCAGTGCGGCACCGGGCACCTCGAAACTGCCCCCGACCGCGCTCTGCCCGATGCGCGAGGACAAACTGGCCTGGCCGCGCCGTGTCCTGACCAGCCGACGGGAGGGAGCGATCACGCAGAGCGGGACCGTGCACGGCCTGGGCGACACCGGCAAAACCACCCTCGCCCTGCCCTAAGCAAACGCCTAAGACCCCGACGACCTCCACCTCGGCGCCGTCCACCAGGGGCATCACCTGGCCACCCTCACCCCATGCGAACGGGTCCTCGGCGACACCCACCCCACACTGAACACCCGCAACAACCTCGCCACCGCCTACCAGGAAGCAGGTAACCTGAAGCGGGCCATCGCCCTGTACGTAGCCACCCTCGCCCAATGCGAGCAAGTCTTCGGCGAGGCCCATCCCCTGGCGCTGGACACCCGCAACGCCCTCGCCAGAGTTCGGCAAGGTGCCAGGACCGTACCGCAGCCGGATGCGGCAAGCTCAGCAACCGCCTTCGTCGTTCCGCGTCCCTCAGAGGTTTCCAGGCGGCCGGACTGACTCGCAGGGGGCACTACCCGGTGCCGCTACGGAGCGCAGGGGGCGAAGAAACTTGTCGCGTGGAACACTTTCAGGCTCGGCTCGGCGTTCCACAACATCGCGCGGAAGCAGGGGCCTTTCCAGATTCGGGACCTGCCGCGTGAAGATGCCGAGCAGCAGAACTGCCTCGGCGCGCGGACACGCTCTCCCCTGACACCGAGCGGCGGCACGTGGCGGGAGGCTCAGCCTTGCGGCTCCTGCGGCTTGACGTCGAGGTTGCGCAGACTCTGGTCCTTCAGCTCGGTGCGGGCCTCCGTGCGGTGGCCACGGGCGATGTAGTCCCGCACGATCGCCTCGATCGCGTCTTGGGGTGAGCCGATCCCCGCCAGGACCATCACTTCCACTACGAGTTCGGCGTCGAGACTGATATTGACCTTGGCCACCGTGCCCCCTCATCGCGTCGTATCCGCACTCTAGCTGCTCATGGTTCCGTAGCATGCGCTCAAGATTCCCTGCGTTCTTCCCTGGGACCGGGGATGTCGAAGTTCTGTCGCTTGTGGCTTCGAGTGATTGGCCGCCCGACGCCCCACGACGACTCGGCTGCCATCAGGAAGTGCGGATGACCTTGCCGTAGGGAATCGACAGCGAGGTCGTGTGTCGGGAGGCGGCCGGCACATCCCACCGCGGCGGAGGCACCATGGCCGCGGTCCGGGCCGGCATCGACGCCGGCAAAGCCCACCACCGCTGCCTCGCAATCGACGAGAGCGGTCACCGGCTGCTGTCCCGTGTTGGCGCCGACGACGAGCCGCCGGCCGGGTCAACCGCGCCTCCGCTGGCTACCGAGGCGAAGGCAGGGCGCCGCCAAGGACGCCGCGGTCATCGCTGATCAGGTCCGCATCCGGCGCGACCGCACCCCTTACGAACCGGCGACGAGAGCGTCACCGAACTCAAGATTCTCACCGGCCACCCAGACGCCAGCGGCCCTCCGTCGGCTCGGCACGAAGCGCTTGAAGACCTGGCTCCCTAACCGCAGCGTTCGCACCGCCGATCAGCTTGCCGCGGACATCCATGTGGGCTGCCTTGGCGGGTGGTCCGGCCCTTCGACCGCCGGAACAACGAAACCTGGTGAGCAACAGCGAGGAGTTCCGAAGCCTGTGGAGTACCCGGCGCTCGGCTCGCGCCTGGGTGGCGACCCTGGAGTACTTGCGCGTTACTGCCGCCCAGAGCGCGCTGGAGCGGATCGGCGTCAACCGTTGGTCAGTTGCTGGATGGCTTTGAGGGCCTGGCCTGCTCCGTCCTCGGTCGCCATGTGTCGCGCGCTGCTCGCGGCCGCTTGTGTGTAGGTCTGCTGCCGTACGACTTGGTCGAGTGCGTCGGCGAGCCGTTCGGCGGTGAGGGAGCGGAAGGGGATCGGGTCGGCGGCGGCGCCGAGTGCGGCAAGTCGTCCTGCCCAGAACGGCTGGTCGGCGCTCACCGGAACGGTGACCGCGGGCACTCCGGCGCGCAACGCGGCGGCCGAGGTGCCGGCCCCGGCATGGTGGACCACCGCGGCCAGCCGTGGGAACAGCAGGGCGTGCGGTACGTCCCCGACGGTGAGTACGTCGTCGCCGTCGGCGGCGAGCCCGGCACTGCCGGCCTGGAGGATGCCGCGCAGGCCGGCGCGGCGCAGGGCTCGCACGGCGATCCCGCTCAGCCGCTCCCCGTCGCCGGCCGCCATGCTCCCGAAACCGATGAGAACGGGCCGGGGTCCGGCCTGAAGGAAGTCCTCCAGGTCCGTGGGCAGCCGTTCGGCCGCATCGTGATGGGGCCACCAGTTGCCCACCACGTCCAGGCCGGAACGCCAGTCGGAGGGGCGGGACACCAGTGCCGTACTGAAACCGTGCAGGATGGGCCAGTTCGCCCGTTCCTGTCGGCGGCGCATCGCGGCGGCGGAGCCTCGGGGCAGTTGGAGGCGCCGGCGCAGCTTCGCCACCGCCTGCGCGTAGACGCGGTCGGCCATGCGGAGAGCGAAGCGTCCGGCCAGGAGGTTGGCGGGGCGGCCCAGCGAGCGGGAGCCGGTGACGACGGGCGGGAAGTCGCCGGTCGGTGCGGTGGGTTGGAGGTATACGCCGAGGCTCGGTGTGCCCGTGGCCTCGGCGAGGTGCCAGCCGAGCGGGGCCGTGGTGGTCGACAGCAGGAGCAGATCCGTGTCGTCGGCCATCGCGTCGGCGAACCCCTGGCCCAGTTCGGTGATGAACGCGGCAGCGGCACGCATCAGCTCACGCTTGCCCGTGACGCCGCCGCGCGCCCGCGGGTCGGCGGGGAGGCTGCGGAATTCGAGGCCGGCGCCGCGTACGAGGGGTGTGAAAGTGTCGGTGGTGGCGAGGGCGACCTCGTACCCGGCCCGGCGCAGTTCGGCGCCCAGGCCCGTATAGGGCGCGATGTCGCCGCGCGATCCGGCCGCGGCGATCAGGATCTTCATCAGCTCTCCTCGGATTCGGTACGGCTGCCTGTGTGGCGGGCCGCGTTGGCGTGGACCGCCCTGCACAGATAGGCGGCCAGGCCCGGGCGTTGCTGCGACGGCGGTACCACCAGAGCGAAGGCGCGCGGGTCGGCGACGAAGTCGTCCGCGATACGCCGGTGCATGTCGGGCGGGCAGGAGGTGAACCAGCGTGAGATGTGCAGGCGGTGCTCCTCGGCAAGGTCCATGGCCCGCTCGCCGTCGCTGGGTTCCCCTTCGTCGAAGGCCGCGAGCAGTTCCGCGCGCCAAGCACCGGCCTCGCCCATGAGCTGCCGCCAGTCTTCCTTGGTGTGGGCGGCGGCGCGCGCCATCGACTCGCGCTGTCCCGGCGAGTGCGCCCACTTCGCCTCTGCCTCGGTGGCGTAGCTCAGATCGAAGGTGATCTCACCAAAGACCTCGAAACGTTCCCGGGGAGTCAGGGACACCCCCGTCTGCTGGACCTCGATGGCCCGTTCCGCCACCTCGGCCAACCGCCGCAGCCGGGCGATCTCCTCGCTCAGCTGCCGCTGCCGGGCTCGCAGATACTTCAGGGCGTTCGCCTGCGGATCTTCGAAGATCGCGGCGATCTCATCGAGGGAGAAGCCGAGCTCGCGGTAGAAGAGGATCTGCTGCAGGCGCGCCAGGTCAGCGTCGCTGTAGAGCCGGTAACCTGCGTGGCTGCGCCCGCTGGGCGAGAGCAGGCCCGCCTTGTCGTAGTGATGCAGCGTACGCACCGTCACCCCGGCGAAGGCCGAGACCTGCCCCACGGAGTAGCTCATCCACCTGCCCTTTCGTCGGCATACAGCCTCAAGCCTGACGCAAGGGGAGGGTCAACTGACGTGATGCGACGGGGCGGGTGCCGGGCCGGCCGGGCGGAGCCGCGGAGCCCCTGGGCGTTCCGCACTCCGCCGGCCTCCGGTTCGTCACCGCTGCCACGCACACCAACGGCCGTGTCGGGCGCACGGCGTCGCAGTGGTGGAGTACCGCAAGCTACGTTTCAGCCGCCCAGCCTGACCGCGCGGTGTACGTCGTCGGCGTAGGCATCGGGCTGTTCCCAGGCTGGGTGGCCACCCGGCCGCTGCGACACGCAGGGGTATGCGGGCCGGCACCAGGATGGCGCTGCAGATGGCGGTGGCGCTGGCCGGCGCGTTCGTCGTCGAGCGCACCCTGTGGCCGGGCCACTGGACGTGGACGGTGCTCACGGCGTTTCTCGTGTGCAGCGGCGCGCGCAGCCGCGGAGACGTCCTGGTGAAGGGTGTGTGGCGGACGATCGGCGCCTCGGCGGGCACGGTCGTGGCCGGCGCCGTCGCCGGATCGTTCGGGCCCAGGTCGGATGCCGCGGTCGTGGTGATCTTCTCAGTGCTCGCCGTGGCCGGCTGGCTGCGCGAACTGAGCTACGCGTTCTGGGCGGGCTGCGTGACCGCCGTGCTGTCGCTGCTGTACGACTGGTTCGGGCAGGACTCCGGGGATCTTCTGGGCACCCGGCTCGCGGGGGTCGCGGTCGGGGCCGTCCTGGGCCTCGCCGCCTCCTGGCTGGTGCTGCCGATCCGTACACCGGCCGTGGTGCGGGCCGGACGGCGGCGGCGCTGGCCGGGCTGGGCGAACTACTGGAAGCCGACTGGCACGACGCCCGGGCGATCCGCACGGCACGGGGCCGGTTCGCCCACCGCGTCGATCGACTGGGCATCGCCACAGCGCCGTTGAAGATCCTGGCGGCGTTGCCCGTGCCAAGGACCCGGTCCGCGCGGTGGCGGGCGGACCTCGGCCCGCTGCGCGTCGGGGCGGCGCTGCGCCGGGCCCGTGGCCCACCTCGTCGCCGCCGTGACCGCGGCCCCGGACGCGCTCACCGAGGATCCATGCGTGGCGCGGCGCCACCCGACCCACCTGGCACACTGCGCCAGGAGCGGGGCGCCTGACCAGGCCGATGCCCGTCAGGCGCCCCACTCGGTCCGGCTGCCCCTGTTCCTGCGCCCACCGTTACCGGAGGGCGATGATCACGATGGTTCCGTTGTCGAAGCGGTCGTCGAAGTCGCGGCCGAAGCGGTGGTCGAAGCGGTGGTGGAAGCGGTGGTCGAAGTGGTGGTGGAAGCCTCGGTCAAAACCGTGGCCGAAACCGAAACCGAAGCCGTTGTCGAAGCGATTGTCGAAGCAGTCGCGGTCGAAGCACCGGTCGGTGGTCACACGGGTGTGCACGGTGGGGGTCGCCGCAGCGGCGGTGCCCGTCGCGCCGATCGCGGCGCCGCCGGCCATCAGGACGCCCGCCGTGGACGCCGCGACAAGACGCATCACGTGTTGCGCTCGCATGAGGATACTTCCTTCTTTTCGATCGCAGGTCGCATCAAGGACGCCGCTGCACGAAGACCCGCCGACCAGGCGGCGCACCCCGCGCCGCGGCCTCTGCTTGTGGTACGTGGACGCCGCCCATTTGGATTGGGCCGTACCCCTCCGTGACGAATGGGCACAGAAAGTGGCGATCGGCTCCCGTCGACGGCTGGCCCCGGCTCCGCGGAGGGGCACACTGGAGGTACGGGGAACCACATGAGGAGGACGTCGTGGACTTCGATGTGATCGTGGAGATCCCCCAGGGCTCCCGCAACAAGTACGAGATGGACCACATCGTCCATCGCATCCGGCTGGACCGGATGCTGTTCACCTCCACCCAGTACCCGGCCGACTACGGCTATATCGAAGGCACGCTCGGCCGCGACGGCGACCCGCTGGACGCCCTGGTCCTGACCGGTGATCCGACCTTCCCGGGGTGCGTGATCGAGTGCCGGGCGGTGGGCATGTTCTGCATGAAGGACGAGGCCGGACCGGACGAGAAGGTCCTGTGCGTGCCCGCACACGACCCCCGGTACCGGGACGTCCAGGACATCACCGACGTACCCGAGTTCGACCGGCTGGAGATCACACACTTCTTCGAGGTCTACAAGGACCTTGAGCCGGGCAAGTCGGTCGAGGGCTCGCACTGGGAGGGCCGGGACGCGGCGTACGCGGAGATCGGCATGGCGCGTGAGCGTGCCGCCGAGGGCCCCCGATAGGGCCGCGCCCCCGGGCCGCCCTTGCCGCGCCCGACGAGCGGCCCGATCGTCAGGCCGCGGTCGCCGGACCCGCCGGCCACGAGACCGCGACACGGTGGAACGGGACGGGCGGCGGTTCGGCGGCTCACCGCCGCCGGGTGTCTCTCCCGGCAGAGACACAGGGGGCGGGCGGCGCGATCACGAGACGGAGGGATAGGAGGCCGGCGGTTTCACGGCGGATGCCATGCCGCGTCGCCAGCGCCGGCGCCGTCGCGGCCCATGTCCTGCACGGCTCGGCGGAAGACAACGCGTGGTCGTCGAGCGGTGTCTGCTTCAGCCCGACCGACCAGGACCGGCTCGGGCCTGGGATGGTGCGTTACGAGGACCGGCGGCGGATCCGTGATCACCACAGCCAGAGCCTGCCGGAAGAGGTGAGCCACCGGCCGGTGGGAAGGCCGCACGGCACCCGGCCGGGTGCCGTGTTCCTCATCGGCGGCGGGCGACCGTGCCGGGGCGGCGGCGGTGTGCGCTCCGGGTCATCCGGAGGTACGCGACGGCGGCGGCGAGCGACAGCCCGACCACCGCGGCGGGGAGGAAGGCGACCGGCCACCGGTCCGCTGTGGGCTCGGGCACCACGACCGCCCCGAGGGCCACGACGGCGGCAGCGGGCCCGAGGCCGATGAGCAGGGCGACGACGGTCCGGGCACGCGCGGGACCGGGTCCTTGCTGCGCCCGGCCCAACTCCGCCCAGCCGCGCGCCGATTCACGCGTCTCGCGGCGGCGCTGTACGGCCGCGCGGGCCCGAAGGCCCACCGTGACGACCGCGCCGGCCACCGCCGCGGCACAAGGCGTCCACCACGACCGCGAGACGAGCAGCAGTGCCGCGACGATCCCGCTCGTGGTCCAGCCGCTGACACAGGCCGTCGCGGCACCGCGCCGGGAGACGGGCCGGTCGGCTCCCGCGCGCAGGTCGGCGAGCGCCGGCAGGTACCAGACGGCGCCCGACACGGTCACCGCCGCGAGTCCCAGGGCGAGAACCGCTTGGGGCATGGTCTACCTCGCCTCCTCGAACGCGGCGATCTCGGGGTGGTGCAGGTCGAACGCCGGGGACTCACCGCGGATGCGGGGGAGGCCGGCGAAGTTGTGGCGCGGCGGCGGACAGGAGGTCGCCCACTCCAGCGAACGGCCGTAGCCCCAGGGGTCGTCGACCTCCACGGGCTTGCCGTACTTCGCGGTCTTCCAGACGTTGTAGAAGAAGGGCAGCACCGAGAGGCCGAGCAGGAACGCCCCTACCGTGGACAGGGTGTTGAGGGCGGTGAAGCCGTCGGCTGCCAGGTAGTCGGCGTACCGGCGGGGCATGCCCTCCGCGCCGAGCCAGTGCTGGACCAGGAAGGTCAGGTGGAAGCCCACGGTGAGCGTCCAGAACGTGATCTTCCCGAGGCGTTCGTCGAGCATCTTGCCGGTGAACTTGGGCCACCAGAAGTGGAATCCGGCGAACATCGCGTACACGACCGTGCCGAAGACTGTGTAGTGGAAGTGGGCGACGACGAAGTACGAGTCGGAGAGGTGGAAGTCCATCGGCGGTGACGCCAGGATCACTCCGGTCAGGCCACCGAAGACGAAGGTGATCAGGAAGCCCGTGGTCCACAGCATCGGTGTCTCGAAGGACAGCGAGCCCTTCCACATGGTGCCGATCCAGTTGAAGAACTTCACTCCGGTCGGGACCGCGATCAGGAAGGTCATGAAGGAGAAGAACGGCAGCAGGACACCGCCGGTGACATACATGTGGTGCGCCCACACGGTCACGGACAGTCCGGCGATGGCGATGGTCGCGGCGATCAGACCCATGTAGCCGAACATCGGCTTCCGGGAGAAGACCGGGATGACCTCGGAGACGATGCCGAAGAACGGCAAGGCCAGGATGTACACCTCCGGGTGCCCGAAGAACCAGAACAGGTGCTGCCACAGCAGCGCACCGCCGTTGGCGGCGTCGAAGACGTGGCTGCCGAACTTGCGGTCGCACTCGAGGGCGAACAGCGCCGCGGCCAGCACCGGGAACACGATCAGGATCAGCAGCGCGGTCAGCAGCACGTTCCATGTGAAGATCGACATCCGGAACATCGTCATGCCCGGCGCGCGCATGCACACGATCGTGGTGATGAAGTTGACCGCGCCCAGGATCGAGCCGAAGCCGGACAGCGCCACGCCCATGATCCACAGGTCGGCGCCGAGGCCCGGCGAGTGCACGGCGTCCGACAGCGGGGCGTACAGGAACCAGCCGAAGTCGGCGGCGCCGCCCGGGGTGAGGAAGCCGAAGGCCGCGATCGACGAGCCGAACAGGAACAGCCAGAAGGCCAGCATGTTCAGCCGCGGGAAGGCGACGTCCGGCGCGCCGATCTGCAACGGCATGATCCAGTTGGCGAAACCGGTGAACAGCGGCATCGCGAACATCAGCAGCATGATCGAGCCGTGCATCGTGAACGCCTGGTTGAACTGCTCGTTCGACATGAGCTGCAGACCGGGCCGGGCCAGCTCGGCGCGCATCAGCAGCGCCATCACCCCGCCGACGATGAAGAACACGAACGCGCTGACCAGGTACATCGTCCCGATCTTCTTGTGGTCCGTGGTCGTCAGCCAGTCCGTCCACGACGGCCGTGCGCCCACCGCCCTCTCTACGCCGCCGGACGTCCCCGCGGACGCGGAGATCACCGCCGTCTTGCCCGACCGTTCGGTCTCCACCTGATGTTGCTGCGTCTCGTCCACCGGACGGTGTCCTCCCCTTTTGCCATCGGACGGCGAACCGGGAAGGCCACGGGTGCGGGTGGTCAACCTGGCCTTCCCGGCCGCCGCCTCATGATCGCCGCAGGGCCACCCCGGGCTGATAGGGCCGAACAGCCCCCGATCGGCCGCCGGAGGGGCCCAACGGGCCCTCTTCACACGGCGGCGGGATCGGGCAGCCCGGGGCCTCGCGGTGTGCCGGGGCCGTCCGGTCCGTACCCGAACCGGATCAATATGTGCGGATGGCACCGCTTGTGGTGCGGCGGGGCCGTCGCGGCCCGCAGATCGGGCCATTCCATGGCCTGGTGCAGCAGCGAAGTGCGCAGACCGTGCGCGGTCGCCGTGAGCAGCACGTACTGCAGCGCCTGCCCGGCCCGCAGCCAGTCGTCCCTCCGGTCGTGGGGCGTCCACAGCAGGGCCAGTTGGACATGGCGTTCGAACCACAGGGCGGGCCGGGGGACGAGACGCAGGGGCCCGGTGAAGTCCCGCATCGGTATCCGCCGGCCCGCGTCGCGCGGGCCGAGGGCGGTGAGCGGAATGCCGTAACGGGCACCCGAACCCGGGGCGTTGATCCAGGCGAGGGTCTCGGCCGTGCGTGCCGGGTGGGCGTGGTTGCGTGCCTCGGCCGCGGCGGTCAGGCGCAGCAGCCGCCGCGTACCGGCGATGTCCGGCAGATGCAGACGGGCCGCGGCGGCCTGCGCCGCGGCCGCCATCTCCGCCACGATCGGCTCGGGCACCGGGCGTCCGGTGAACGGCATCCGGCTCGTGTGCCGTCGGGCGATGGCCTCGTGCAGACCACGCTCCAGACGTTCCTCGTCCGTGCCGAGCGGGTCGGTCAGTCGTACGGCGGCCAGCAGGCCGGGCTGCCGCGGGTCCGGCAGCAGCCGCACCTCGGCCCGCCGGCCCAGGTGCACGGCGGCGAGCCGGAGGTTGAAGACGGCCGCGCCCACGGACAGATACTGGGCGCGGTGCGTCGGATCGGTCAGCGGCAGTGTGCGCCCCGGCAACGAGTGGACTTCCAGCACCTGGTTGTCGGGGTCCACACGGAATCGCCAGGGCTGGGTGTTGTGGATCGACGGTGCCGCGACGGCGGCCGCGAGCAGCGGCTCCACGGTGGTTGGGTCCAGCACGGCTCGGGTGCGCATGACGCCTCCTCT
Organism: Streptomyces sp. NPDC001508; assembly: GCF_040298665.1. Lineage (NCBI taxonomy): Bacteria > Bacillati > Actinomycetota > Actinomycetes > Kitasatosporales > Streptomycetaceae > Streptomyces > Streptomyces sp. NPDC001508. The sequence goes on from NZ_JBEPAP010000013.1 coordinate 21,467, forward strand.
TTCTCGGTGATCGGCCACTGCCCCGCGTCGTCCCGCCGGGGGGCGCGCAGGGGTGCGGGGCACCCCCGCCGGAGGGCGGGGGTGCCCCGGTGGGGAGGGCGTGCGGCCCTCACAGCAGCCAGCGGTTACGGCTGACGAAGGGCAGCCGCGCCCAGGCCCTGCCCAGACCGCAGGTGGCGCCGGCGCCCGCGGCGGCGAGGGCGACCAGGGCGACGGCGTAGATCACGTGGTAGTCCGCGAACGGGTTGGTCGACATGCTCGCCGACCCGTCGGACAGGTGCTTGGCGGGCGGCCATTCCGCGATCCACATCAGCGCCATCATGGCGATGCCGGCGACCGCGGCGAGCCGCAGGCCGATGCCCGCGATCAGGGCGAGGCCGATGCCGAGCAGACCCAGCATGAACAGCCAGTCCGCCCAGGCTGCCCCGGCCCAGTCGTGGAAGGTCGACCGCATGGGTCCGGCCGCGACACTGCTGAGGAACCCCTCGGTGGGCGAGCCACCGTCGATCCAGCCCTTGCCGGACGGGGTCGCGTAGCCAAGGCCGAACGTCTTGTCCAGGAACGCCCACAGGAAGACGAACCCGGTCAGGATGCGGAGTCCGGCGAACGCGTACGCGCGGGTGGCGGGCGCGGCGGCGGTCGTCTCGTCGGTGTCGGGAGCCGTTGCCGCCCTGCGTGGGGACGGGAAGCGGAATACCCGGTGCGGGTGGGGTTGGTCGTGCACGGCCATGGTGCTCATCCCTTCCGAAGGGTGTGTCACGCAGGATGCGGTCGACTCTCGTTGCGCCTTCAATCTCCCGCGCGGTCGACACCGTGCTGAAGGGCTGCAGGTCCCGGGCCACGGGCCCGAACGTCCCGTGGCCCGGGACCTGTTGGCTTCACGACCTTCCGCGTGCGCGGCGCCGGCGACGGGGGCTTCGGTCCTGGCCCGTGACCGCCCGGCACCGGCCCGCCGTCAGCGGCAACCCGCTGGGCCCACCCCGCTCGCCTGATGCCGCCGTAAGTTCCGGACACCCCGCTCGACCGATGCCGCCGTGGGTCCAGGTACCCGCTCCGGAGTCAGGCGGGTGGAAATGGGCTCACGTTCCGGAGGTCAGGCGGGCCGTGATCGTCTTGGGGCGCTGGTACTCGGGCAGGGCCAGTGTGCTCAGGTCGGTGCCGTGGCCCGAGGCGCCCCGGCCGCCGTGCGGGAGTTCGGCGGTCTGCACCAGGTGGCAGTTCAGCCAGACCTCCCCCGCGTCGAGGCGGCCGGCGAGATCCAGGCCGGTGTTCAGGTCGCCGGTCCACACGCTCGCCGCGAGCGCCTGCGGCACGGAGCCGGCGAGCGCCACGGCCGCGTCCAGGTCTTCGGCCCACTGCACGGTGAGCAGCGGACCGAAGACCTCCTCCACCACCGCCGGGTCGTCGTCGGGGAGGTCGGCCAGGATCCGGGTGGGCCGCCAGAAGCCGTTCTCCTCGCCGGGCCGCGGGGCGATGTCGGCGGCGATGTTCCGGCCGGCGGCGGACGCCTTGACGATGCCGTCGTAACGGGCCAGCTGGTCGGGGTTGTTGAGCGGTCCGAAGTCCCGTCCGGCGAGCCGGTCACGGGCCGCGGCGGCCAGGTTCTCCACCGTCCGCTCGTAGTTCTCCCGCAGGGTGATGACCCGGGCGGGAGCGGCGCAGCTCTGCCCGGCGTTGTAGGTGCAGGCGCGGGCCAGTTGGGTCCAGGTGTCGTCGGGCGCGTCGGGCAGCACCAACGCGGGGGCGTTGCCGCCGAGTTCGAGACTGACCCGGCGTCCGGCGGCACGCGCCGCCACATCGGCCCCGGCCGTCGCGCTGCCGGTGAACGCGACCATGTCGACGTCGGCCTCGACCAGCAGCCGGCCGGTCCGCCGGTCGCCGGGCAGGGCGGTGAGGACGGCGGGGCCGAGCGCTTCGGCGGCGTGCTCGGCGAGGAGTCGCAGGGTGTCCGGGGTGGTCTCGGCGGGTTTTGCGACCACCGTGTTGCCGGCGGCGAGGGCCGGGGCGCACCGCCAGGCGGCCATCATCAGCGGGTAGTTCCAGGGCACGACGACGCCCACGACCCCGAGGGGTTCGAAGCGCACCCAGCTCTCGTGGCCGTCGACCAGCCGTCCGGCGGCCGGTGCCGACTGGGCGCGGACGGCGGAGGCGTAGAACCGGAAGAGGTCGGCGACGTGTTCCACCTCGCCCGTGGTCTCGCTGTCGGGCTTGCCGGTGCCTGCGGCCTCCCGTGCGACATACGCGTCGGCGTGCCGCTCCACCAGCGCGGCCAGCCGCTCCAGTCGCCGGGACCGCTCCTTGGGGGTCAGGCCGCGCCAGCCGGGCAGGGCGGCGCGGGCGGCCTCGACCGCCGACCGCACCTCGCTCTCGCGCGTGACGGGGACGGTGCCCCGGTCCCGGCCGGTGCGGGGGTCGATGAGATGGGTGTTCACGAGTCGGTCGTCTCCTCGGTCCGTGCGTGGAGGTTCACAGGTCGTACGCCCGCAACCACAGCTCCAGGGTGAGCACCAGCCACAGTTTGCCGCCCTGCCGGGGCAGCAGCGTGCCCTCGCCGCGCAGCCAGGTGCGTACGGTGTCCGGCCGGAACAGCCCCCGTTGTCGCGCGGCCCGGCCGAGCAGCAGGTCGCCGCCCAGCTCGCGCAGCGGCCCGTTCAGCCATTGCTGCACCGGAACCCGCATCCCGCTCTTGGGCCGGTCCACGACGGTGGCGGGCAGCAGGTCACGTACGGCTTCCTTCAGCACCCATTTCTCGGCCGTGCCCCGGAGTTTGAGCGCGGGCGGGGTGGCGAAGGCGTGGTCCACCACGCGCCGGTCGAACAGCGGGGCGCGGCCCTGGAGTTGCTGGGACGCGGTCAGCCGTTCCACCTTGGTGAGGATGTGATGGGCGCCCTTGGTGCGCAGATTGCAGTGGAGCAGTTGGTTGAGGAGGTGGGTCATCCGGTCCGGGCCGGTGAGGTACGGCTCGACGAAGCGCTGCGGGGCCGGCGCCGACTTCAGCGCGGACAGCGCGTCGGCGGTCAGCAGGTCCGGCAGGTCGGTCCAGCACTTGCGGTAGGACCGCAGATAGGCGGTGGCCCGGTCCTCGTACCAGGGCGACTCGTGCGCTCCCGGAGTCCCCGCGTGCATCTCCTGGACCAGCATGGGGAGGTTCTTCGGTCCGCCGAACACCGGGTCGCCGCCCTCGCCGTTGAGCACGGTGCGCAGCCCGTCGCCGGCGACCGCCTCGGCGAGCATCAGGTTCGGCACCGTCAGCGGGTCGCCGACCGGGCTGTCGAGCAGGGCTGCCGTGTCGGCGAGCCGGGCGGCGACCGCCGTGCCGGACACCGTCAGCACCCGGTGCCGGGTGTGGCAGTGGGCGGCGACGAGGCCCGAGTAGCCGAGTTCGTTGGGCAGTTCGTCGCCGAAGCTGATGGAGTAGGTGTGCACGGGGTGGCTGTGCAGCTTCGCGGCGAGCGCGGTGACGAGCGAGCTGTCGACCCCGCCGGACAGCAGGACGCCGACGGCCTCGGCGTCGGGCAGCCGCCGTGCGGTGGCCTCTTCGAGGAGGGCGCGCAGGGTGAGGACATGGTCGTCGGATCCGCCGGCCGGCCCGTCGAGCCGCTCCCGGGGTTCCCAGTGGACCGTCTCGGTCACGGTCCCGTCGGCCGCGAGCCGCAGCACCCGGCCGGGAAGCACTTCGCGCACGCCCGCCAGCAGCGTCTCGTCGCCGGGCAGATAGGCGAAGGTGAGGAAGGAGCGTACGGCGGACAGGTTCATGCGGGTGCCCAGGGCGGGCCAGCGGCGCAGGGCGCGCAGCGAGGTGGCGGCCGCCCAGGCGTCCGCGGCACGGGCGTAGAAGAGGGTGCGGGCGCCGACGTGGTCGCGGATCAGCACGAGGTCGTCGCCGTCGAGGACGGCGAGCGCGAACATGCCCTCGGCCAGCGCGACGCCGCGGGCGCCGAGCCGGGCCCAGCAGCGCAGCAGCAGCTCGCCGTCGGCGGCCTCGGGCGGGGCGGGGGCGCCGTCGGCGGTGAGGGCGGCGAGGAGTTCGGCGCGGTTGTGCAGGGTGACCTCTCCGACGGCTCGCATCCCGTGCGCGTCGAACGGCCCCTGGGCGTGGCCGGGTTCGTTCCGCACGAGCGCGAGTCCCGGCGCGACGGGCGGGGCGCCCATGGCGGCGAGGTGCAGATCGGCCGCGCCGGGCCGGCCGTCGGCGGGCCCGGCTCCCGACGCCAGACAGACGCAGAAGCGCGCCATCGGAGGTCCTTTCCTGTTGCCGCACGCCCGGATACCCCGGGTACGCGCGTCCTTTCGTCGGCTCAGGGGGCGGGCCGTCAGCCGAAGTCGTCGTCGCTCCAGCCGCCGCCGTCGTCGCCCCAGTACCCGCCGTCCCAGTCGACGTCGCTGTCACCGTCGTGGCTGCCACCGTCGCCGCCTGCGTCGCCCCCGCCGTCGCCGCCGCCGGAGGGCGAGGCCTGCGCTTGCCGGCGCAGTTCCTCTTCCTCCTCCGGGGTGAGGCTGAGCGGCGGCAGCTGGGCGGCGGTGACGGCGAGAGACGCCACGCCGAGGCCGACGAGGACGGCGCCCATCCGGCCGCCGAACGACGTCCGGTTGATCATGAGGGTTTCGCCGCGTCCCCACAGGGTCCGGCCGTAGCCGAGGTCCCGCCCGTAGGTCACCGTGCCGTCGGCGAGCGTACGCTTGACGATCTTGTCGCCCAGCAGTTCGTCGGTGCCCGTGCCGCCCTGGTCGTCGCGCCAGTGCACCTGGCCGGCCGGGCCGCGGCGACGCCATTCCTGCCGGCCGTCCTCGTAGGTGCGGTGGACGCTGCGGTCGGCGAGCAGTTCGTCCGTGTAGCCGATGTCGCGTGGGCGGATCATGCGCTTCGGTCCTTGGGTCTGCGGTGCTCGGGCATACGGTCCTCGGGACGGGGTCGGGTCAGGCGTGGGTACGCTGCGCGGCCGGGTCGGACATCGCGGCAGATCACGCGTCGGGCCAGGTCAGGAAGCCGGCGGTGCGCAGCTCGCGCAGCTCGCCCCAGACGGAGTGGCGGGCCGGCCGTGGCCCGCGGGTCAGCCGCAGCACGGCGCGCAGCAGCCGCGCGGGCGGGACCGCGGCGACCTCGGCGAACCGGCCGTCGGCGAGCCAGTCGACCTCCGAGGGTCTGAGCCCGCGCGGCACGGGTCCGAGCGGCGGCACCGGGCCGGGTCTGCGCCCGGACACCAGGCGCAGCGCCTGGACGTGCCGGGGCACAAGACCGAGCGAGACGACCCGGACGGGCACCGGACCCAGCGCCTCACGCACCCGCGCGGGCAGGGCGATCCCGGCGGGGCCGGCGTCGTGCAGGACGTGCACGACGGCGTCGCCGGCCCGCTCCAGGGCCGCCACCAGCCGGGAGTCGAGCGGCAGATCGTCCTCGGCGCTCAGCACGGGGCAGGCCGCCTCCAGCTGCACATGGTTGGCCAGCAGCATCCCGGCGATGGCACGGTCCTGGCAGACCAACAGCCGGGGCAGCCCGTACGCGTACAGGTCGGGCTCGCGCGAGGGCCCGCCGAGCGCGCGGCCCGCGGCCGCGGCGGGCAGCAGTCCGGCCGGCTCCCTGCCGTGCAGCACCTCGGTGAACCGGGACAGCCGCAGCGGCGGTGCCGGACTGTACGGGATGCGCCGCACCGGCGCGGGCGTCGGGCGCAGCACCCGGCAGGTCTCGTAGTACAGCTGCCGCTCGGTGAAGCGGAGGCCGCCGGGGGCGGCGGCGCGGCGCGCGGCGACGGTGATCGCCCGCTCCAGCAGCAGCCGGCCGACCGGGTTCGTGGATCGCGTGGCCGTCGGCATGTCAGGTCCCGTCCTTCGTCAGCGGTGGTTCAGCGGGCCGCGGCCAGCTCATGAAGCCGACCGCGGCGGCCTGTTGCCGCTCCGGGGCGGCGGCGCCGCGGGCCTTGCGGACGGCTCGCTCGACGGCCGCGGCCAGCAGGGCGGGCGGGACCGCGGAGACAGGGCTGCGCCAGCCCTGCATCAGCCATTGCGCCTCCTCGGGCGCGGCCCGGGCGATCCGTGCCAGCCAGGGCGGAGTCTCGCGCAGCACACTCGCGGGCGGTTCCTCGTGGAGCGTCACGGCCGCGCGGTTGCGCAGGACCGCGCGCACCGGCAGGCCCGCGTCCACGACCGCCCGCGGCGGCCGGCTAGCGCGGGCGTCGGCGACCAGCTGGAGCCCGCGCAGGCTCGCGTCGTGGAGGACCGCGAGGGGCCCGGTCCCGGAGAGTTCGTCCAGGCCGGCGGCGAGCGTCAGGTTCAGCCGCCGGGGAAGGCCGTTCGCCGACAGGAAGACGCGGACGGCACGGTCCGGGCAGAGCAACTCGACGGCTTCCGGCTCCGGTTGCCCGGCGGCGCGCCGCGCCCTGCCCGCGCCCGGCTCCCGGTACGTCTCGTCGTCGACGACGGCGGGCGGCAGGCTTCCGTACGCCTTCACCCAGCGCACGCAGATCATCGTCCGGAAGTCCCGCAGCGAGGGCGACAGATAGGCACCGGCGCGCCGCGCGGGACGGTACGGCTTGCCCTTGACCACCCTGTACACGAGGGCGGCCACGGCCGCGCTCGCCCACCAGAGGAGGCCGAAGAGGGACCTTTCTTCGACCAGGAACGCGAGCGCCACAAGACCGGCGACGAGGACCACCGCCACCGAACGGCCCACCCACGCGGGGCGTCCGCTCGCCGGGGCCGCCGTCCAGGTGCGGTTGGCGTTGCGGGCCAGGTACCACAGCTGGGTGACGGTGACCTGTCGGCGGCCCGCGTCGGTGGCCTTCTCGGCGACGCGCCGGATGCGGGTGTCGTGCATGCCGCGGCCGTGCACCTTGGGATCGAGGGCGAAGGCACGCCCGCAGCCGGCGCACACACCGCCCACGCGTTCCTTGCGCAGCAGGGAGGCCTGGCAGTGGGGGCAGATCATCCGCCCTCCTGCGGCCAGGTCAGGAATCCGACGTCGGCGGCCCGCCGCCGCGTATCGGCCGCCGCGCCGGCCCGCTCGACGGCCCGGGAGACGACGGCCAGCAGCTTGGCGGGCGGCACCCCGACGAGCGGGAACCCCCAGCCTTTGGCCAGCCACTTCAGCTGGTCGCGGTGGAACTCCCCGCTGTCGCGCAGCCGGGCCATGACGATCGGACCCGGCGGCTCGCCGCGCACGGGCACGGCCCGGGCGAGACCGTGCACGGCGCCGAGCGGAAGGCCGACGTCGACGACCCGGCGCCCCGGCTGCGCGGTGCGGACACGGCGGGCGAGCAGCAGGCCGCGGGCGTCGGCGTCGTGCAGGACCAGTACGGGGCCGGTGCCGGGGGCGGCGGGCAGAGCGGCCGGGTCGGCGACGAGGGTGAGCCGATGACGGGCGGTCAGGCCCGCCGCGTCGAGAAAGACGGCGACGGAGCGGTCGGGGCAGACCAGCACGAGCCCGTCGGACGGGGTGGCCGGTGCCGGGTCGGTTCCGCCGTGCGGCGGGACGGCGTCCGGGGACGGGTAGTGCTTGTCGTCGATCACCCCGGGCGGCAGCGAGCCGTAGACGCTCTTCCATTCCTCCAGCGGGCCGGTGCGGAACTCGGCCCGGGTGAGCCGGGGACGGCCCCGGCCGACGCCCATCACCCGTGCGACCACGAAGCCGAGCGCCGCGAGCAGCAACAGACCGCCGATGACGCCGAACGCCATGACGTCCGAGCCCACGGCGATGAAAAAGGCGATGGCGCCGAAGACACCCAGCACGATGCCGCAGCCCGTCTCGACTTGGGTTTCCCGCAGCGACTTGCGCGCCAGGGCGTACCACAACTGGCCCGGGGTGCACGGGAGTTGTCCGTTCTGGGTGAGCTGGGCGGCGATCCGGCGGACCCGGAGGTCGTGCAGGCGCAGCGGGTTGGTCTTGGGGTCGAGGGCGTATCTGCGTCCGCACATGCCGCAGACGTTGCCGGGCCGTTCCTTGCGCAGCAGGGACTTCTCGCAGTGCGGGCAGATCATCGACGGCCCTCCAGTCGCTGTGCGAGCCGGCGCAGTCGGGCGGCCAGCCGCTCGCGGGCGGTGGTGACGCCCGGTCCCCGGGCCTGCTGGACCCGCTCGATGTCGCGCAGGGCGGCGGCGAGTTCGAGGTAGTCGGTACGGGCGAGGGTGCTCGTGCCCGTGGGCGGCCCGGCGGACCCGGCGGCGCCGTACGCCCCTTGGGCGGCCCTGTGCTCCGCCTCGGGTGCGGTGATCGCGTAGTCCTCGTGGTCGATGCCGTAGCCGGTGTTGGCGGCCAGGATGGTCAGCGGGGTGGTGTCCCGGTTGGCGAAGGAGTGCGGCATCATCTCCGGGATGCGGATCAACTCTCCCGGGGCCAGAGGCACTTCGGTGACCCGGCCGCGCTCGCCGTCATACAGGCCGCAGGCCGCGTACCCGAGGCTGAGGACGTAGTGCTCCCCGCCGTGCGCATGCGGGGTGAAGGCGCTGCGCGGGCCGACGATGCCGAGTTTGACGGTGGCGTTGGAGGGACGCTCGGGGGACGTGGCGGCGTCCCCGACCAGATAGTGGGCGAACTGCCCGTCGTCGATGAACCGGAGCAGGTCCCGCTCGGGTCCCAGTTCCCGGGCGCCGTCACGGTCGCCGAGCAGGACGGAGCCGTCGGATCGCAGCCGGTACAGCCGCACACCGCGCGGCAGCCTCGCCCACCCTCCCCGGCCGTCCTCCACGGTCCGTGTGCCCGGAGCCGTCATGCCTGCCGAGCCTTCACGCGAGCTGCCGGACAACCGCGCCTCCCCCATGTTCCGACCATGAACGCATGCGCATGGTAATCCGCTGATCCAGAACGCGGCGAGGTTGCCCGCGAACCAACGGCCGACACACGGCCGAACGCTGGGTGAACAGGAGCCTGGCAACGGGGAGTACGGCACACCAGGCCCCGGTGAATTCCGCCCGAGCAGGTCCGCGTGCGCCGCCCGAGCGGGGTGGCTGGTGGCCGCGGCCGAGGGCCGGGGCGGGGGCGGGGGGGCTCGGCGACGAACCGCTCCTCGTCCGGCGGGATGTCAGATGACGCCCGCGGTCCTCAGTTCCTCGATGTCAGTGGGGCTGTAGCCCAGTTCGGTCAGGACGGCGGTGGTGTGCTCGCCGTCGGCGGGCACGGGGTCCATGCGCGGTGCGGTGCCGGCGAGGTCGACGGGCGGCAGCAGCGCGGACATCTCCCGGCCGCCCGGGATCGCCACGGTCCGCCAGCGCCGCCGGCCGCTGAGCACGGGGTGCGCCAGGAAGTCCGCGACATCGTTGACGCCGGCGTTGGCGATGCATCACGCCCCTCTGGGCCGCAGGCGTGCGGTCGGGGTGCGGCCACGCTCTGCTCGGGCGGCGCCGACGTCGACCGGCTGCGCCCACCCGCCGACGGTCGCTGAGTCCGGCCGGCCGCGCGGACGGGTCGCCCAACCGTGTACCCATGGGCCGTTTTCGGCCAAGGGTGGCCGTAAGGTGACCATTAGGCGCAGACACGGCTATCGGGGTGCGTAGTTGATCAATAACCTTGTGTCCGCAGGCCATGACTCACTCTAGGAGCCCCATGTCCACCGCTCAGCAGGTACCCGACATACTCTCGCCCGAGTTCGCCGAGAATCCCTACCCTGCCTACCGAGTGATGCGGGAGAGTGCGCCCCTCATCTGGCACGACGTCACCCAGAGCTACATCATCTCCCGCTACGAGGACGTGGAGCGCGTCTTCAAGGACAAGAACGGGGAGTTCACGACCGACAACTACAACTGGCAGATCGAGCCCGTACACGGCAAGACCATCCTGCAGTTGAGCGGTCGCGAGCACTCCGTACGGCGGGCCCTGGTGGCGCCGGCCTTCCGCGGCAGCGATCTGCAGGAGAAGTTCCTGCCCGTCATCGAGCGCAACTCCCGTGAGCTGATCGACGCCTTCCGGCACACGGGCTCCGCGGACCTGGTCCACGACTACGCGACCCGTTTCCCCGTCAACGTCATCGCGGACATGCTGGGCCTGGACAAGGGCGACCACGAGCGGTTCCACGGCTGGTACACGGCGGTCATCGCCTTCCTGGGCAACCTGTCCGGTGACCCGAAGGTCGCGGCGGCCGGTGAGCGCACCCGGGCGGAGTTCGCCGAGTACATGTTCCCGATCATCCGGGAGCGCCGCCAGAACCTCGGCGACGACCTGCTGTCCACGCTGTGCGCCGCCGAGGTCGACGGGGTGCGGATGAACGACGAGGACATCAAGGCCTTCTGCAGCCTGCTGCTCGCCGCGGGCGGCGAGACCACCGACAAGGCGATCGCCAGCATCTTCGCCAATCTGCTCGCGCACCCCGAACAGTTGGCGGCCGTCCGCGAGGACCGCACTCTGATCCCCCGCGCCTTCGCCGAGACGCTGCGCTACACACCGCCCGTCCACATGATCATGCGGCAGTCGGCGACCGAGGTCACGCTCAGCGGTGGCACCATACCGGCGGGCGCGACCGTCACCTGCCTGATCGGCGCCGCCAACCGCGACGAGAGCCGCTACGCCGACCCCGACCGGTTCGACATCTTCCGTGCGGACCTGACCACGACGACCGCCTTCTCCGCCGCGGCCGACCATCTGGCGTTCTCGCTCGGCCGGCACTTCTGTGTGGGCGCGCTGCTGGCGAAGGCGGAGGTCGAGATCGGCGTCGACCAGTTGCTGGACGCGATGCCCGACGCCCGGCTGGCCGACGGGTTCGACCCGGCGGAGCAGGGCGTGTTCACCCGCGGACCGCAGTCGCTGCCGGTGCGCTTCACACCACAGGCCGCCTGAGCCCGCGCGCTTCACACCGCACACGCTCTGAGCCCGCCCGGCTCGGGCCGCACGCCGCCGCGCCGCCTTGGGCTCGGGCGTTACGAGGGCTGGAAACTCACCGAGTCCGGCGTGCCCGGACTCGACGGCCACCGGCCCGTCACGCACGCCGGCCGAGCCCGACGCCGGTCCACGCCGCGCTCAGCCCGGACCGGACGGGCCGCCGCGCCCGGCCGGACCGGGTCACGACCTGCGCGTCGTGCCCGGTCCGCCGTGCCGCTCGCCGTCCGGCACCGTCCCGGGGCGGTGCTCCACCGCCCGGCGCCACCGCCTGAGAGAGATGCGCTACTGCACCACCGGGGTGAACACGGCCGGCAGGGCCGTCAGGCCGCGCATCCAGATGGACGGGCGCCAGGTCAGCTCCTCCGGTTCCACCGCCAGGACCAGGTCCGGCAGCCGCTCCAGCAGCGTCTCGACCGCCGTACGGGCGATGACGTCGGCGAGCAGCGGGGCCGGGTAGGGGCAGCGGTGCTCGCCGTTGCCGAACGACAGATGGGCGGAGTTCTCCGCGCCGACGTGCGACTCGGGCCAGATCTGCGGATCGGTGTTGGCCGCGGCCAGCCCCAGCACGACACAGTCGCCCGCCCGGATCTGCCGCCCGCCGAGCTGGGTGTCGCGCACGGCCCAGCGGCCGATGAAGTTCTGGGTCGGCGTGTCCAGCCAGAGAACCTCGTTCAGCGCCTCGCCCACGCTGAGCCGGCCGCCCGAGACGTTCAGCGCGAACCGCTCGTCGGTGAGCAGCAGCCGCAGCGTGTTGCCGATCCAGTTGGCGGTCGGCTGCTGGGCCGCGGCGATCACGGAGATCAGGTCCTGGATGATCTCCTCGTCGGTCAGTCCGGCGGGGTCGAGCAGCATCCGGGAGGTGACGTCCGGGCCGGGCTTGTCCCGCTTCTCCTTGACCAGCCGCTGGATGCGCTCGCCCACCCGGGTGTAGGCCGCGACCGGGTCGTCGCCCTCCGCGGCGTCCAGCGACATCCGCAGGTCGTCCACGAGTTGCTGGGTGTCGGTGCCCTCGTGCGGCATCCCGCACATCTGCACCGCGGCCCGCATCGGCAGGGCCTGCACATAGGCGCTCATCAGCTCGGCCCGGCCGCTGCCGGCGAACGAGGCGATGAGCCGGTCGGCGATGATCTGGCAGTCACGGGCGAGTTCGAACTGGTCGACGCCCTCCAGTGCCTGGGTGATCACGCCGGCCCGGCGCCGGTGGTCCTCGCCCTCGGTGAACAGCACCGAGGGCTGGTAGCCGACGAAGGGCATCAGCGGCCAGTCGGCGGGAATGGCCGACCACTGGTTCCAGCGCCGCGAGTCCCGGGCGAACAGCTCGTCATGGCTGGTCACATAGCTGACCTCGGTGTAGCCGAGCACGAGCCAGGCGGGCACGTCCCCGTCCAGCAGCACGGGCGCGACGGCGCCGTGCTCGCGCCGCAGGCTGCGGTACAGCTGGGCGGGCGTCTGCTGGTACTCCAGGCCGGCCAGCGGCACTGCGCCTCCGTGGGCCGGGCAGCCCGGGGGCGGTGTGGGGTCGGATCCGGTGTCGGTCACGATGCGCCCTCCTTGACCGCGGCCATCTGGTAGAGGTGATCCACGAGTGAGATCAGCACGTCCTTGCCCGACGCGCGCACCCGCGCGTCGCATTCGATCAGCGGCACGTGCTCGGGCAGGCTGAGCGCCTGGCGTATCTCGTCCAGGGAGTATCGCGACCCGTCGTCGTCGAAGCGGTTGACGGCCACCACGAACGGTGTCCGGTGCCGTTCGAGACGGTCGATCGCGTACCAGGAGTCGTTCATCCGCCGGGTGTCGACCAGGACGACCGCGCCCAGCGTGCCGGAGAAGAGCCGGTCCCACAGGAACCAGAAGCGCTCCTGCCCGGGGGCGCCGAACAGATACAGGACCATACGGTCGTTGAGGCTGATCCGGCCGAAGTCGAAGGCCACAGTGGTGGTGGTCTTCGCCCGCACCCCGCTGATCTCGTCGACGCCGACACCGGCCTGCGTCATGACCTCCTCGGTGTTCAGCGGCCGGATCTCGCTCACCGAGCGGACCAAGGTGGTCTTGCCGACCCCGAACCCGCCCACAACGACGATCTTGAGTCCGGTCTCGGCGGCATCGGCCAAGGGCGCACGGCTGGAAGGCAGCTCAGAGATTGCGGAGCCCATCGAGCACCTCCTTGAGAAGGGCGGTTTCGGGAAGCGAAGCGAAGGATCGCGCCGCACGCGGGTGGCGTGCGGTGATCCGGCTGGTGGCCAGCAGGTCACCGAGCAGGATGCGCACCACGGTGATCGGAAGTTTCAGCTCCGCGGAGATCTCGACCACGGCCGTGGGATGCCGGCACAGTTCGAGGATCCTGACGTGTTCCGACTGCATGCCGGCGGTCGGCTCGCACTCGCTGACCACCAGGGTGACCAGGTCGAAGGGATCGTCGGCACGGCTGCGCCCGCCCGTGACCGTGTAGAGCCGATCGGGATCACCGGTGTCCACGGGCCTGCGCATCACGAGGAGGCACTCCCCGCCATGGGCTGGCGGGGCTCGGCCCGCAGGTGCTCGCCGATCTGCTCGACCAGTTCCGTCATCTGGTTGCCGACCACTCCCGGATCGGCGTCCTCGTCCGCGACCACGGCCAGGTGCGCGCCCTCGCCCGCCTCCACGATGAACAGCAGCCCGCCGTGGAACTCGGTCATGGAGTGGCGGACGCCGCCGGTGCCGTCGCCGAACTCCACGGAGGCGCCCTGGGCGAGGGCCTGGATGCCCGAGCAGATAGCGGCGAGCTGATCGGCCTGATCCAGCGTCAGGTTTACGGTCCAGCAGAGCTTCAGGCCGTCCCGGGACAGCACCAGGGAGTGACGCGTCCCGGGGGTGCGTTCCAGGAGGTTCTGCAGAAGCCAGGTCAGGCTGTTGTCAGTGGTCTGCATGGCAGGTGATGGGACGGTGGTGCCCGGTTGTCCGGTCACCGGCCCGTTCCTCCAATCTCACAAAGAGGGGGCAGGGGATGCCAGGGCTCTGGGCGCCCGTGCGGAAGGCGCCGTGGTGCTACTCCGAGGCGGGCGGCTCGGGCTCCGCCTCGCCGGACGGGACGCCGCCGCCCGCGCCGGACCGGCGTCCGCGGTGGAAGGCGCCGAACCGCGCGCCCGCGTCGCGTGCCGCCCCGCGGTCGCCCGGCTGGGATGCGTCGCGCGCGGGGCCGTCGTCGGCCGCCTTGCGCTGCTGTCGTTCGAGTTCGGCCTCGGCCATGGTCCGGCCGGGGGCGCGCACCGGCAGCCCGTTGGGGGTGGAGCCGGACGGGCGTGGCAAGGACGGCTCCGGTTCGGTCGCGCGCGGGGTGGCCGAGCGGTCCGGGCCGAACAGGTCGCTCTCTATGGCGGGGGCGGGTCCCGGGGTGGGGATCGCCGCTTCCACGCGGGCCTCGGTCGTGGCGGGGGCGGGCTCGCGCTGCTGGGCGAGCAACTGGGGCGGCAGCAGGACGACGACGCCCGTGCCGCCGCGCGACGAGGGCCGGAAGTTGATGCTGATCCGGTACTTGGTGGCGAGCCTGCCGACCACGGCCAGGCCGAGCCGGGTGCCCTGGAGCGAGGCGAGGTCGGTCGCCTGCCCCGCCACCGCCTTCTCGGCGTGCCGCATCGCGGCGTCGGCCATCTTCAGGCCGCTGTCCTCGATGGTCACGACGATTCCGGCGGTACGTTCCTCCACGTAGACGTGGACCTCGTCGATGGGCGGCGAGAAGTTGGCGGCGTTGTCCATCAGTTCGGCGAGCAGGTGCATGACGCCCTCGGCCGCGTAGCCGGAGATCGCGGCCTGGGTCGAGCAGTGCAACCGGACCCGCTGGTAGGCGGCGATCCGGCCGACCGCGCCGCGCAGGATGCTCTCCATCACGATGGGCTTGTTCCAGGCGCGGCTGGAGCGCCCGCCCATGAGCAGGGCCAGCCGGTCGGTCATGAGGCCGAGCTGGGAGGTGCTGTGGTCGAGGCGCAGCAGGTCGCCGAAGACCTCTTCCCCGTGCCGTTCCTGCATCTCGCGGAGGTCGGCGAGCATGCTGACGGTCTTGGCCTGGACCCGGCTCAGGGCCTTGGCGGAGGCGGCCTGCGCGGCGGCGGCACGCCGCTCGCTGAGGGCTATGTCCCTGACGAACCGCTGCGCGGGCTCGCGCAGCAACGGCAGGCTGGGCCAGTCCAGTTCGGCCAGCACGACCTCCGCCGAGGCGCCCTCGCTCAGCCGGCCGACGGCGGCGGGCATCGTCCGCTGCGTCACCTGTTCCAGCTCCGCCGTCGCCTGTGCCATCTCGCGCCGGGCCTCGTCGTACTGGGAGCGGACCTCGGCGGCCTGCCGTACGGCGTCCTCCATGAGGGTGGCGAAGGTGTGCGTGATGCGCCGCAGTTCGGGTTCGGCGACGGAGGCGGCGCCCGCCAGGGCCTCGTCGGCGCCGGCCCCGTCCAGCAGTTGCTTCGCCACGGCCGGCAGGGCGACGTTCGCCACGTGCAGGGAGGCCGCGTGCTGCTGGGCCAGTTGTGCGTTGAGGGCGCTGATCTGCGCCGCCTGCTGGTCGGCCGTGCGGCGGGCGCGCCGCGAGAGCCGGGAGCCGACCAGGACGGCGCAGGACAGACAGAGCCAGGAGGCCCCGGCCACCGCCAGCGTCCAGCCGCGGGCGGCTTCGGGCGCCGCCGCCGAGACGCCACCGGCCGCGGCGGCGGTCACCAGCAGCACGGCCGGGGGTACAGCCCGTGCGGTGCGGGACGCCTTGGCGGTCCGGGGCTGGCTGGTGGGAGCAGGCACTGACATTCCGCGGTCCCTCTGGTCCTTGTGAGCAGGGCAAGGTCGATCGGCACGCATCGACCGCAGGTCAGAACGGCTCCCACGGAGAGTGGGTCCGTCCGGCCGGCACCCGGCACATGCTAGCCATCCCGCCGACCGCAAACGCCGGACAAGCTGCACAGTCCGCCCAGGAGCCAACTTCGTCGGAATATGGCCACTCGAACTGAAGTGCGTGGTAAGGATTTTTGACCGATAACGAGCGGCGTAATGTCCCAAAAGCCCCAGTTTTCACAAGGGTTGCTCTCCGCTGCACAGGGCGCAAGCCACTTCCCCGCCGTTCTACACGTCCAAGGTGCGATTATTTTCGGCCGATTATGGTTGGCGAGATGGCGTGCATCGACCGTTCAGGCCGCCTTGCGGGCCACGCCGCCGTAGAAGCCGATCGCCTCGGAGCCGGCCGGCGGCGGGGCGTCGGGGCGCCAGAACGGGACCTGGGCGAGGCCGGGTTCGACGAGTTCGAAGCCGTCGAAGAACCCCTCGACCGCGGCGTGCGAGCGCAGGTTCAGGGTGGCGGTGGCACTGGAGTAGACGGCCTGGGCGGCGCTGCGGTCGGCGAAGTCCCCCGTGGCGTGCGAGAGCACCAGGTAGCTGCCGGCCGGGAGCGCGTCGCGCAGGGCGGCTACGACGTCCCCGGGTTTCTCCGCGTCGGTGAGGAAGTGCAGGACGGCCACCAGGAGCAGGGCGACGGGCCGGTCGAAGTCGATGACCCGGCGGACGCCGGGATGGTCCACGACGGCCCGCGGGTCGCGCAGGTCCCCGAGCACGATGCCGCGCCCGCCGGAGCCGCCGAGCAGCGCGCCGGCGTGCGTGTGCACGATCGGATCGTTGTCGACGTACGCGACCCGGACGTCCGGGGCCAGTTCCTCCGCCGTCTCGTGCACATTGGGCGAGGTGAGCAGCCCGGTGCCGATGTCGAGGAGTTGGCGCACACCGCTGCCGACGACGTACCGGACGGCCCGGCGCAGGAAGGCGCGGTTGGCCTGGACGCCGATGCGCACCTCGGGCGCCGCGACGGCGAGCGCGTCGCCAGCGTCGCGGTCCACCGGGTAGTTGTCCTTG
Organism: Streptomyces sp. NPDC001508; assembly: GCF_040298665.1. Classification (NCBI taxonomy): domain Bacteria; kingdom Bacillati; phylum Actinomycetota; class Actinomycetes; order Kitasatosporales; family Streptomycetaceae; genus Streptomyces; species Streptomyces sp. NPDC001508. Next base: position 38,127 of record NZ_JBEPAP010000013.1, read on the forward strand.
CCGCCCAGCAGATAGTCGTAGATCCGGGCGGGGTGCGGCCTGCTGGTGTCGATCTCCTCGGCGCGGAAGCCGTCCTGTCGCACGCTGCGCTCTCCTCTCGGTGACCGCCACGGCCCCCTTGCCCGCGGCCGGACCACACCAGCCTTTCACACCAACTTCACGATTTTCGGGGGCAGTTGGCGGATCAGCGACCCCGAACGCCCCTGGCATCCCTTCGCCCGCTTGAGCCGGAGGGAAGTAGTTGAATTCTTGTCACCTTTTACAAGTCCCGTCAATTCTCCACGAGTTCGCCATGCACCGGGCGGTCTCAGCAGGGCGGCGGGAGTTCCTGCTCGGCCCAGATGATCTTCCCGTCGGCCACATACCGGGCACCCCAGCGATGGGCCGTCTGGGCCACGAGGAACAGGCCCCGGCCGCCCTCGTCCATGCTGCGCGCGTGCCGCAGCCGCGGGGCGGTGCTGCTGGCGTCGGCGACCTCGCAGGTCAGCCGGGAGTCGCGGATCAGCCGCACACGCACGGGCGGCGAGCCGTAGCGGATCGCGTTGGTGACCAGCTCGCTGACGATGAGTTCGGTGGTCATGGCCAATTCCGGGCAGCCCCACTGCGTCACCTGCCGGGTCGCGCGGGCGCGCAGATCACCGACGGCCGCCGGGTCCAGCGGCACCTCCCAGGAGGCGACCCGGGCGGCGCCCAGGCCGTGCGTGCGCGCCAGCAGCAGCGCGATGTCGTCGAGCTGCGGGGTCGGGACCAGTTGCTGCGTGGCGGTGCGGCACAGGGTGTCGAGGTCGAGGGCCGGCCGGGACAGCAATTGGCCGAGCCGGGCCATGCCCACGCCCATGTCGCGGTCGATCCCCTCGACCAGGCCGTCGGTGTACAGCCCGAGCAGGCTGCCCTCGGCCAGTTCGATCTCGGTGGCCTCGAAGGGCACCCCGCCCAGTCCGAGCGGCGGCCCCGCGGGCAGCTCCGGGAAGGAGACCTGGCCGTCGGGGCTGACCACCACCGGCGGCGGATGGCCCGCGCGGGCCATCGCGCACCGCCGGGTCACCGGATCGTAGACGGCGTACAGGCAGGTCGCGCCGAGGAACGTGGTCACGGTCTGGTGGGCGGCCTCGTCGTCGGGCTCCTCCTCGCTGAGCCGCAGCACGAGGTCGTCCAGGTGGGCCAGCAGCTCGTCGGGCGGCATCTCCATGTCGGCGAGGGTCTGTACGGCGGTGCGCAGCCGGCCCATCGTCGCGGCGGCGGGGATGCCGTGCCCGACGACGTCGCCGACGACGAGCCCCACCCGGGCCCCGGACAGCGGGATCACGTCGAACCAGTCGCCGCCGGCCCCGCCGGTCGCGTTGGCCGGCAGATAGGAGGAGGCCACCTCCATGGCCGTGCCGCCGGTCAGGACGTGCGGCAGCAGACTGCGCTGCAGCGTGACCGCCGCCGTGTGCTCCCGGCTGTAGCGGCGGGCGTTGTCGACGCACAGCGCGGCCCGCGCGACCAGCTCCCGGGCCAGCAGGACGTCGTCCGGGTGGAAGGAGACCGGGTTGAGCGAGCGCATGAACGTGGCGAGGCCCAGGACGGTGTTCCGGGCCCGCATCGGCACGGCGATCATGGAGTGCAGTCCGTACTCGCGCATCCGGGCCGCGCGGACGGGCTCCTCGGACACCCACAGCGGGTCGGAGGCGTCGAGGACGGGAGTGAAGATCGGGTCGCCCTCGACGAGCAGGTTCAGGTCGTGCGGCGGCGGGATGAAGTCCACCCGGTCCCCGATCTGCGCGACCGCCTCCGGGCAGCCGTCCCGCGCCGAGCTGAGGCCGGCCCGGCGCATCACGGGCCGTGCGGTAGCCGGTCCGGCGTCGGACAGCCACGTCCCGTGACCCTCTGTGCTCAGCACGGGCTCCAGCAGGTCGACGACGACGAAGTCGGCGAAGCGGGGCACCGCGAAGTCCGCCAGTTCCTGCGCGGTCCGCATCACGTCGAGGGTCCTGCCGACGCTGCTCCCGGCCTCGTTGACCATGGACAGGAGCCGGCGCGCGTGCCAGCGCTCGGTGATGTCCAGGACCATGTAGCAGACGCCGGTGAGCGAGCCGGCGGCGTCGACCAGCGGGAAAAACGACGAGGAGTACGCGTGCTGGCGGCGCGGGTCCGCCCAGCTCCAGCCCTCGTACTCATAGTCGATGACCGGGATTCCGGTCACCATCACCTTGCGCATCAGGCCTTCCAGCGTCTCCGCCTGCAGACCGGGCAGCAGCTCGCTCAGCCGCTTGCCGAGCCGCTGTTCCCGGGGCACGCCGCCGAACCGCTCCAGGGTGTCGTTGAGCCAGAGGTAGCGCAGCTGGGGGTCCATCACGGCCATGCCGACCGGGGAACGGGTCAGGAACCCGTCGAGGACGGACTGGCCCATCGTCCACTGCGGCACCTGTTCCCTGGCCGACACCAGGAAGCACTCCTGCGCACCGACCCGGAACGCCGCCGACACCCGCAGGTCGGTCTCGATGCGGTGGCCGTCCCGGTGCCGCAGCGGGATCAGACCGCTCCAGCCCATGCCCGCGCGGCACCGCTCCACGATGCCTGCGAGCCTCCGGGGGTCCCCGGCCGGCGCCAGCAGCCGGGCGCCGGAGCGGCCGACGACCTCCGGCGCCCCATAGCCGAGCAGCGCCTCGGCGCCGCTGGTCCACGCGACGACGGTGCCCCGTGCGGAGATCACCGCCACCGCGTCGTTGGACGCGTCGAGGAGATCACGCGGCCCGGCGGTCGGCGGCGCTTCTGATCCATTTCGCCCAGATATCATCTATCCCATCCTTTACACCACAATATGGTCCTTCTTGGCCGCCGAATGTGCACGGTCCGGGCCGCCGGCGCCCCCGTGCACCGGGCGGGCGGCGGGCCGGCACCGAAGGTCCGGGCGATGAGCGGAACGGCGTCGCGGCAGGCCGCGACCAGCGGGTCGGCACACAGGACGGGCAGGTCACCGGGGCGGAGGACGACGGCACGGCTGCGAAACACGACCCCGCCGTGCCCTGGCGGGGACCGGTGGACGGTCCGGCCCGCGCCCGTCCCACTTCACCGGCGAAGTGAGGTGGGCATGACGGACGGCCTCGATCTGGAACTCGCCCGCAGGACCCTGGCGGCGCGGCCCTTCAGGCGTGCTGCCGACCGCCCGCCTGACGGCCTTCGGCGGCGGCGAGGTCGACGACGTCGACCCGGCCCACGCCGCGCTGCGGAAACGGGGCGCCGAGGTCGTGCGTCCGCTCACCGACGAGGAGGGGGGGCGTGCGCCGCTTCTTCGTGCGGGACCCCGACGGACGTCCTCGGCCACAGCTGAGGACGCGCGAGCCGTCGGCTGCCCGGCCGGGCGACGGCCCCGCACGCGAGTTCGGCGCCGCCGGGCAACTCGCCGCTGTGGACGGTGACCTGACGAGCCGTGAGACTGGAGGCCGCACAGCCCTCGACCAGGACGGTGATCATGTATCAGGAAACTCCGCGCGTCGAACTCACTCCGCAGGCCGCCGACCTGGTCCGCCGGTTGCGCGCTGCGCACGGCCCGCTGATGTTCCACCAGTCCGGCGGCTGCTGCGACGGCAGCGCCCCCATGTGCTACCCGGACGGCGAGTTCCGCACCGGCGGTTCGGACGTGCTGCTGGCCGAGCTGGAGGTCGAGGGCGTCGACGAGCCGGTCACGTTCTGGATGTCGCGCAGCCAGTACGCGGGGTGGAGCCATACGCGGCTGATCGTGGACGTGGTGCCCGGGCGGGGCAGCGGCTTCTCCCTGGAGGCCCCCGAGGGCGTGCGGTTCCTCACCCGTTCCCGTGTGATCGACGCCTAGGCACCCCGCGGGACACCGGGCTCTGCCGCTCGCCGTGGACGGTGCGCCCGCGCACCGCAGCGGTCCGACCGCGGTCCACGCGCCCAGCGGGTCACGGCCGCAGGCCGCTCACCAGGTCGGCGGTCGCGGTGAGCCCGCTCTGGATGGTCGGGGCCATGCTCGTACCGGCCAGGTGGAAACCGAGCAGCACACAGACCAGGGCGTGGGAGAGCTTCAGCGCGCCGTTGCGCAGGAAGACCACGGCCAGGATCAGGAGCAGCAGCACCACAGAGATGGAAACGGCCATCGCGAACCTCCTCCGCCACGCCAGTTCGCGGCGTTCGGCCGCAAGTGTGGCGTAGCGGAGGGTTCGTCCGGGCGGCTGACGTGTCCGCCGATCGAGTGGTGTTCTGGGTGCCGCTACGCCGCGGCGTGGGCGTCCAGGAACGCTTCGAGGCCCGCGAGGTCGTCGGTGTTGAGGTAGTCGACGCCGGCGGCGAGCAGTTCGGCCCACAGCGCGTTGCGGGCCGGGCCCGCCGCGTCCGGGGTGGCCCAGAAACGGATCTGCTGCCCGCGCGCGTGCGCCGCCCCCACGATGCCGCGCAGCTTCTGCCGCTCGGCGGCCGGGAACGGGCCCTCGCCCAGCCAGCTGAAGTTGAGCGTCCAGTTGTCGCTGATCAGCGGGATGAAAGAGGCCGGTGCCGAGCCGCCGAGGTCGGTCAGCCGGCCGTCGTAGAACGCGCGGCGCTCGCTCTGCGCGGCCATCGGCGTACGGGCGGCACGGTCACCGGAGATCACCGCGGTGACCGGCCCGTGGTGCACCCGGCCGTGCGCGTAGGTGGTGAACAGGTGCTTGTAGCGCCGCAGATGGCGGTCGAGTTCGAGGTAGGTCGAGGAGCCCTCGGTCTTGATGTCGATGAGCAGTTGCAGGGGCCTGCGCGCTCCGCGGTACACCGCGCCGTGGTGGGCCCGCACACGGGCGGCGAGCGGATCGAGGTAGAGGGATTCGAGGGTGCGGGACGGGTCGAGGTCCGTCACGTCGTGGCCGATGAGGAGTTGGTCGCCGACGAGGAAGATGTCGGCCTCGACGCTGCCGAAGCGGTGGTCAAGGGCGTCGAAGAGGGGACGCGGATGCTCGTAGTCGTTGTGCGCGTGGGCGTGCCACAGCGGACGCGGCCCGCGCGAGGCGTCGCCCGCCCACGCCTGCGCGGCGGGCAGGGCGACCGCGCCCGCGAGGGCGGCGCCGAGGGTCGTGAGGGCTCTGCGACGGGTGGTGAGGGCCATGCTCTGCCTCCCTGGTAGGGCCGGGTGGGACCGAAGGGAGTATGCGTGCCGTCGCGGCCCAAGTGACCTGTTCCTGCGGGGAGTTGGCCGGACCGCCGCCGTGCGTTCACTTCGCCCCAGTGGGACACCCGGGGCGGCCCGCCCCAGCCGGGACGGGCCGCCGCCGCATGCCGCCGGACCGTGACGGGGCGCGCGCGGGCCGACCGGGTCGACCGGTTCAGCCGGGTCGACCGGTTCAGCCGGGTCGACCGGTTCAGCCGGTTCAGCCGGTTCCGCTAGGTCGGCCGGTTCCGCCCGTTGGGCCGGTTCGGCCGGCGCCGCGCGGTACGCGCCCGCCGTACCGAGGGTGATCGAGTCCGCCTCGGCCCGCTTGAGACAACAGACGGACCGGGTGCTCCCAGATCACGCCGGTGATCTGACGCAACGGCCGTACCTTGACGCGGGGTTCGGTCATAGCGCGGACGAAGTGGGTGATCTGCCCTGGCGCTTGGGCACGTCCCGGTCCGTGCGGGCGATCAGGACGGCCCAGCGCGCGAGAGGGGCGCTGGACGTCCAACGCCCCCTGCCCGTCGACCACCCGGGTGTCTCCCTCGCGGGCGGCCCGGGTGCCGAGCGCAGCCAGGTCGGATCCGGCGCCCGGCTCGCTGAACAACCGGCATCAGACCTCCTCGCCCGTCCACAGGGGGCGCGGAAAGCGCCGCTGCTACTCCTCGGTGTCGTGGCGCAGGTGGCTGGGCGCCGCCGTGCCGAGGCTGCTGCCGATCCGCCGCGGGTCGTTGGCGGGGGCGTCGGCGGCCTCCGGTTCGGCGTCCACGACCGCCCGGAGGGCGCGGGCGCCGAGGCCGCGGGGTCCCTTCGGGCAGTGCACCCGGGCCAGTTCCGCGTCGAAGCGGGCCCGGAGGAAGTCGAGGTGTCAGGTGCTCGCGGGCGGCTGCCCGGCCGGCAACGCGCGGACAGGGCGGCGCAGTTCATCGGCGTCGGTCAGGCGACGGCCCCGTTCTTCGGCGCCGGTACGACGGCTACCCGGCCGGTGGTCACGCCGTCGGCGACGCGCTGGACGGCCGCCGCGGCCCCGTCCAGCGGCAGCCGCGCGCTCACCGGCGGCCGGATCGCGCCCCGCGCGGCCAGTTCGGTGAGCTGTTCGTGGCAGTGCAGGACCAGCTCCGGGTCCTTGGTGCGGTACAAGCCCCAGTGCAGGCCGAGGACCGAATAGTTCTTCACCAGGGCGTGGTTGAGCGCCGGGCTCGGGACGGTGCCGCTCGCGAAGCCGACGACGACGATACGGCCCTCGAAGGCGACGGTCTTCGCGGACTGGGCGTACGCGTCGCCGCCGACCGGGTCGTAGACCACATCGGCGCCCCGGCCGCCGGTGGCCTGCTTGACCGCGGCGACGACATCCTCGGCGTGCCGGTCGATGACGGTGTCGCAGCCCAGTTCCCGGGCGACGGCGGCCTTGTCGGCGCCGCCCACGACGCCGATGACCGTGGCCCCGGCCGCCCTGCCCAGTTGTACGGCCGCGCTGCCGACCCCGCCCGCGGCGGCGTGCACGAGCAATGTCTCGCCGGCCTCCAGGCGGGCCCGGCGGTGTAGGCCGAACCAGCCCGTCTGGTAGCCGATGTGCAGCGCGGCGGCCTCGGCGTCGTCCAGTGCGGCGGGCGCGGGCAGCAGGGCGGCGGCGTCGGCGACGGCGTACTCCGCGAAACCGCCGTGCGGCAGCGCCGGGGTGGCGATCACCCGGCGGCCGTCCGCGGTCTCGCCGCAGACCTCCACTCCCGGGGTGAACGGCAGCGGCGGCCGGACCTGGTACTGGCCGCGGCACATCAGCGCGTCCGGGAAGTTGACGCACGCGGCGCGCACCCGCAGCAGGACCTGGCCGGCGCCGGGCGTGGGCCGCTCCGTCTCCGTCAGCCGCATCACCTCGCTCGGTTCGCCGATCTCGTGCACCTGCCATGCCTGCATGCGGGGCCTCCACGGGACTGCGTCGTCTGACCGGTCTCGACCGCATACTAAGCAGTCGCTTGCCGCCTTGGGAACAGCCGCCCCAAGTCACCGCCGGCCACGGCCGGCCTGGCTCGGTCGGCTACCGTCAGGCTCGGTTCGGCCGCCGTACCACGGCCAGCCGCCGTCAGCCACGATCAGCCGCGATCAGCCGCCGTCAGTCGTCCTCGGCGCGCCGGGCCGGCCGTGCCCGCACATGCATCCGCTCCCCCTGCGGCCCGAAGAGGCTGAGGAACTCCACCGGCCCCTCCCCCGTCGACCCGAACCAGTGCGGGACCCGGGTGTCGAACTCCGCCGCCTCCCCCGCCGCGAGCACCACGTCATGCTCGCCGAGCACCATCCGCAGCCGCCCGGAGAGCACGTACAGCCACTCGTAGCCCTCGTGCGTGCGCGGATCGGGCTCCTGGCGGCGCTGCGGTTCGAGCACCTTGAACGCCTGGAGCCCGCCGGGCTGACGGGTCAGCGGCCAGTGCTTGCGCCCGTACCGCTCGATCGGCCTGGCCGCCGGCACCCGCGGGTCGCCGACCGGCGGGGCGCCCACCAGTTCGTCCAGCGCCACCTGGTGCGCCCGCGCGATCGGCAGCAGCAGTTCCAGGGAGGGCTTGCGCAGGCCCGCCTCCAGGCGCGAGAGCGTGCTCACCGAGATACCGGTCGCCGCGGACAGCCCGGCGAGCGTGGCACCCCGCTCCTTGCGGATCCGCCGCAGGCGCGGGCCGACCTCGGCGAGTACGTCGTCCGTGTCGTCGTCCGCGCGGCCCATGGCACGGTCGTTCGCGCCCGTCATGGGTCTATTGCAGTTTCGGCAAACATGTTTGTCAATACGGCAGCGTGCGGGCGACTGCATGTTGCTGGCCCGGCTCGCCCACGTGTCCCGGGAGGTCGCGGCCACCGCGGCCCGCTCCCGGAAGACCGCCCTGCTCGCCGAACTGTTCCGGGACGCGGAGCCGGACGACGTGCCGATCGTCATCCCGTATCTGGCGGGCCGGCTGCCGCAGGGCCGGCTCGGCGTCGGCTGGAAGGTGCTCGGCCGGCGCGTGCCACCGGCCGCGGAGCCGTCCCTCACCGTGCGCGAGGTGGACGCCCGCCTCACCGAGCTGGGCAAGCTCGCCGGACCCGGCTCGCAGGCGGAGCGCACCCGGCTGGTCGGCGCGCTGCTCGGCGCGGCCACCGAGGACGAACAGCGCTTCCTGCTCGGGCTGCTCACCGGCGAGGTGCGGCAGGGCGCCCTGGACGCCGTCGCCGTGGAGGGGCTGGCGCAGGCGACCGGGGCGGATCCGGCGGAGGTCCGGCGGGCGGTGATGCTCGCCGGGTCGCTCCAGAGGGTCGCCGCGGCGCTGCTCGCGGACGGCCCCGGCGCGCTCGACCGGTTCCGGCTCACCGTCGGCCGCCCGGTGCAGCCGATGCTGGCGCGGACCGCCGCCTCGGTCGCGGAGGCCGTCGAGAAGCTGGGCGGCTGCGCGGTCGAGGAGAAGCTCGACGGCATCCGCGTCCAGCTGCACCGGGACGGCGACTCGGTGCGCATCCACACCCGTACGCTCGACGACATCACCGGCCGGCTGCCCGAGGTGACGGCCGCCGCCCTGGAGCTGACGGGCGAACGGTTCATCCTGGACGGCGAGGTGATCTCCTTCGACCCGGCGGGCCGGCCCCGGTCGTTCCAGGAGACGGCCGGGCGGGTCGGCTCCCGGGTGGACGTGGCACGGGCCGCCCGGGAGGTCCCCGTCTCCCCGGTGTTCTTCGACGCCCTCGCGGTCGGCGACCGCGACCTGCTGGACCTGCCGTTCGCCGAGCGGCACGCCGAGCTGGCCCAGCTGGTGCCCGAGCCGATGCGGGTGCGCCGGGCCGTGGTGGCCGGCCCCGAGGACGTCCGGGAGGCGGAGCGGTTCCTCGCCGAGACCCTGGCACGCGGCCACGAGGGCGTCGTGGTGAAGGCACTGGACGCGCCCTACAGCGCGGGCCGGCGCGGGGCGTCCTGGCTGAAGGTCAAGCCCGTGCACACCCTGGACCTGGTGGTCCTGGCCGCCGAACGAGGACACGGCCGCCGCACCGGCAAGCTCTCCAACCTGCACCTGGGCGCGCGCGACCCGGACGGCGGCTTCGCCATGCTCGGCAAGACCTAGAAAGTCCCTCAGAGACGAATGTGCGAACACGTGAAGGGCCCCGGCCATCCGCCACGGGGGTAACGGACGACCGGGGCCCAGGGGCCCGTCCCGGCTGCCGGCTCCTGCCGGGGATTGCAACCGGGGCGGGCGTCTACGGCGGCCTACCTACAGCTCAGGCGGCCGAAGGGTGGGCCCGCTGTCAGTGCGGGATGCCCTCGATGATGTCGCGGGCGCCCTGGCGCAGGAGTTCGGCGCAGACGCGGGAGCCCAAGACCGCGGGGTCGTTAAGGCCTTCCCCCCAGAAATGAGCGTGGACGAACTTCGAGCCGTCGCGGCTGAAGACCATGCCGCGCAGGCTGAGTTGCCCAGGCCCAGGCGTGGTCATCAGCCTCCTCGGGTTGGAGCGAGATGCGGGCGGTCTCGGTCTCGCTCAGCTGGGGTCCAGTGAAGTAGAGGGTCATGCGGGCGCGGCGGCCGGGGGTGTGCGGCGGGACCCACTCCTGGGCCAGGAGAGCGCCGGCGGTGATGTCCAGGCCGAGTTCTTCGCGGATCTCGCGCTCCGCTGCGGTGCGCGGGGGCTCGCACGGGCCGATGATGCCGCCGGGCAGTCCCCAGCGCGGCCGCCGGCCGGTGGCATGGACGATCAGGATCCGGCGGCGCTCGTCGGTGAGGAGCACGCGCGCAATCAGGGGCACGCCTTCCGGCCTCGCGGTCCCACCCCCAGCCTGAGTCTGCGGCGTCGTCATGCTTCCGGCTCCTGGGGCATCCGGTGCCTTCCGGCCGCGATCAGTCGGGCGACGGTCAGGGGCGCGCAGAGCAGGGCGGCAGAAGCCATGGGCACAGACCAGTAGGACGCCAAGGCGTGTGGTTCGAGCCGCGTGGCGTCGACTCTCGGTACGCCCAGGTAGGTGCCGCGGCCCAGGCAGTCGACGTCCACTGTCCGCCAGTCATCGACTTCCTGCTTCCACGTGACGGGCATGCTGGCAGGCACCACCGCGTAGTAACGCAGCCCACGAGGGTCACAGATGACCGGCCCGCCGCCAGGTTCCTGCGCGAGGAAGGCGTCTAACTCCACGGGCGTGAGGGGGCCGGCGGCGGCCGTCACCAGGCGCCCCGGCAGCCGGACCGCGGAGAAGAGCGTTCCGAGCGGCAGCAGGGCCACTCCGTTCTGCTGCCACTCCATCCGGGCCCAGTCGCGGCGCGGTCCGTCGAGCGTCGACAGCAGCCAGTGCTCGGCCGCCAACCGCCGGTCGGCGCTCGGGTGCACGACTACACCGGGGCTGGCAGTGGCAGGTGCGAGTTCGTGTGATCGATCTTCGTGGGGCATGACGATGCTCCCATTACTGTGCGTTTGCTGACCGTCACAGCCTGCCAACACAGCAAGGGGTCTCCGTTCACACATTGTGAACGGAGACATGCGGCCCACGTGTTGACTATCTTCGGTTCGCTGCGCTATACGCCGCTCCATTCGGCGAACTGTCTGAGCGGGTCGGCCGCGCGCTGCCGCGCCCGCAGGAGCGTGCCCACCGTCTCATGCACCTCCGGGTGATACCTGGTCAGCTGAGGCGCCAGTTCCCGCGCGCCCTGGAGCGACTTGAGGGCGTCGTCGTGGCGGGCTGTCCATGCCTCAGCAGAGGCCCGGCGAATCAGGAACCCGGCCACCCGGGTGGGCTGGTAGTCGTCCGGCCACCGCACGCCGGCGGCCACCTGTACGGCCTGCTCGTAGTCGTCCCGGTAGATCGCCATGTCCAGTTCGCCCAACCGCACGTTGAGGTCACCGAACGCGAGCGCGTACCGAGCACCGGGCAGTTGCTCGGCGGCGTCCGCCGCGGCCGCGGCCTCGGCCAGGTCACGCGCCTGCCCGAGCCAGTCTCCGGCCGCCGCGTGGTCCTCGGCTGCCGCCGACAACGCCGAAGCTCTCAGCAGCAGCGTGCCCCGGATCGCCAGCGTCGACGGATCCCCGTCGTCGTCCAGGTCACGCAGCGCTGCCCGCACGAGAGCGACGCCACGGTCGGGCCGGGCCGTCTCCGCGTGCGTCATCATCGCCCGCTCGTACCGCTCGACCGCCACCTGCCGCGGATCACCCGAGTGCGGCGCGGCCGCCGCCATACGGGCCAGAGCCTGCCGTGCCAGACCCATATAGCCGAGCCGGTAGGCGACGATCGCCGTCGTGCGCGCAATCTCGGCCATCATGTTGTGCGCACGCTCCCGGTCACGCCCATCGGCCGCGGTCTGCGCGGCGACGGACAGGAGCGAAATCAGTTCCGGCAGTGCCTCGGCAACGGCCGAGAAATCACCGGCGGAGGTGCCCGTACCGCCCCGTCGCACGCAGGGCTGACGTGCACGGCGTTTCGGGGCCCCTGTGACCGCGCACCGGTCACAGGGCCATCCGCTCATCTCACGGTGACCCATGCCTGCACAGGCAGGTGGTCGCTCGGGAACTGGCCGTTCACGGAGAACGTGTTGATCGACGCCCGCTGGGTCGTGATCCCAGGCGTGGACAGGATCCAGTCGATGCGGTCGCCGTTCGCAGTGAGCGGTTTGTAGCCGTGGAAGGTGCCGTACAGCGCGCTGCGTTCGGCGGCTTTGTCCCAGGTGTCGACGAGTCCCCCGCGCAGCATCTCGGTGTAGACCGGACTCTTGTGCGCGGCAACGTTGAAGTCGCCGGTCAGCAGGACTGGCGCGACGCGGGCGAGCTTGCCGATCCGCCGGGCCATCAGGGTGGCACTGCGCTTTTGTGCGTCCTGGCTCTTGTGGTCGAAGTGGGTGCTGAGCACATAGAACTGGCGTCCCCCGTCGAGCAGGTCCTTGAAGCGGACCCAGGTGGCGACCCGGGGGTAGCCGCCGCCCCAGGTGTTGGAGCCGATTGTCTCCGGGGTGCCGGAGAGCCAGAAGGTGTAGTGCTCGGTCGGTTCCAGACGGTGGACGTCGTAGATGATTGCCGCGTGCTCGGCGCCGCGGCTGCCGCCCTCGATGCCCGTGCCGATCCAGTCGTAGGACGATCCGAGATCGTTCTTGATCTCACGCAGCTGCTGGTAGACGCCTTCCTGGGTGCCGATGACATGGGGTTGTTCACGCCGCAGCAGCTCACGCGTCACCGGTCTGCGCGCGCCCCAACTGGGCGCGGCGGTGTTCGAGCCTTTCAGGTTGAACGACATGATGTGCAGGGGAGGGCCTTGGCGTTCCGCCCCCGACGCTGACGCAGTGGGCAGCACGGTACTGGACAGGGGCACGGAAGCGGCCACGGCTAACGCGGCCTTCAGACCTGTACGTCGGGTGAATCTGTGAGGGGCCGACATGAAAGCTCCTTCGGGGGAATGCCGAGCGACCGCTCGTCACATACTTGATCGTGATCATGCTGCCTCCGGGTACCGAGACCGTCGTGCAATGCCACCTGTACGAGGGACAGCAAGCTCGCCTGAATGGCCGTCTCGTCGAAGTCCTTGCGTGAGGTGATGTCCTGGCCGTCGACGTGGACCAGGGCGAAGACGTCGCAGGCGGGGCAGGGCGCGGCCATGGTCCGGCGGCGGGGCGTGGTGTGGGTGAGGGTGCGCATGCGGTGCACCAGGGCGCCGATGGCCTCGTGGAGGCCTGCGGCGAGCGCGAGGGTGAGGGCGAACGGGAGGTAGGCGAGGTGCCAGTCGCACCAGCTGGTGATGGTCTCGCCGTTGCGTGGCCAGGCATGTTCGCACGGCTGGGTGCGGGCGGTGCCGTACGAATCGCGGCCGCAGGCGGGGTAGTGGTAGGCGATGTGGCCGGCCCAGGCGCCGAGGATGGCGGTGACGGGGGGCTGGCCGCCGTCGTCGGCCCCGGCCGGGTCGTACCGGCCGGGGCCGACGAGGAGACTGAGGACCCGGAAGGTCCACGGGTACGGGTGCTGTGGCGCGGCCGGTGCCGCCGAGGCGGCCCTGGGCGGGCCGTCCGGCGGGTGCCAGGAATTCCTTCTGCAGCAGGCGTGCCTGGTACGGGAGTTCCGCGAGCCAGCCGCGCAACTCCCCGGAGTGGACCAGGCACAGGTGCTGCCCGTCCGGTGCGGTGCGGGAGCACAGGCCGCAGGCGGTCATCGCTGCACGCTCTGCATGATGCTGAACAGGCGCTCCGCATCGGCAGGGGTGAGGTGGTCCCACTCGCCGAGGGCCTAACGCAGGCGGGCATCGATGTCGGCGGCGGCCGCGGTCTGGGGCCAGTGCAGGGCCACCTCGCGGGCCTGGTCGGTGCCGGGTTCGGCCTTCATGGAGCCGCGGGCGATGTGCACGAGGGGGCGGCCAGTGCGCAGACCGGCGACGGCGTGGATCCGCAGCGCCGGTGTGCCGGGCGGTGCGGGCCGCCGCGCGCGGACGTCCTGGATCATCCGTCCGATGGTGTTCAGGTCGAGGTCGAGTGTCTTGCGGAAGGACTCGATCAGGGCGATGTCGGCTTCGGCGTGGGCGGCGGCCGCCATCAGGTCGCGGACAGTGGCGTGGGCGGTCTCCGGGGTGATGACGGTCCGTATGGGCCCCATTCGACGAGGCAGGCCGCCTTGCGGGTTTCCGGGTCGAGTGCCGAGCGGATACAGACGTCGTTCGAGTGGCTGTCTGCGGTCATGATCGCTCTTTCCTCCGGGTGGGGTCCGGCCATTGCTACTGGATAGTGATGCTGGGTTGATCGCGCGCGTGCGCGCGCCTGCGTTGCGCACGCGTCCACAGGGCGCGAGAGATGTCGAGGTACAGGTGCTGGAGGCCGAACATGGTGACCCAGTGGTCGAAGGACGTGACCTTCGTCCTGCACCGGGTCGCCGAGGACGAGCTGTCCGACGAGGATCTGCGCAGGCTGGCGGCGGCCGGGGTGCGGGTGGTCCCGGGCGAGGTCGCGGGGCTCGTGGTCACCGACGACCGGCTGACCGGGGTGCGGCTGGCTGCGGGCACCTCCTCGGGGGGCGGCACGGTCCACGACCGCGAGGTGCTGTTCGTGGCGCCGCGGGCGGTGCCGCGGACCGATCTGCTGGTGCGGCTGGGCGCCGAGATGCGCGAGACGCCCTTCGGCGCCTTCCCCGTGGTCGACGAGCGGGGCCTGACGAGTGTGCCGGGTCTGTGGGCGGCGGGCAACGCGAGCGGGTTCGCCGAGCAGGTGGTGAACGCGGCGAGCCGCGGCTACCGGGCGGGCGCGGCGATCAACGGGGAGCTGCTCCTCGCCGATCTGGACGCGGCCGTGGGGGTGTAGTCCCGGCGCCCCCGTTGCACCATGGCTGCATGTTGCTGGCCCGGCTCGCCCACGTGTCCCGGGAGGTCGCGGCCACCGCGGCCCGCTCCCGGAAGACCGCCCTGCTCGCCGAACTGTTCCGGGACGCGGAGCCGGACGACGTGCCGATCGTCATCCCGTATCTGGCGGGCCGGCTGCCGCAGGGCCGGCTCGGCGTCGGCTGGAAGGTGCTCGGCCGGCGCGTGCCACCGGCCGCGGAGCCGTCCCTCACCGTGCGCGAGGTGGACGCCCGCCTCACCGAGCTGGGCAAGCTCGCCGGACCCGGCTCGCAGGCGGAGCGCACCCGGCTGGTCGGCGCGCTGCTCGGCGCGGCCACCGAGGACGAACAGCGCTTCCTGCTCGGGCTGCTCACCGGCGAGGTGCGGCAGGGCGCCCTGGACGCCGTCGCCGTGGAGGGGCTGGCGCAGGCGACCGGGGCGGATCCGGCGGAGGTCCGGCGGGCGGTGATGCTCGCCGGGTCGCTCCAGAGGGTCGCCGCGGCGCTGCTCGCGGACGGCCCCGGCGCGCTCGACCGGTTCCGGCTCACCGTCGGCCGCCCGGTGCAGCCGATGCTGGCGCGGACCGCCGCCTCGGTCGCGGAGGCCGTCGAGAAGCTGGGCGGCTGCGCGGTCGAGGAGAAGCTCGACGGCATCCGCGTCCAGCTGCACCGGGACGGCGACTCGGTGCGCATCCACACCCGTACGCTCGACGACATCACCGGCCGGCTGCCCGAGGTGACGGCCGCCGCCCTGGAGCTGACGGGCGAACGGTTCATCCTGGACGGCGAGGTGATCTCCTTCGACCCGGCGGGCCGGCCCCGGTCGTTCCAGGAGACGGCCGGGCGGGTCGGCTCCCGGGTGGACGTGGCACGGGCCGCCCGGGAGGTCCCCGTCTCCCCGGTGTTCTTCGACGCCCTCGCGGTCGGCGACCGCGACCTGCTGGACCTGCCGTTCGCCGAGCGGCACGCCGAGCTGGCCCGGCTGGTGCCCGAGCCGATGCGGGTGCGCCGGGCCCTGGTGGCCGGCCCCGAGGACGTCCGGGAGGCGGAGCGGTTCCTCGCCGAGACCCTGGCACGCGGCCACGAGGGCGTCGTGGTGAAGGCGCTGGACGCGCCCTACAGCGCGGGCCGGCGCGGGGCGTCCTGGCTGAAGGTCAAGCCCGTGCACACCCTGGACCTGGTGGTCCTGGCCGCCGAACGAGGACACGGCCGCCGCACCGGCAAGCTCTCCAACCTGCACCTGGGCGCGCGCGACCCGGACGGCGGCTTCGCCATGCTCGGCAAGACGTTCAAGGGCCTGACCGACGCGATGCTCACCTGGCAGACGGAGCGGCTGCGGGAGCTGGCCGTCGCGGACGACGGCTGGGTGGTCACCGTACGCCCCGAACTCGTCGTCGAGATCGCCTACGACGGCCTGCAGCGGTCCTCCCGCTACCCGGCCGGGGTCACCCTGCGCTTCGCCCGTGTGATCCGCTACCGCGAGGACAAACGGCCGGAGCAGGCCGACACCGTCGAGTCGCTGCTCGCCGCGCATCCCGAGGTGCGGCCGTGACCGGCAAGCGCAGCGCGGGCCTTTTCCTGTTCCGGTACGCCGAGGACGGTCTCGAGGTGCTGCTCGGCCACATGGGCGGCCCCTTCTTCGCCCGCAGGGACGCCGGGGCGTGGACCGTGCCGAAGGGCGAGTACGGGGGTGACGAGAGTGCCTGGGACGCGGCCCGGCGCGAGTTCCAGGAGGAGTTGGGCCTGCCGCCGCCGGACGGTACGGCCGTTGCGCTCGGCGAGGTCAGACAAGCGGGCGGCAAGGTCGTCACGGCGTGGGCGGTGGAGGGGAACCTGGACCCCGCGGACGTGGTGCCCGGCACCTTCCGGATGGAGTGGCCGCCGCGCTCCGGGCGGCTCCAGGAGTTCCCGGAGCTGGACCGGGTGGCCTGGTTCGGGCTCGATCGGGCCGGGCAGCTGATCGTGCGGGCGCAGGCCGCGTTCCTCGACCGGCTGGCCCAGCACGCGGCCGACCGATGAGCGCCGCCCCGCGGGACAGCGGAGCACCACGCCCCACACACCTCGCGGAACCCCACGCCCCACACCCCTTGCGGTACCCCGCGGCCCACACAGCTTGCGGAGCACCGCGGCCCACACCCCTTGTGGAATCCCACGCGCCCCACTCAGCTTGCGGAGCACCGCGCCCACACCCCTGGACATGCACGCGGCCGGGTTGCCCTCCGCCGTGCGCGGCCGGGGCCAGGCATGCCGGCCGCCGCGGACCCGCCCCTTGCCGAACCCCACGCCCCACACACCTTGCGGAGAACCACGGCCCGCACGCCTTGCGGAACCCCACGCCCCACACAGCCTGCGGAGCACCACGGCCCATACGCCCTGCGGTGCACCACGCCCCGCACACCTTGCGGAGCCCCGGGCCGCGCGGGAAGGTCGTAGCACAGACCGCTCCGAGGGAGGTCGGCCATGCCCATCGCGACGGTGAACCCGGCGAACGGCGAGACGCTGAAGACGTACGAGGCCATGGGCGAGGAGGAGATCGAGCGCCGGCTCCAGCTCGCCGAGGCCACGTTCCGCACCTACCGGTCGAGCGGCTTCGAGGAGCGCGGACGACTGCTGCTGCGGGCCGCGCACCTACTGGACGAGGACACCGAGGACATCGCGCGGACCATGACCACCGAGATGGGCAAGCCGCTCGGGCAGGCCCGCGCGGAGGCCGCGAAATGCGCCAAGGCGATGCGCTGGTACGCCGAGCACGCCGAGGAACTGCTGGCCGACGAGGAACCCGCCGGCTCCGACGCGCGGGACTCCGGCGCGTCAAGCGTGCGGGTGCGCTACCGGCCGCTCGGGCCGGTGCTCGCGGTGATGCCGTGGAACTTCCCGCTGTGGCAGGTGATCCGGTTCGCCGCCCCGGCCCTGACGGCGGGCAACGTGGGCCTGCTCAAGCACGCCTCCAACGTGCCGCAGACCGCCCTCTACCTGGAGGACCTCTTCCACCGGGCGGGCTTCGCCGAGGGCTGCTTCCAGACCCTGCTCATCGGTTCCGGGGCCGTCGCCGACGTGCTGCGCGACGAACGGGTCAAGGCCGCCACGCTGACCGGCAGCGAACCCGCCGGCCGGGCCGTCGCCTCCGTCGCCGGGGAGATGGTGAAGAAGACGGTGCTGGAGCTGGGCGGCAGCGATCCGTACGTCGTCATGCCCTCCGCCGACCTGGACCGGGCCGCCCAGGTCGCGGTGACCGCGCGGGTGCAGAACAACGGGCAGTCGTGCATCGCCGCCAAGCGGTTCATCGTGCACAGCGACGTCTACGACGCCTTCGCCGAACGGTTCGTCGCCGGGATGCGGGCGCTGACGGTCGGCGATCCGATGGCCAAGGACACGGACGTCGGCCCGCTCTCCACCGAGCGGGGGCGGGCCGACCTGGAGGAGCTGGTCGACGACGCACGGCGCGGCGGCGCGACGGTGCTGTGCGGCGGTCACCGCCCGGAGGGGCCCGGCTGGTACTACCTGCCGACCGTGCTCGCCGGGGTCACCCGCGAGATGCGCATCCACCGCGAGGAGGCGTTCGGTCCGGTCGCCACGCTCTACCGGGCCGACGACCTCGACGAGGCGGTGCTGATCGCCAACGACTCGCCGTTCGGGCTCAGTTCCAACGTATGGACGCGGGACGAGGCCGAGACCGACCGGTTCGTGGCGGACCTGGAGGCGGGCAGCGTGTATGTGAACGGGATGACCGCCTCCCATCCGGCGTTCCCCTTCGGCGGGGTCAAGCGGTCCGGGTACGGGCGTGAGCTGTCCGGGCACGGGATCCGCGAGTTCTGCAACATCACCACGGTATGGCAGGGTCCGTGACGTTTCCGGGGCTACGATCCGATCTGTGAACCGCGAAGTGACCCTGCCTCTGATCGTCGACGACCGCGGTGCGCTGCAGGTGGCCGCGGCCGACGTGAGCAAGCTGCTCCGCACGGTGGGCGGCCGATGGCTGCGACTCGTCGAGGCCGGGCAGGACGGGCTTGACGAGGACACGGTGGCCGCGCTGACGATCGAACTCGCGAAGCTGGCCGACCGCATCGACGTGGCATGCATCGCGCACAGCAGCGGCCCCCCGTGACGCGACCGCCCCGCGCCGGCCGCGGCAGCCGTGCGTGAGCGCGCTCGCGGCTACCCGCGTCCCCCTCACGGCGCGCTCCGCGACAGCGGGGGACGGTCACGCGGAGAACGCGAAGGGGGCGCGGGTCTGTCCGGCGAGCCGTGGTGACGGCGCGGCAAGTCCGCGATGCGGGGCGTAACACCCGCTATGCGCCGAGAAGTTGGCGGCCGCCGCGCGCGGACGACGAACAACCCACCGCCTGGGCCAACCGCATCCACCGTGAACTCGCCGACCAGAAGTTCCGCTTCCGGCGCGGCCCCCACCGCCCAGTGGGGGCACCCCCGGCCGCCGGCGGCGAGGCGCGGCACCCGCCGGGGCATGCCCCGGGTGGGCGACGGTATCTGCTCGTTGCGCTCGGCCCGCACTCGGCCGGCTGGGTGAAGAACGTGGTTGACTTCGGGCGGTCGGCGGCGCGTTGGGCCGGGTGCGGGACAGCGTGCCGGTCCGCGACCACCGCCCAGCGCCGCTCCAGGGCCGGCCGGGCGAGCGTGACCCGGCTCGTCCGGCGCTCCGTGATCATCGGGACGAGCCGATTCGCCCTCGGCTCGTGGACCGGCCGGAAGGCCGCGAAAGCCCTTGATTCCTTGGCCGTTGGCGGCATCGCGTCCCCCGCCGGGGCGCCGTGCGCCGACGTCCGTTCCCGACCCGTGGTCCCCGGTTCGGAGTAACCCGGCGCGAGATCGTCGCCCCGTCGGGCGAACCTGAGTGCACCACCTTCTCACCGGTGGGCGAAGACCCCCGGACGGCGAAAGCAGGGACGGCTCATGGCGACTTTGTGCAGACCCTCGGTGTCCGTACCAGAGAACGTGATCACGATGGAGGAGACACTGGAACTGGCGCGTACGCGTCACGCGGACCATCCGCAGCTGCCACTGGCCCTCCGACTGATCGAGAACACGGGCGTACGCACCCGGCACATCGTGCAACCCATCGAGGAGACCCTGAAGCACCCGGGTTTCGAGGAACGCAACAAGCTCTACGAGGCGGAGGCGAAGGCCCGGGTCCCCGCGGTGATCCAGCGGGCACTCGACGACGCCGAACTCCTGACCTCCGACATCGATGTCATCGTCTATGTGTCGTGCACCGGCTTCATGATGCCGTCGCTGACCGCGTGGCTGATCAACGAGATGGACTTCCCGAGCACCACCCGGCAGCTGCCGATCGCCCAGCTGGGCTGCGCGGCCGGCGGTGCGGCCATCAACCGGGCCCACGACTTCTGCACGGCCTACCCCGACGCCAACGCCCTCATCGTGGCCTGCGAGTTCTGCTCGCTGTGCTACCAGCCCACCGACCTGGGCGTCGGCTCGCTGCTCTCCAACGGCCTGTTCGGCGACGGCATCGCCGCGGCCGTGGTGCGCGGTCAGGGCGGCACCGGTGTGCAGCTGCAGCGCAACGGGTCCTACCTGATCCCGAAGACCGAGGACTGGATCGCCTACGACGTCCGCGCGACGGGCTTCCACTTCCTGCTGGACAAGCGGGTCCCCGCCACGATGGAACCGCTCGCCCCGGCGCTCCAGGACCTCGCGGGCACCCACGGCTGGGACGCGTCCGCGCTGGACTTCTACGTCATCCACGCGGGCGGACCCCGAATACTCGACGACCTCAGCAAGTTCCTGAAGGTCGAGCCGCACGCGTTCCGGTTCAGCCGGTCCACGCTGACCGAGTACGGCAACATCGCCAGCGCCGTGGTGCTGGACGCGTTGCGCCGGCTCTTCGACGAGGGCGGTCCCGAGGAGGGGGCACGCGGGCTGCTCGCCGGCTTCGGGCCCGGCATCACCGCCGAGATGACCGTGGGCAGCTGGGTGCAGAGGGGCTGAGCGACGACATGGCGGAAGAGACACTCGCCGGGTCCGTGCCGACCGTACGGAACCGGCCGGCGCCCGAGCCGGCCGGGGTCGCCCTCGACCCGGTGCTCGACGAGCTGATGCGGGAGGGCCCGGTCACCCGGATCCGGCTGCCGGACGGCGCGGGCTGGGCCTGGCTGGTCACCCGGTACGAGGATGTGCGGGCGGTGGCCGACGACCCCCGGTTCGGCCGCGAGGCGGTCCCGGACCAGCAGGTCACCCGGCCGGCCCCACATGTCGTCCCGTCCCGTGGCGCGGTCGCCTTCCGCGACCCGCCCGGCCACACCCGGCTGCGCCGCTCGGTGGCCGCCGCGTTCACCGCGCAGGGCGTGGAGCGGGTGCGCGACAAGGCCCGTGCCCTGCTGGACGAGCTGGTCGACGACCTGCTCCGGGCGGGCCCGCCGGCCGATCTGACCGCGACGGTCCTCGGCCCGTTCCCCATCGCGGTGATCTGCGAGCTGATGGGCGTTCCCGGCCCCGACCGGCAGGACATGCGCACCTGGACGCGGCAGATCGTGTCCTGCGCGCACGGCGAGCAGGACAGCGAGCGGGCCGAGGACGAGATGCACGGGTACTTCGCGGACCTCATCGGGGTACGTCTGGACAGTGCGGCCGAGGACGTCGCCTCACTGCTCGGCGGCGCGGTGGGCCGCGGCGAGGTGTCGCTGGAGGAGGCGGTCGGGCTGGCCGTCCTCCTGCAGATCGGCGGCGAGGCGGTCACCCACCACAGCGGGCGGATGTTCCACCTGCTGATGACCCGCCCCGATCTGCTCGAACGGCTGCGCGCCGAGCCGGAGATCAGGCCCCGGGCCATCGACGAGCTGCTGCGGTACATCCCGCACCGTAACGCGGTCGGGCTGCCCCTGATCGCCCTGGAGGACGTCGAGGTCGGGGGCGTACGGATCCGGGCCGGCGACCCGGTCCAGGTGTCGTACCCGGCCGCCAACCGCGACCCGGACGTCTTCCCCGACCCGCGGGCCGTCGACTTCGACCGCGGCCCCGACACGCATGTGGCGTTCGGTTTCGGCCCGCACCACTGCCCCGGCGGCATGCTGGCCCGGCTGGAGTCGGAACTCCTGGTGGACACCCTGCTGGAGCGGGTGCCGGGGATGCGGCTCGCGGTGCCGCCGGACGAGGTTCCGTTCCGCAGCGGCGCGGTGGTCCGCGGCCCCGAGACGCTGCCCGTGACGTGGTGAGGTGACGATGACCGCGACGGAGGGGCTGCTCGTACCGCCGGGACACGGGCGCATCGTCCAGGCGCCGGCCCAGCGTGTGACGTTCAAGGTGACCGGCACGCACTCGCGGACCGCCTCCACCTTCGAGGTGGAGGTCCCGCCCGGGTTCGACGTCGGCGCCCATGTGCACACGCGCAGCGAGGAGCTGTTCTACGTGCTGGAGGGCGAGCTGGACGTGCTGGCCTTTGAACCGCGTATCCGCACGCCCGACAACTGGCGCAAGTGGGAGTCGCCTTCCGGCAACAAGGTGGTGCGGGCGACGCCCGGCACCGTGATCGTGGTGCCGCCGGGCTGCCCGCACGCCTTCGCCAACCCGACGGACAACCCCGCGAAGATGTTCTTCCAGGCGTCTCCCCCGCCCGATCACGAGCGGTACTTCGAGGAGTTGCTGGAGATCCTGGGCGACGGGGGTCCGCCGGACCACGACGCGATCGAGGCGCTGCGCAAGCGCTACGACATCGAACAACTGACCCCGCTACGGCACAAGTGATCCACGGGCCCCGCTTGGAAGCCGCCGCGCCCCGCCACGGGCCGCCCGGCACCCGGGCGGGGTCCGCCAGCTTGGCCCCATGCCCCTGAACCGCCGACCCCGGCCATCGAGACCCCGCCGAGCGGACCACCTCCGGCACCACCTCACCCCGTCAACAGCCCCCGCCGCCGGGCGACCGGAGGGTGGGACCGGCCCCGCTTCGCCGAGCAGCGAGCAATACCCCCGGAGACGTGACGACAGCCCCGCGCTCACGCACACCCCGCGCCCCGGCCGGCTCAGCCGGCCGTCGGATCCGGCGCGCCGGACCCTGCCACATCAGCCCATCGAGGACCCCGCAGAGCAACTGAGCGACGCCCTCGGCCACCGCGCGGCGGCCCGGCGGGGCCCTCCCCGCGCCGCGGCCGACTCAACCGGCCGTCGTATCCGGCGCGCCGGACCCTGTCGCATCAGCCCATCGGGGCATCCTGCATGCGCGGTCGCCGTGCCGAGGGGATCGTTCACGCTCGTACGGCGAGAACGGGCCTTCACCTTGCGGTCGGCTCAGTCGGCCGGGAGCGCGGGGGCCGGTGTCGGTGGGCCGGAATGTCAGCGGATCGGCAGGCCCGACAGGGTGCGGGCTATCACCAGGCGCTGGATCTCACTGGTGCCTTCGAAGATGGTGTAGACGGCGGCGTCCCTGTGCATCCGCTCCACCGGGTACTCGCGGGTGTATCCGTTGCCGCCGAGGATCTGGATCGCCTGGGCGGTGACCTTCTTCGCGGTCTCGCTGGCGAACAGCTTGGACATCGAACCCTCGGCCGCGGTGAACGGCCTGCCGTTGACGGCCATCCAGGACGCCCGCCACACCAGCAGCCGCGCCGCGTCGATCCGGGTGCGCATGTCCGCGAGCTGGAAGGCGACCCCCTGGTTGTCGATGATCGGCCGGCCGAACTGCTCGCGCGTCCCGGCGTAGTCGAGGGCCACCTCGTACGCGGCCCGGGCCGTGCCCACGGCCATCGCGCCGACCGCCGGGCGGGACGCCTCGAACGTGGCCATCGCCGCGTTCTTCACCCGCTCGCCGCCCGCCCGCGCCCGCTCCCTGGCCCGGGCCAGCCGCTGGTCCAGCTTCTCCTTGCCGCCGAGCAGGCAGGAGCCGGGCACGCGGACGTCGTCCAGGACGACCTCGGCGGTGTGCGAGGCGCGGATGCCGTGCTTCTTGAACTTCTGCCCCTGGGTGAGCCCCCGGGTTCGGGGCGGCACGATGAACGAGGCGTGCCCCTTGGAGCCCAGCTCCGGATCGACCTGGGCGACGACGACGTGGACGTTCGCGATGCCGCCGTTGGTCGCCCAGGTCTTCGTGCCGTTGAGCACCCACTCGTCCTTGGCCTCGTCGTACACGGCACGTGTGCGCATCGAGGCCACGTCGGAGCCGGCGTCGGGCTCGGAGGAGCAGAAGGCCGCGACCTTGACGTCGGTCGCGTCGCCGTACATCTGCGGGATCCAGGTGCCGATCTGCTCCTCGGTGCCGTTGGCGAGGACACCCACGGCGGCGAGGCCGGTGCCGACGATGGACAGGGCGATGCCGGCGTCGCCCCAGAACAGTTCCTCCATGGCCATCGGGATGCCGAGCCCGGTGGGGTCGAAGTACTGCTGGGCGTAGAAGTCGAGGGAGTAGACGCCGACCTTGGCCGCCTCCTGGATGACCGGCCAGGGAGTCTCCTCACGCTCGTCCCATTCGGCGGCCGCGGGGCGGATGACATCGGCGGCGAAGCCGTGCAGCCACTCCTTGACCTCCTTCTGTTCGTCGTTGAGCTCCATGGTGAACTCGGCCATGTTCCCTCCAGCGGCATGTTACTTGCGGTAACAGGAGTCTGTTACCGACTGGTAGGAAAAGTCAACTCCCGCCGACCCGTCGCCCTCCCGTTCGATGTCAGGGGCACCGACAGTGTTAGTTTGCGCAGGCGTCACCGAATCAGCACGGGTGGGGAGATCACATGGACACCACGCAGCGGACCGATCAGCAGCGGTCCGCCGACCGCCGACGGCGGGAGCTGTTGGAGGCCGCGGACAGAGTGGTGCTGCGTGATGGCCCGAAGGCCTCGATGAACGCCATCGCCGCGGAGGCCGGCATCACCAAGCCGATCCTGTACCGCCACTTCGGCGACAAGGGCGGCCTGTACGCGGCCCTGGCCAAGCGGCACACGGACGCGTTGCTCGATTCGCTGCGGGCGGCGCTGGATGCCCCGGCGGAGCGGCGGGAGCGGGTCGAGTCCACCCTGGACACCTATCTCGCGGCGATCGAGGCCCGGCCGCAGGTGTATCGCTTCCTCATGCATCCGGCGGAGGGCTCGCAGAGCGACACGGGCTTCGACGTCGGCAGGCACAGCGCTCCGCTGCTGCGGCGGATGGGCGAGGAGTTGGCCCAGGTCATCGAGGACCGGCTGGACCTGGGGCCGGGCACCCAGCAGTTGGCCCGGGTGTGGGGACACGGGATCGTCGGCATGATGCACGCGGCCGGCGACTGGTGGCTGGGCGAACGCCCCTGTTCCCGCGCGGAGTTGGTGAAGAGCCTGGCCGACCTGCTGTGGGGCCGGCTGGCCGCGGCGGGCGACAAGCTCGGCGGCCCGGGCTTCTGACCACCACCCACCCCGCCGGCACCCCGAAGAAACACGGGGACCTGCACGCCCAACCACACCCCGCCAGCACCCCGAAGGAACGCGGGGACCTGCGCGACCGGCCACAACGCACCCGCACCCGCGGTTCACCGCAGCCCGACCGAACCACACACCCCCGCCCCCCGGCAGCCTCCCGAAGGAACGCGGGGATCTTCACGCCCAACCACACCCGCCAGCGCCCCGAAGGGGCGGGGACCAGCGCGACCGGCCACAACGCACCCGCACCCACAATTCACCACAGCCCGACCGAACCACACACCCCCGCCCCCCGGCAGCCCCCCGAGGGCGAAGGGGCGCGGGGAACCGCGCAGTCGGCCACAACGCGCCCGCGCCCGCGCGACGCCCCGATACGCGTCCGCACCGGGAACAGTCCGACGCGGAGGTCAGGGGTGCCACGGGGCGCGGCTCGCCCGGCGTAGCAGGCGGGTGCGGCGCCAGCCCTTGAGGCGGTCCGCGTAGATGCCGCCCTCCAGATGGTCGCACTCGTGCTGCAGACACCGGGCGAAGAACCCCGTGCCGTGCACGGTGACCGGTTCGCCGGTCACCGAGAACCCCTCGACGACCGCGTGGTCGTACCGCTGTGTCGCCGCTTCGAGGCCCGGCAGCGACAGACAGCCCTCGGGGCCGCGCACCACCACCCCGTCCGCCGTCACCAACCGGGGGTTGACCACATGCCCCAGGTGACGCATGTCCTCGTCGTCGGGACAGTCGTAGACGAACACCCGCAAGGACACGCCGACCTGGTTCGCGGCGAGCCCCACCCCGCGCGCCGCGTACATCGTCGCAAACAGGTCCTCCACCAACTCCGCGAGCCCCGCGCCGAAGTCGGTCACCTCCGCGCAGCGGGCGTGCAGCACCGGGTCGCCGTGCAGGGTGAGGGGCCGGACCCGCCCGCGGGCTCCCCGGATCGAACCGTTTCGCATGGCCGCAAGGGTACGGTTCCCTGGGCCCACACCCCGCCGCGCAGGCGTGGGCCGGGATTCGGGTGTGCGAACGGATCTCGATAGGCTGACGTCCACACCACGTTGCCGGATGGCTCACGCGCGGCGCGTACGCAAGGAGGATCGAGAACTGATGGCAGGCAACTCGGACCCGCTCACGCCGCGGGCCAAGCTGGCCGTGACCGCGGGCAAGGCGGTCGCGGCGGCGTCCCGTGCCGCCGGGCGCGGCAGCGGATCGGTGATCGGTGGCCGGGTCGCGCTGAAACTCGACCCCGACCTCCTCGCCCGGCTCGCCCAGAACCTGGACGTCGTCCTGGTGTCGGCGACCAACGGCAAGACCACCACCACCCGGCTGATCGCCGAGGCGCTGCGCGCGGCGGGCCCGGTCGTCTCCAACGCGCTCGGCGCCAATATGCCGGCCGGCATCACCTCGGCCCTCGCGGGCGGTTCGGACGCGCGCTACGGCGTGATCGAGGTCGACGAGAAGTACCTGGCGGGCGTGGCCCGGGACACCGACCCGAAGTGCATCGCGCTGCTGAACCTCTCCCGCGACCAGCTCGACCGGGCCGCCGAGACCCGGATGCTCGCCGAGAACTGGCGCGAGGGCCTTTCCGGTTCCAAGGCCGTCGTCGTCGCCAACTGCGACGACCCGCTGGTGGTGTGGGCCGCCTCCTCCTCGCCCAATGTGATCTGGGTCGCGGCCGGCCAGATGTGGAAGGACGACGCCTGGTCCTGCCCGTCCTGCGGCGGTGTGATGCAGCGCCCCGGCGACGACTGGTACTGCGGCGAGTGCGGTTTCCGCCGCCCGACGCCGAGCTGGGCGCTGTCCGGCGACCACGTCCTCGATCCGCACGGTTCCGCCTGGCCGATCCATCTCCAGCTGCCGGGCCGTGCCAACAAGGCCAATGCCGCAAGCTCCGCGGCGGTCGCCGCCGTCTTCGGTGTGCCGCCGCAGGTCGCCCTGGAGCGCATGTACCAGGTGCAGGCCGTCGCCGGGCGCTATGACGTCGTCCAGTTCCTGGGCCGCGATCTGCGCCTGCTGCTGGCGAAGAACCCGGCGGGCTGGCTGGAGACCTTCTCCCTGATCGACCCGCCGCCCACCCCGGTGATCCTCTCCGTGAACGCGCGCGGCGCCGACGGCACCGACACCTCCTGGCTGTGGGACGTCGACTACACCCGTCTGACCGGTCACCCGATCGTCGTCATGGGCGACCGGAAGCTGGACCTCGCGGTGCGTCTGGAGGTGGCGAACCAGCACTTCCAGGTCTGCGACAGCCTCGACCAGGCGGTCCAGCAGTCCCCGCCGGGCCGTATCGAGGTCATCGCGAACTACACCGCGTTCCAGGACCTGCGCCGCCGCGTCGGAAACTGACGGCACACCGACACAAAGGACGATCACTTCATGAGCGACAACAGCCTGCGTCTGGTGTGGATCTACCCGGACCTGCTGAGCACCTACGGCGACCAGGGCAACGCGCTCGTCGTGGAGCGCCGGGCCCGGCAGCGCGGACTCGACGTGGCCCGGCTCGATGTGCGCAGCGACCAGCCGATCCCGACATCCGGCGACATCTATCTGATCGGCGGCGGCGAGGACCGGCCGCAGCGGCTCGCGGCGGAGCGGCTGCGCCGCGACGGGGGCCTGCACAAGGCGGTGGAGAACGGCGCGATTCTCTTCTCGGTGTGCGCGGGCTACCAGATCCTCGGCCACGAGTTCATCAACGACCTCGGCCAGCGCGAGCCCGGCCTCGGCCTGCTCGACGTGGTCTCGGTGCGCGGCGAGGGCGAGCGGTGCGTCGGCGACGTCCTCGGGGACATCGACCCGCGCCTGGGCCTGCCCCAGCTGACCGGTTTCGAGAACCACCAGGGCGTCACCCACCTCGGCCCCACGGCCCGCCCCCTCGCCCAGGTCAGGCTGGGCCGTGGCAACGGCACCGGGGACGGCACGGAGGGCGCGTACAACGACACCGTCTTCGGCACGTACATGCACGGGCCCGTACTCGCCCGCAACCCGCAGATCGCCGATCTGCTGCTGAAGCTGGCACTCGATGTGAACGCGCTGCCGCCGGTGGACGACAACTGGTACGAGGCGCTGCGCAACGAGCGGATCAGCGCGGCGCAGCAACCCGCGTGACGCCTCCGCAGGGGTGCGGCGATTCACTCCGGCCGGGGGCGGGAGCGTCGTTGCACGGCTGTGGGGGTCCGGCACTGGTCACGCCGTTCCCCGCGCCTGTTCGGGGCGCTGTTGACAGCCTGTCCGCTCACATGTGCGAGTGCGTCCAGCAGGCGGACGCTCGCTAGGGGGCGGCCCCTTCACGCCGGTAGGGTGGCCGGGATCGAGCCGGACAGTGCGGTCCGGCGCCCGGCCCACTTCGAGAAGGTATTTCGGGCTATGCGCATTGGTGTGCTCACCTCCGGCGGCGACTGCCCCGGCCTGAACGCCGTCATCCGGTCCGTCGTGCACCGCGCCGTCGTCGACCACGGCGACGAGGTCATCGGTT
Source organism: Streptomyces sp. NPDC001508 (assembly GCF_040298665.1). Lineage (NCBI taxonomy): Bacteria > Bacillati > Actinomycetota > Actinomycetes > Kitasatosporales > Streptomycetaceae > Streptomyces > Streptomyces sp. NPDC001508. Next base: position 66,325 of record NZ_JBEPAP010000013.1, read on the forward strand.
TCCGGGACGGCTGGAAGGGCCTGCTGGAGTGCGACTGGCTCAAGCTCGACCTCGACGCCGTCGGCGGCATCCTCGCCCGCGGCGGCACCATCCTCGGCTCCTCCCGGGTCCAGCCGTCCCATCTGCGCGACGGGGTGGAGCGGGCGCGCGGCCATGTCGCGGAGCTGGGCCTGGACGCGATCATCCCGATCGGCGGCGAGGGCACGCTGAAGGCGGCCCGGCTGCTCTCGGACAGCGGCCTGCCCATCGTGGGCGTGCCGAAGACGATCGACAACGACATCGCTGTCACGGACGTCACCTTCGGCTTCGACACGGCCGTGGGTGTCGCGACCGAGGCCCTCGACCGGCTCAAGACCACGGCGGAGTCGCATCAGCGCGTGCTCGTCGTGGAGGTCATGGGACGGCACACCGGCTGGATCGCGCTGCACTCCGGCATGGCGGCCGGCGCGCACGCCATCGTCGTACCGGAACGCCCTTTCGACATCGAGGAGTTGGCGCGCCGGGTCGGCGCACGCTTCGAGGCGGGCAAGCGGTTCGCGATCGTGGTCGCCGCGGAGGGGGCCAAGCCGAAGGCCGGCACCATGGACTTCGACGAGGGCGGCCGGGACGTGTACGGGCACGAGCGGTTCGCCGGGATCGCCCGGCAGCTGTCCCTCGAACTGGAGGAGCGGCTGGGCAAGGAGGCCCGGCCGGTGATCCTCGGGCATGTGCAGCGCGGTGGGACGCCCACGGCGTACGACCGGGTGCTGGCCACGCGGTTCGGGTGGCATGCGGTGGAGGCCGTGCACCGGGGGGAGTTCGGGAGGATGACGGCGCTGCGGGGTACGGACATCGTGACCGTGCCGTTGGCTGAGGCCGTGGAGACGCTGAAGACGGTGCCTGTGGAGCGGTACGACGAGGCGGAGTGTGTGCTTTAGCGGGGGGCGCCCTGGGGGTGGGGTTTCGTTGTCGGGTGCGGGTTGATTTTGGCTGAGCACGCGGTTCCTCGCGCCCCTCGGGCAAGCGCCGTTGGGGTTGTTCTTTATGGCCGGGTGCGGGTTGAGTCTGGCTGAGCGCGCAGTTCCCCGCGCACCTCGGGGGGCCGCCATAGGGGTTGTTCCTTGTGGCCGGGTGCGGGTTTGGGGTGGCTGAGCGCGCAGTTCCCCGCGCACCTCGGGGGGCCGCCATAGGGGTTGTTCCTTGTGGCCGGGTGCGGGTTGAGTCTGGCTGAGCGCGCAGTTCCCCGCGCCCCTCGGGGCCCCTCGGGGGTCCCTCTGGGGGAGCCTCCTTGGGGGGTGGCGTTGGGGGGTGGGTGGGGCGGTTCTAGGCTGTCTGGGGACAGAGAGCGCGCAAACCCCACGAAACAGGAGCCTGCGGAATGGATCACAGCGGGCATGGCATGACCATGGATCTGCCGCCGTTCACCCTCGGACGAGGGCTCGGATGGTCGGCGGATCCCTTCTTTCTCGTCGCCTGTCTGCTGGGGCTCGGACTGTACGCGTGGGGTGTCGTGCGGCTGCGGCGGCGCGGTGACGCATGGCCGGTCGGACGGACCGTGTCGTTCGTCCTCGGTGTGCTCACCCTCGTGCTGATGATGTGCACAAAGCTGAACGACTACGGCATGGTCATGTTCAGCGTGCACATGGTGCAGCACATGGTGATCAGCATGCTGTCGCCGATCCTCATCCTGCTGGGCGCCCCGGTCACCCTGGCGCTGCGCGCCCTGCCGGTCGCGGCCCGGGGCCACAAGGGCCCGCGCGAGCTGCTGCTGGCGCTGCTGCACAGCCGCTATATGCGGATCGTCACCCACCCCGCGTTCACCATCCCGATGTTCATCGCGAGCCTGTACGCGTTGTACTTCACCCCGCTGTTCGATTTCCTGATGGGCTCGAAGGCCGGGCACATCGCGATGATGGTGCACTTCCTCGCCGTGGGCGTGGTGTTCTTCTGGCCGATCATCGGCGTCGACCCCGGCCCGCACCGGCCCGGGCATCTGATGCGGATGCTGGAGCTGTTCGCCGGCATGCCGTTCCACGCGTTCTTCGGTATCGCGCTGATGATGGCGTCCACGCCGATGGTCGACACGTTCCGCAACCCTGCGGCCTCGCTCGGTATCGACGCGCTCTTTGACCAGAGCGCCGCGGGCGGCATCGCCTGGGCGTTCAGTGAGATCCCGTCGGTGCTGGTGCTGATCGCCCTGCTGTTCCAGTGGTACAGCTCCGAGCAGCGGCAGGCCAGGCGCACGGACCGGGCCGCCGACCGGGACGGCGACAAGGAGCTGGAGGCCTACAACGCCTACCTGGCCTCGCTCAACGCCCGCCAGGGCTGACCCCGGACCGGCGGCGCCCGCCGAGGTCTCTTTCCGGCCGGGCCCGTACCGGGCGGATTCGTTCCCACGGGGTACGGGGCACCATGGAGGGAACGGACCAGGAGGAGGGTGTCGCGATGCCCGGTTCCACGCACACTTCCACGAAGGCGATGGGGGTGCTCACCGTCGGCGCACTGGTCGTGGTGACGGCCTACTCGGTGGCGCTCGGCAGCAACGGCTGGCTGTGGTTCGGCTGGGTCGTGCTGGGGCTGCTCACCCTGGCCATGATCATGACCCAGAGCGACTGAGCGACGTCTCGCCCCCGGCCGGGTTCACTCGCTGGTGCGCCGGGCCGCCGAGTGCACCCCCGGCCGGTACTTCGGCACCCTGGCCGTGATCTTCATGCCCGCTCCCACCGCGGTCTCGATGACGAGGCCGTGGTCGTCGCCGTAGACCTGGCGGAGCCGGTCGTCGACGTTGGACAGGCCGATGCCGCCGGAGGGGCCGATCTCGCCGGCGAGGATCCGGCGCAGATCCTCGGGGTCCATGCCCACGCCGTCGTCCTCGATGACGACCAGCGCCTCGGCGCCGGCGTCCTGTGCGGTGATCTGGATGTGGCAGGCGTCGGACTTGCCCTCCAGGCCGTGCTTCACGGCGTTCTCGACGAGGGGTTGCAGACACAGGAACGGCAGTGCGACCGGCAGCACCTCGGGCGCTATCTGCAGGGTGACGGCGAGCCGGTCGCCGAACCGGGCCCGGACGAGCTCCAGATACTGGTCGATGGCGTGCAGTTCGTCGGCGAGGGTGGTGAAGTCGCCGCGCCTGCGGAACGAGTAGCGGGTGAAGTCGGCGAATTCCAGCAGCAGTTCGCGGGCCCGCTCGGGATCGGTGCGGACGAACGAGGCGATCACCGCCAGCGAGTTGAAGATGAAGTGCGGGGATATCTGGGCCCGCAGTGCCTTGATCTCGGCCTCGATGAGCCGGGTGCGGGACCGGTCGAGGTCGGCCAGCTCCAGTTGGACGCTGACCCAGCGGGCCACCTCGCCCGCCGCCCGTACCAGCACGGCCGACTCCCGCGGCGCGCAGGCGACCAGCGCCCCGTGCACCCGGTCGTCGACGGTGAGCGGCGCCACCACGGCCCAGCGGACCGGGCAGTCGGGGGTCGCGCAGGACAGCGGGAACGCCTCGCCGCGGCCGGTCTCCAGCGGCCCCGCCAGCCGCTCCATGATCTCCCCGCGGTGGTGGCCGCCCACGCCGTCCCAGACCAGGACCTCCTTCTGGTCGGTCAGGCACAGCGCGTCGGTGCCGAGCAGTGTGCGCAGCCTGCGGGCCGATCTGCGCGCGGTCTCCTCGGTGAGGCCCGCACGCAGTGGAGGCGCGGCGAGCGAGGCGGTGTGCAGGGTCTGGAAGGTGGCGTGCTCGACGGGCGTGCCGAGGTCGCCGAGGCTCTGCGGGCGTGCGGTGCGCCGCCCGAGCCAGAAGCCGGCGGCGAGCAGCGGGAGGGCGGCGACGCACAGGCCCGCGAGGAAACCGGTCATCGTCGGGCCTCCGCGCGCGGCCCGGCAGCGCCCCGAAGGGGCACGGGGAAGTGCGCGACCGGCCACGGCACCGCCGCGGACGTCCGACGGCGCGTCATGACGCCTCCAGCGGGGCGTGCAGTTCCTCCGGCAGATGGAACCGCGCCAGGATGGCCGCCGTACCCGGCGGCACCCGGCCCGCGGTGGCCAGCGACACCAGCACCATGGTGAGGAAACCGAGCGGCACCGACCACAGCGCGGGCCAGGCGAGCAGCGCGTGCAGGGAACCGGTGCCGGGCAGGCCGGCCATGGTCGCGGCCACCGCGACGAACGCGCAACCGCCGCCCACCAGCATGCCCGCGGCGGCGCCCGGCGGGGTCAGCCGCCGCCACCAGATGCCGAGGACGAGCAGCGGGCAGAAGGACGACGCCGACACGGCGAAGGCGAGCCCCACCGCGTCGGCGACCGGCAGCCCGCCGACCAGCACGCTCGCCGCCAGCGGCACCGCCATGGCGAGCACCGTGCCGAGCCGGAAGTGCCGCACTCCGCGGGACGGCAGCACGTCCTGGGTGAGCACGCCCGCCACGGCCATGGTCAGTCCGGACGCGGTGGACAGGAACGCGGCGAAGGCGCCGCCCGCCACCAGCGAGCCGAGCAGGTCGCCGCCCAGGCCGCCGATCATCCGGCCGGGCAGCAGCAGGACCGCGGCGTCCGCGTCGCCGGTGAGGGTGAGTTCGGGGGCGTACAGCCGGCCGAGCGCCCCGTACACCGGCGGCAGCAGATAGAAGCCGCCGATCAGGGCGAGGACGGCGACGGTGGTGCGGCGGGCGGCGACGCCGTGCGGGCTGGTGTAGAAGCGGACGACGACGTGCGGCAGGCCCATGGTGCCGAGGAAGGTGGCGAGGATGAGCCCGTACGTGGCGTACAGCGGGCGTTCCTCGCGCCCCGCGGCCGTCGAGGTGGACATGCCGCCGCCCGCGCCCTGTACGGCGGCCGGCACGGGGTCGCCGGGCGCGAAGGCCAGTCGGGTGCCGCGTTCGAAGCGGTGGGTGCCGGCGGGCAGGGCGACCCGGTCCATGTCGTGCCGGCGGCCGTCGACCGTGCCGCTCACGGTGACGGTCAGCGGCCGGTCGAGCCGCAGGTCGAGGGTGTCCTCGACGTGCAGGGAACGCTGCTCCCGGAAGGTGGCCGGCTCGTCGAAGGCGTGCCGGGGAGCGCCGTCGCCCTGCCAGGCGAGGACCAGGAACAGGGCGGGGACGAGCAGGGCGGTGAGCTTGAGCCAGTACTGGAAGGCCTGTACGAAGGTGATGCTGCGCATGCCGCCGGCCGCGACCGTCGCCACCACGACCACGGCCACGATGATCCCGCCGAGCGGGTCGGGTGCGCCGGTGAGCACCGTCAGGGTGAGCCCGGCGCCCTCGAGTTGGGGCAGCAGATACAGCCAGCCGACGCCGACGACGAACGCCCCGGCGAGCCGGCGCACGCCCTGCGAGGCGAGCCGGGCCTCGGCGAAGTCGGGCAGCGTGTAGGCGCCGGAGCGGCGCAGCGGTGCGGCGACGAACAGGAGCAGCACCAGATGGCCCGCCGTGTAGCCCACCGGGTACCAGAGCATGTCCGGGCCCTGCACCAGGACCAGTCCCGCGATGCCGAGGAAGGAGGCGGCGGAGAGGTATTCGCCGCTGATGGCGGCGGCGTTGAGGCGGGGTCCGACGGTGCGCGAGGCGACGTAGAAGTCGGAGGTGGTGCGCGAGACCCTGAGGCCGAACGCGCCGACGAGGACGGTGGCGACGACGACGAGGGCGACGGCGGTGACGGCGTAGCTGGTGTTCACGGTGGTCTGCGATCCCCCGTCTCAGCGGTCCTCGACCAGACGCACCAGGTCGCGCTCGTTGCGTTCGGCGCGGCGCACGTACCAGCGGGCGAGCAGGACGAGCGGCGCGTACAGGCCGAAGCCGAGCACCGGCCATTCGAGGCTGCGGGCCTGCGGGGCCGCCGCGAACACCAGGGGCAGCGGGCCGACCAGCAGCACCAGGACCGCGAACACGGCCAGCGCGGCCCGCAGTTGGGTACGCATCAGGGAGCGGACATAGGTGTGGCCGAGGGTGGTCTGCTCATCGATCTCGGTGCGCGGCCGGTGGTGGCCGGGGGTACGGCGGGCGCGGCGGGGCGGTCCGGTGACGACGACCCGGCGTTCGGTGGGCTCCATCGCGGCCTCCTCTATCCGGTGGTGCGGCGCATCAGCAGGTCCCGCAGCTCACGGGCGTGGCGCCGGCTGACCTGAAGTTCCTCGGCGCCGACCAGGACGCTCACGGTGCCCGCGTCCAGCCGGAGTTCGCCGATGTGGCGGAGCGCGACGAGGTGACGGCGGTGGATGCGGACGAAGCCCCGGGAGCGCCAGCGGTCCTCCAGGGTGGACAGCGGGATGCGGACGAGGTGGCTGCCGCGGCCGGTGTGCAGCCGGGCGTAGTCGCCCTGCGCCTCGACATGGGTGATGTCGTCGACGGCGACGAAGCGGGTCACCCCGCCGAGTTCGACGGGCAACTGGTCCGGGTCGGGTTCGTGCACGGGGATGCGGGGGGCGCCGCGCACCTCGGCGACCCGGCGCACGGCCTCCGCGAGCCGTTCCTTGCGGACCGGTTTGAGAAGGTAGTCGACGGCCTTCAGGTCGAAGGCGCGCACCGCGAAGTCCTCGTGCGCGGTGACGAACACGACCAGCGGCGGATGCGTGAAGCCGGTGAGCAGCCGGGCCATCTCCAGACCGTCGAGGCCGGGCATCTGCACATCGAGGAAGACGACGTCGACGGCGTCGGGTCCGTCAGGGCCGGACTCCAGCGCTCGGGTGATGCGGCGCAGCGCCTCGGTGGCGTCACCGGCCCCCTCGACGCCGCCGATGCGTGGATCGGCGTGCAGGAGGTAGAGCAGTTCCTCCAGCGAGGGGCGTTCGTCGTCGACGGCGAGGGCGCGCAGCATGAAGGTGGAGTGTAGGTGGAATCCGTACGGGTGGACATGTGCCGGGCGTGGACGTTCCCGCTGGATACAGTGCCCGCATGAACAGCAGGACCGCCCCGTTCGACGAACTCGACCGGAAGATCGTCACCGCGCTCGTGGCGAACGCCAGGAGCAGCTTCGCCGAGATCGGCTCGGCGATCGGGCTGTCGGCCACCGCGGTCAAGCGGCGCGTGGACCGGCTGCGTGAGACGGGTGTGATCACCGGGTTCACGGCCACCGTGAAGCCGTCGGCGCTGGGCTGGCGCACGGAGGCGTATGTCGAGGTGTACTGCGAGGGCGCGGCGCCGCCGCGGCGGCTGGCCGAGGTGGTGCGCAACCATCCGGAGATCACGGCCGCGATGACGGTGACGGGCGGCGCGGACGCGCTGCTGCATGTGCGGGCGCGGGACGTCGAGCACTTCGAGGAGGTGCTGGAGCGGATCCGGGTGGAGCCCTTCATCCGGAAGACGATCAGCGTGATGGTGCTGTCCCATCTGCTGCCGGAGAGCCCCGAGGCCGCCGCCACCCAGGTCGCGCCCGAGTAAACCCGGACCCGCGCAGCGGTGCTGCGTATTTTCCAGCCACGACGCAGCATTCCTGCCCACACACGCAGCTCTGATTTCTTGTCCACCGTCTCCGCCGTTTCCTACCTTGGTGCCACCCCTCAGTCGACACCGCAGGAGAGCGGAGGAACACCTCTGTGCCCGACAGCCGTGTGCCGCGCCCCCGGCGCTTCCTCGTCTGCGCACCCCGGCACTTCGCCGTGCAGTACGCGATCAACCCCTGGATGCATCCCGACACCAGCGTCGACGTCGATCTGGCGCAGGAGCAGTGGCAGTCGCTGATCCGCGCCTACCTGGACCACGGGCACACGGTCGACACCCTGCCCTGCGTCCCCGGCCTGCCGGACATGGTCTTCGCCGCGAACTCGGCGGTCGTCGTCGGCGGCCGTGTCTTCGGCTCCCTCTTCCACGCGCCCCAGCGCCGCCCCGAGTCGAGCCACTACGACCTGTGGTTCAAGACGGCGGGCTACGAGGTGTACCGCCCCCGGTCGGTGTGCGAGGGCGAGGGCGACCTGGTCCCGACGGGCCGGTACCTGCTGGCCGGCACGGGCTTCCGCACGACCCGGGACGCCCATCGCGAGGCGCAGGAGTTCTTCGGTGTGCCGGTGATCAGCCTGACCCTGGTGGACCCGTACCTCTACCACCTGGACACGGCGCTGTTCGTCCTGGACGACCACAACATCGCCTATTTCCCCGGGGCCTTCTCCCCCGGCAGCCGCGAGGTGCTCGCGCGGCTGTACCCCGACGCGGTGCTCGCCACCCGCGACGACGCGATGGCGTTCGGGCTGAACTCCGTCTCCGACGGGCGTCATGTCTTCATCGCGCCGCGGGCCGAGGCCCTTGCCGCGCGTCTCGCCGACCACGGCTATGTCCCCGTCCCCGTCGACCTGTCGGAGTTGCACAAGGCCGGCGGGGGCATCAAGTGCTGCACTCAGGAGATCCGTTCATGACAGCACCCGCACGCACGCGTACGTCCGCCGACCTCATCCGCGCGGAGGAGCCGGTCCTCGCGCACAACTATCATCCGCTGCCCGTGGTCGTCGCCCGTGCCGAGGGCGTCTGGGTGGAGGACGTCGAGGGCCGCCGCTACCTCGACATGCTGGCCGGCTACTCGGCCCTCAACTTCGGCCACCGCCACCCGGCGCTGATCGAGGCCGCGCACCGTCAGCTCGACCGGCTGACCCTCACCTCGCGTGCCTTCCACCACGACCGGCTGGCCGGGTTCGCGGCGCGGCTGGCCGGCCTGACCGGGCACGACATGGTGCTGCCGATGAACACCGGCGCCGAGGCCGTGGAGAGCGGCATCAAGGTCGCGCGCAAATGGGCGTACGAGGTCAAGGGCGTGCCCGCCGACCGGGCCACGATCGTGGTCGCGGCGGAGAACTTCCACGGCCGTACCACCACGATCGTCGGCTTCTCGACGGACGAGTCGGCGCGGACCGGCTTCGGCCCGTTCACCCCGGGCTTCCGCATCGTCCCGTACAACGACCTGGCCGCGCTCGAGGCGGCGGTCGACGAGACGACGGCCGCGGTGCTGATCGAGCCGATCCAGGGCGAGGCCGGGGTCGTCATCCCGGACGACGGCTATCTCACCGGGGTCCGCGAGCTGACCCGGCGCGCGGGGTGTCTGTTCGTCGCGGACGAGATCCAGTCGGGGCTCGGCCGTACGGGCCGCACCCTCGCCGTGGAACACGAGTCCGTCGTGCCCGATGTGGTGCTGCTCGGCAAGGCGCTGGGCGGTGGCATCGTGCCGGTCTCCGCGGTGGTGGCCGGCCGGGAGGTGCTGGGGGTGCTGCGGCCGGGCGAGCACGGTTCGACGTTCGGCGGGAACCCGCTGGCGGCGGCGGTCGGCACGGCGGTGGTCGAGCTGCTGGAGACCGGCGAGTTCCAGCGCCGGGCGGCCGATCTGGGCGCGGTCCTGCGGGACGGGCTGACCGCGCTGGTGGGCCGGGGCGTGGTCGGGTTCCGCTCGCGCGGGCTGTGGGCGGGGGTGGACATCGACCCGGCCATCGGCACCGGCCGTGAGGTCGGCGAGCGGCTGCTGCGGGAGGGGGTCCTGGTCAAGGACACCCACGGGTCCACGATCCGGCTGGCGCCGCCGCTGACCATCACCGCCGACGAACTGCGGTCCGCGCTCGGGGCGTTGGAGAAGGTACTGGTCTGAGGCATGCCCGTGCCCTCCCGGCCGTGCGGGGCCGGGAGGGCACAGCCAGCCGTCAGCCCCGGCCGAGCAGTCGGCCCATCTCCTCGATCTCGGCGTTCTGCGCGGTCACGACGGCGTCGGCCAGGACCTTCGCCGGACCGTAGGAGCCCTTGGACTTCTCGGTCGTGGCCATCTCGACGGCGCCCCTGTGGTGGTCGGCCATCATGGTCAGGAACCTCGTGTCGAAGTCCTGCCCGGTGACCTTCTCCAGCGCGGTCATGTCCTTGTCGTCCATCATCCCGGCCATGCCGGAGTGACCGGTGTGGCCCGTGCCCGCCGCGGGCACCCGCTCGCCCCAGGCCCGAAGCCAGCCGGTCATCGTGGTGATCTCCGGGTCCTGCGCCTTCTCGATGCGGGTGGCGAGGTCCTTGACCCGGGCGGAGGAGGCACGGTCGGCGGCGAGCCGGGCCATGCCGAGGGCCTGCTCGTGGTGCGGGATCATGCCCTGCGCGAAGGCGACGTCCTGGGCGTTGTGGGACGCGGCGGTGGCGTCCGCGCTCGCGGACGGTGTGGCGCCGTGGCCCGAGTGGCCGCGGTCGCCGTCGCTGCCGCAGGCGGCGAGGACGAGTGCGGCACCCGCCGCGGCCAGGACGAGGGCCGCGCGGCGCGCCGGGGTACGGGGGGTCGTGCTGCGGATGGTCATGCGTGAACTCCTGCTGTACGAACGGATGGTGGGCATGCCGAACACCGCGTCGTCCGGACTGTCCGGGAGCGGTGGGGGCGGCATCAGGGCGTGTTTCGGAAGTAGCGTCGTCCGCCCGGAGGGCGGGGACCGCGGCGTCCGGTGCGGTGCATCGCAAGGCGGAGGGTCGTCCGGGTACTGGGCGTACACGGACGATCCCGACAACGCGGCGTGGGGGCACCTCCCGGCCGAAGGCTGGGGGAGTGCCGTGCCAGGCGTCGCGGGCCAGCCGGGACTTTCGAAACCCGCCCTAGATCCGCAGGAGTTGGAGTTCTGCCAGGGACGGCGGCGCGCGGGCCCCTTCGGGGGCGGCGGCCGGGTATGAGCCGGCCCGGTGGGCGGGCACGGCGGCGGTGACGGGGTGCGGGACGAGCGCGGGCAGGTCCGGTCCCCGGCTCACGGCGCCCGACGCACAGGTCGGGTCGGCGTGCCGCGCGTGGTGTCCGCCGCAGTGCCCGTCGTCCGGGCAGTCCGGGTCGGTGGCGACCGCGGCCGTCACCCTCGGGGCGGGGCCGTGGTGGGGGCGGGCGACGGCGCCGCCGGGGGCCAGCGCGTGCATGCCGAGCAGGCCGGCCAGCAGCCCGAGCACAAGCAGCACCCGCCACCGCCGCGGGGGCGGGCACGGGTGCCGCTCGGGTCCGATCATCGCCGCCCATCCTAGGAGCGCCGTCCCGGCGGACCGCAAGCGGCACGCTTCCCGCCCACCCGGACGCCTGTCCGCCACCCGGCGACGTCCGGTGCCGCCCGGAGATGTCCGGTGCCACCCGGAGATGTCCGGTGCCACCCGGAGATGTCCGGTGCCGTCCGGTCCATCAGGTCCGGGGCGTCGGCGGCGTCGGCGGCCTGTGCGGCACCCCGAGGCCCGGGTGCGCGCGTGCGTCTCCGGGACCGGGCACGGTGAAGCCCGGGTGGCGGGGCCGCCCGGGCTGCTCGATCGGTTCGGTGAAGCCGTGTCAGTCGGCGATCTCGATCTTACCGTTGGCCTCGGAGCGGGCGGCGGCCGTGGGGCGGTCCTGTCCCACGACCCGTCCGGTGAGGCCCTTCAGCAGTTCGGCGAGGTCGACTCCGGTGGTGGAGCCGAGCAGTTCGACGCCCTGGGCGACGTTGTCGGCGACCGTGCGGGTCAACTGGCTCGCCCCGTCCGTGGAGATGACCGTCATCTTGTCGATGGCGCCCAGCGGTTCGGCGGCCTTGGCGACGACGTGCGGAAGCACCTCGACGAGCATCTGCAGCACGGCCGCGTCACCGTACTGGGCGAACGCGTCGGCCTTCTTCCGCATCGCCTCGGCCTCGGCCTCGCCGGTCGCGCCGATGGCCGCCGCCTGCGCCGCGCCCTCCAGCCGGACGGCCTCGGCCAGCGCGCTGCGGCGCTGCTTCTCGCCCTCACCGGTCAGCCGTGCCCGCTCGGCCTCCGCCTGCGCGGCGGCGATCCCGGCCAGCCGCTCCGCCTCGGCCTGCTTCACCCGGGCCACCCGCTTGGCCTCGGCGTCCTGCTCGGCGGCGTACCGCTGGGCGTCGGCCGGCTTGCGGACCTCGGTGTCGAGCTGGCGGTCGGTGAGCGCGGCCTGCCGCTCGGCGACCTTCTCCTGCTGGGTGAGGATCTCCTGCCGGCGGGCGGCCTCGGCGAGCGGTCCGGCGGCGGCCGCACGGGCGGTGGCCTCGTCCGTCTCGGCCTTGATCTCCGCCTGCCGCAGCGCGAACGTCCGCTGGGCGACGGCGATCTCCTCCTCCGCCTTCAGCCGGGCCTGTTCGGCGGCCCGCCGGGCCACCGCCTCGGCGATGTCGGCCTCCTGCCGGGCGCGGGCGGCCTCGGGTCTGCCGAGGTCCTCCAGATAGGAGCCCTCGGTGGTGATGTCCTGGATCTGGAAGGCGTCCAGCACCAGGCCCTGACCGGACAGGCTGGCCTCCGCCTCCTCGGCGACCTGTCCGGCGAACGCGGCCCGGTCCCGGATGACGTCCTCGACGGACATCCGGCCGACGATGGCGCGCAGCGCGCCGGACAGCACCTCCTGGGTGAACCCGACGATGCCGTCCTGCTGCATGAGGAAACGCTGGGCGGCGGCGCGGATCGAGTCCTCGGTGCCGCCCACCTTCACGATGGCGACACCGTCCAGGTTGGCCTTGACGCCGCGCAGCGTGACCGCGCCGCGCACCGCGACCGGGATGTGCCGCGAGGACAGGTCGAGGCTGAACTTCTGCTGCACGAACGGCACGACGAACACACCACCGCCGACGACGACCTTCTGGCCGCTGTTGTCGGTGAAGACCCGGCCGGTCTCCGGGTCGGTGGCCTTCTTGCCGCGCCGCCCGGTGACGATGAACGCCTCGCTCGGGCCGGCCACCTTGTAGCGGGTGACGACCACCAGGCCGAGCAGGACGAGGAGTACGACGACTCCTATGACGGCGATGACGACTGGACTCATGATGGATTCCCCTCAGCCCGCCCAGGGGACGGCAGTTCGTTACGGGTGGTTCGGTTGAGCAGGTGGCGCCGGGCGCGGTCGGACCGGTCAGCGTTCCACCGGGAGCACGGACACCGCCGTCTGGGACAGCGCCTGGGCGACCCAGACCTCGGTTCCCCGCGGCACCGGCTTGGGACTCTTCGCCGCGAGCTTCACCGGCTGGCCGGCCCGGTGGATCAGCACCTCGCCGTAGCCGTCCGCCGGAATGGCCGTCACCACGGAGCCCGCGGCGCCGATCAGGTCGTCCTCGCGCGGCGCGGCGCCGGACCGGTCGTCGAGCAGGACACGGCTGAGGCGGTAGGCGAGCCAGCCCGTGCCGACTCCGGCGGGCACGCCGACCGCGGTGGCGACGGCCGCGCCCAGCCCGGTGGCGCCCATGACGATCGCCCCCGAGAAGCCGAACATCGACACGAAGCCGGCGATGACCGGGAGCGACAGCCAGCCGTCGAGGAGGCCGTCGAGCGCGTCGGCGCCGCCGAAGAGTCCTTCGAGGATGCCGTCGAAGAGGAGGGACAGCGCGAGCAGTACGACTCCTGCGATGCCGAGACCGAGAAACCAGGCCATCCGCCCTGCCCCCTTTCCGCGCGGCGACCGTGCCGGTGAACAGATGTTCACATGGCTCGACCGTCCCGGGCATTGCCCGGCCTCGGCAATCTTCCGGCCCCTTCGATGCCGTATACCACCCCCGTGGTGCCGCGACCGCGTTCCCGCGGCGGGGCCGTCAGGTCCGCCGGGCGCGACGGTGACGGGGCCTGCGAGGTCGCCGTCGGTGGCCTGGGCGCCCGCGGCGGCGCCGTACAGCGGAAAGGTCGCGGGGGCGCCGAGCCGCCGGGCGATCTCGCCGGACCCGTAGGCCGCCGCGGGGAGCGAGCGCGGACCGAGGACGGCCGCGAGGCTCGGTGCCTGAGCGGCCCTCCGGTGAACCGTGTCCGCCGCAGCATGCGGGCACCGTGCCGGCGATCACCGGCGCCCGGGCCGTCCGGGCGCCGTCGGGCGGCGGTCAGCCGGCGAGTTGCGCGAGGATGCCGGTGAGTTCGCGGACCCTCGGGTGGTCGGGGCCGTGCGTGCTGCGGTAGCCGTCGATCGCGTCCCGCAGCAGCGGCACCGCCTCCGCGGTGCGGCCCTGGTTGGCCTTCATCGCCGCCAGATCGACCTGGACCCCGAGGGTCCTGGCGTGCCGGTGGCCGTAGGCCCGCCGGTAGCCTTCCAGCACCTCGGCGATCAGGGTCTCCGCCTCGCTGGCGCGGCCGAGCCGGTTCAGTACGACCGCGTAGTTGTGCCGGGCGACCAGGGTGTCCGGGTGCCGCTCGCCCTTCAACCGCGACCGGGCGTCGACCAGTTCCCGGTACATCTCCAGCGCCTCGTCGTGCCTGCCCTGGTGGATGAGCACGGCGGCGAGGTTGTGCCGTACGGTCAGGGCCAGGTCGCTGCCGCCGTCGACGTCGGCCAGCATCGCCCGGTACATGTACTCGGCCTCGGCAAGCCGCTCGGGCGAGTCACGTAACGTACCCGCCAGGGTGTTTCTGCTGCTCAGCGTGTCCGGATGGGTGGCGCCGAGGGTACGGGTGCGGCGGGCCACGGTGTCCCGCATCAGTCCTTCGGCCTCTTCCCGGCGGCCGAGGCCGAGCAGGACGTTCCCGAGGTTCGTCGCGATCGTCAGGGTCTGGGCGTCGTCCTGGCCGCGCAGCCGCTCCCAGCCGGTCAGCGCCTCCCGCAGCCGCTGCTCGGCGAGCGCCGGCTGACCTCCCTCCTGCAAGAGCCGGGTGAGGTCGTTCAGCGTCAGCAGCCTGTTCTCCTCGTCGTCCGCGCGGACGGAGACCAGCCAAGCCAGCAGTTCGACGGCATCGTTGCGCCGGTCGGGCTTGCGCCCCAGGGCCACCGCGTACACATGCAGGGCATGCAGTGTCTCCGGGTGCGTCGGACCCAGTTCCTCGCGTTTGCGCTCGAACTCCGCGCCGCGGGCGAACTCCTCGGTCACCTTCAGCTTGATGTCGATCAGCGGCACGTCACCGGGCCGCTCCGTCGTCGTGATCTCGGCACTGCCGAAATCACCGACGTAGTGGTCGGTGATCTCCGCCCGGTCATGTTTCGTCTTCTTCCTGCCCCAGAACGCCACCCCACCAGCTTGCTCGCGAAACCGTCGTCTGCCCATGGGTTTGACGTTCATGTGACCGTTCGGCCGTCAGATGAACGTCATTGACCGGAGTACAGATACGCCGCCCACAGCGTCGGCGTCCTCGGGTAGCGCTCCCGGCAGCGACGCACGGCGTGGTGCAGGGCCGTCGCGACGTCCTCGCCCCGTGCGATCCCCTGGTGCAGATCCACGGCGACCAGCCGGGCGACGCGATCGTGGACCTGCCACAGGGTTCCCACGACCTGCGGATAGCCGGCGAGTTGGAACGCCGACACCAGATGCAGTCCCTCGTCCGGGATCCGGTGCGTGCCGAGGGACGTCTCGCACGCCGACAGCACCGCGAGCCGGACATGGCCGAGGTCCAGTGCGGACACGTCGAGCACGGACAGCGGGCCGTCGTGCAGCAGCAGATGCCCGGCTGACGGATCGTCGGGATCGCTTGTCGCATGACAGGCGAAGTGCGCCGAGGCGTGCGAGGCGAGCGCGGCGCGGACCGCGCCGACCGTCGCCTGCGGGCCGGTCAGCCGGGTCGCCGGGGTCAGGTCGGCGATCGCGCTCGCCTCCCGTTCCGCGCCGCGCAGCGCCTTCGCCCCGGGCGCGTCCCCGATCGCCACGACGACCAGGTCCTCCCGTGCCCGGGCGTACCGGGCGCGGGCGTGCCCGAGGGCGCGCAGGGTGGGGGTGTAGGCGGAGACGGCCCGGTCGAGGACCGTGGCGTCGCCCGGAAAGCGGCCGGCCGCGTGCAGGGGGAGCAGGGCGAGCTGTCCCACCGGCGACCACCAGATCCGCGGCGGGCTGCCGGACGGCGCCGTGGTGTGTCCGAGTCGTTCCAGCACCGGTTCGGCGATGACGTCCCACAGCCAGCCGAGCACCTGGGTGACGGTGTTCTGGGCCTTGGTCTCGCCCGCTCCGGGGCGGGTCGCGGCCCGCAGCGCGGCACCGAACTCGGCGGCCCGCTGCGCCACGGAGTCCGGTGTCACGCCCGGCAGTTCGACCACCGTGACGCCCGAGGGCTCGACGATGAGCGCGTCGCTGCGCAACCCGCTCACATTGATGAGCACCACCGGTCCGCTCCGCGTGGACGCGAGGAGGTCGGCCAGTTCGGGCGGGGCGAGGAAGTCACCGAACCCGGGCAGTGCGCGGGCCTCGTCGAGCAGCCGCCCCAGTTGGATGTCCAGGCCGTGCCGCTCGTCCGCCGCGGCGCCCATGACGGGCCCGGAGGGGGGCAGCCGGGCGAACGCGTCGCGCAGCCGTTCGGCGAGTTCGGGTGCGACGGCCCGCAGCCGGGACAGATCGCTGCGGCTCTGCAGCACCTGCCCGCCGAGCACGCCGCGGCCGAGTTCCAGCAGCCGTACCGCCGTCTGCGGGTCGTCCGCCCAGAGCGCACCGGCCGCCGCGTCGGCGGCGAGACCGTTCAGCTCTTCCAGCAGCCGCTGCTGGTCGAGGCGGGCAAGACGGCGCGGCACCACGAGGGGCAGCAGGCCGACCGCGAACACGTAGGCGTCCCGGGCCCTTTCCCAGTGTCCTGCCTCCGCCTCGGTGCGGGCCCATGCCCGTGCGGCCCTGATCCGGGTGATGGGCTGCGACTCCTCGGTGCGCGCCGCCTCGCGGAAGGCGTGTCCCGCCGCTGCGCGCACGGCGGGGTCCAGGCTCTGCTCGTACTGGGCGTACAGGGCGTCGCCGTAGTTGATCTGGGCCGCGCCGCGCCGGGGAGTGCCGGGAGCGCTCGCCCGGACGGCGCCGCCCAGCGCCGTCACGGACCGGCCGAGCGCCGCCGGATCGCCGCTGAAGCGGTACTCGGACAGCCACACCCGGCCCAGGTTGCCCAGCGCCGCCATATGGTCCGAACCGCCGTACGGGGCCGACTCGACGACCTCGGTGAAGGCGGTGACCGCGGCTGCCAGGTCGGATCGCAGCCGGGTGTGCAGGAACCGGCTGTGGTGCAGCAGTCCCAGCAGCAGCGGGATCGTGGCGTCCTTGCTGCCCCGGCCGCGCGCGGACCGGCCGAACTCCACGGCCTGGTCGAGCAGTTCGATGTCAGCCGTCTGTTCGATCAGGTCGTGCACGGCGATCAGGTAGTTCTCGCACCGGTTGCCCCACGGGCGGGTGTCGGCCGGGGTGGCGGCGAGCACGTCGCGCAGGAGGCTCACGCCTTCCCGCAGTGCCGCGAGGTCACCGGTGTACCGGCCGCGGTCCCGCAGCGCGGCGGCGAGGTCGACCTTGAAGTCCAGCAGCAGGCCCGATGTGCTCGGGGCGCCCGCCACCGCGGCCCGCAGATGCCGCACGGCCCTCTCCCGCACCGACTCGTCACCGGTGTGTTCGGCGGTGGTCTGCAGCACATCACCGAGCAGATTGAGCCGCAGCAGATGGTTGAGGTCGCCGCCCGGCGATGTCCGGACGCTCTCGTCGAGCAGGCGGGCCGCGTCGGGCAGTGCGGAGGGGTCGTCGGTCAGCATGTACCGCTGGTACAGGGCCCTGCCCAGCACGAACAGCACCTCCGGTACGCGCGGCAGTCGGGACGCGGAGGCGACGGCCTCGTCGACGTACGCGACGTCGCGGGTGTGCTCGGCCAGCACGAGCAGCGCCTCGGCCCGCATCGTGGCCGCCACCCGCCGGTCCTTCTCGTCAAGGTGCGGAACGGCCTCCTCACATGCGGCGATCGCCTCGTGCAGCGCCGACACCTCTCCGAAGTACTCGAAGTGGTCCAGCAGCAGGGCGCCGAGATTGACCCGCAGCACATGGCCGACCGGGTGGCCCGAGACATGTCCGAGTGCGGTACGCAGGTGAGTGATCCCCGCCAGCAGATCCGTCGGATCTCCCGTGTGCCGGTGGCGGTCGCGCAGCCCCATGGCCAGGTCGAGCATGGCGTTCACCGAGCCCTCCGCGGCCAGGCGCCGGTTCCGCTCGATCTCGTGGTCGAAGGGTGTCGGGGTCATCACGCGAGGCTATCCTCACTACGGTGACCGCTGACCAACTCGCCGTGCTGTGCGAGCGCTTGGCCGACGCCGCCGACGCGGTGCGCACCTCGTCGGAGATCCGGGCGCGTGCGGAGTCGATCGCCGACCGGGTCCGTGGCGGCGCCACGCCCGCGGAACTCGCCGACGACTTCGACGCGTTGGACGATCTGCTGCTGCGAGCCGGGCACGCGGGCGGCCTCAGCCCGGTGCGTGGCTACGAGCGGCTGCCCGGCGCCGGTGACGGGCGCGCCGTCCTCGAAGTTCTCGCCTGCCCCGGCGGCACCTGCCCCCGCATCGAGGCGCCGGGTGCGGCACCGGTGGACTGCCTGGTGCACCGGCGACCGATGACGGTCACGAGGCTCAGGTCGTGACGGGGTTCCTGGCGTGACGGGATTCCTGACGGCGCTGAGCGGCAAGCTGGCGGAACGCTGGCTCACCCTGCTGCTCGGCCCCAGTGTGCTGCTGATGAGCGCGACCGCGGCCGGGGCGACGCTCGGGCACCGGCGGTGGTACGACACCGGCCTGCTGCTGGACCGGCTCGACCGGCTGTCGGCACAGCCCGCGCTGCGGAACACCGGCACGCTGGTCCTCGTCCTCGCAGGGCTGCTCGCCGTCTCCGCGGGCCTCGGGCTTGCGGTCAGCGCGCTGGGCGCCGTGGTGGAACGGGCCTGGCTCGCCACCCGGCCCCGCCGGCTCGCCGCCCGGCGCCGCCGCCGCTGGGACACCGCGCAGCAGCGGTTCGAGCACGCCCTGGTCGCGGCGGCCAGGGCGGAGCACACCCCCGAGGCGGAAGCTACCGCGGCGCGGGCCCGTGAGCTGAACGCCCGGCGCAACCGGATCAGCCTCGCGCCGCCCACCCGTCCGTTCTGGCTGGGCGACCGGATCGCCGCGGTGGACACCCGGGTCTGGGCGGCCTACCGGCTCGACCTCACCTCGGCCTGGCCACGGCTGTGGCTGACGCTGCCCGAGGACGTGCGCGCCGAGATCGGCGCGGCCCGCGGGCGTCTGGCCGCGGCGTCCCGGCTGGTGGCGTGGGCGCTCGGCTATCTCGCCGTGGGCGTCGTGTGGTGGCCGGCGGTGATCGTCGGCGTCGTCACCGCCGTGACGGCCTGGTGGCGGGCGCGGGCGGCGGGCGTGGCGTTCGCGGAACTGGCCGAGTCGGCCGTCGACCTGCACGGGCGAGGGCTCGCGGAAGGACTCGGCATTCCGTGCGCGGGCCCGCTCACCGAGGACGTCGGCGCCGAGATCACCACATTGCTGAGGAAACGGACATGAGCTTGTTCTCCCGCCGCCGCGGGTCCGCCGACGCGCCGCCCCCGAGCGACGAGGCGGTCCTGGTGATCGACCAGTACGCGCTGCCGTACCGGTCACCGCACTGGTACGGCCACGCGACCTACCATGTGCGGGTCTTCAGGCCCGAGGCCGCGCCCAAGCCGGTCGTCGTCATGGGCGACCTGGACAACGACCCCGTCGCGTCGATCACCAACAAGTGCCCCGAGGTCACGGCCCTCGTCGCCGGCCTGGTGCTGGGCCACCCGGGCGTGCACCCCACCCGGCTGGAGGACCACGCCCGATGGCTCACCTACTACGCCGCCGACGGCCCCATCGGCGAGAGGTTCTGCGAGGTGTACGACTTCGACGTGCTGCCCGGCTACGAGCCGCCGCTGGTCAAGCACAGATACCGGGACCTGCGGCGGGACCAGGCCGAGGAACTGGTGGGCGGCACCCTCGGCAGGTGGCGGCGCGAGGACTACACCGTCGCGGGGCTCCAGCGGCGCCGCGTGCGTGTGATGCGGGTGCACCCGGCGGGCTCCTGACCGAAGACGGTTACAGATGACTACAGGTGCACGCGACGTTAGGGGCGAGCCGTGTTCTATTACGTGCTGAAGTACGTGCTGCTGGGGCCGCTGCTCAGGCTGGTCTTCCGGCCCCGCACGGAGGGTCTGGACAACGTACCCGCGTCCGGACCGGCCATCGTCGCCGGCAACCACCTCTCGTTCTCGGACCACTTCCTGATGCCCGCGATACTCAAACGGCGCATCACGTTCCTCGCCAAGGCCGAGTACTTCACCGGTCCTGGCGTCAAGGGCCGGCTGACCGCGTTCTTCTTCCGCAGCGCGGGCCAGATCCCGGTCGACCGCTCCGGCAAGGACGCCGGCCGGGCCGCGATCCGCGAGGGCCTCGGCGTGCTGCGCCGGGGCGAACTGCTCGGCATCTACCCGGAGGGCACCCGCTCGCACGACGGCCGCCTGTACAAGGGCAAGGTCGGTGTCGCCGTGATGGCGCTGACGGCGGGTGTCCCGGTCGTCCCGTGCGCGATGATCGGCACCTTCGAGGCCCAGCCGCCGGGCAAGGTCATCCCGAACGTCCATCCCGTCGTCATCCGCTTCGGCAAGCCGCTCGACTTCTCCCGGTACGCCGGCATGGAGAACCAGAAGGCGGTGCTGCGCGCGGTCACCGACGAGATCATGTACGCGATCCTGATGCTGTCCGAGCAGGAGTACGTCGACCGCTACGCGGCCGTGGTCAAGGCGGAACAGGCCGCGGCAGAGGGCACAAAGAGCCGGAGATTCCCCCGGGCCCCCCTGAGCTGAGCCCCCAGCCCCTCCCGCACCCCCTCAGCCCCCGGCCTCTGCCCCGCTGCCTCTGTCCCCGACCTCTGCCCCGCTGCCTCTGCCCCTGTCTTTGCCACCGACTCCACGAAGCCCCCCGCACAACCGCCCTGCACGTCGCCCCGGCCGGTTCGCCTGCCTCGTCCGGGCCGACCATGTCCCGCTCACGCGGACGGCGAGTGCACCAGCGCCCCGAAGAAGCGCGGGAAACTACGCGACCGGGCACAACACACCCGCAGAGGCACAACGGCACACCACAGATCCACCGGGTCCGCGCCCTCGGCCTCTGTCCCGCTGCTTCGGCCCGGCCTCTGCCGCCGGGTAGACGGATCCGGCCGATGCCCGGACAGCGCGACGCCCGGCGGGCCGGCCGGCGGATCCGCGGGCGTCGACCGAGCCACGGGACCCACGATGTCGCTGCCACCCGCCCGGCCGCGCCGCTGCCGCCAGCCCCTCCGCCACCTGTCTCTGCCACCGGCCCCCCTGCCTCTGCCTCTGCCGCCGACCCCACCCCCTGCCTCCACTTCCTGTCGCCGAGCCTCTGCCGCCGGTCCTCAGCCGCCGACCCCACCCCCTGCCTCCACCCCCTGCCTCCACCCTCTGTCGCCGGCCCTCAGCCGCCGACCCCCACCCCCTGCCTCCGCCCTCTGCCGTCGGCCCTCTGCCGTCGGCCCTCTGCCGCCGACCCCCACCCCCTGCCTCCGCCCTCTGCCGTCGGCCCTCTGCCGCCGACCCCCACCCTTTGCCTCCACCCCCTGCCTCCACTCCCTGCCTCCACTCCCTGCCTCCACCCTCTGTCGCCGGCCCTCTGCCGCCGACCCCCACCCCCTGTCGCCGGCCCTCTGCCGTCGGTCCTCAGCCGCCGACCCCCACCCACTGCCTCCACCCCCTGCCTCCACTCCCTGCCTCCACCCTCTGTCGCCGGCCCTCAGCCGTTGGTTCTCTGCCGTCGGCCCTCAGCCGTTGGTTCTCTGCCGTCGGCCCTCAGCCGTTGGTTCTCTGCCGTCGGCCCTCAGCCGTTGGA